>JBGSYJ010000269.1:0-12834 GCA_041750915.1 Thermoanaerobaculia bacterium | reverse complement strand
GGCATGCAGTGACGCGGTGAGAGACAGCGCGCCGCGTGCGGTGCCCGATGATCCTGTTACGAGTGCGCTGCTTCCTGAGGTCTGCACCGTCACGCGACTTGCATCGATCATCGGGGGCAGCGCGGGGCTCGAGAACGTCAGGAGAGCCGTTTCGTTCGCCACGTACATCACTCCGTGGTGTAGCGCGACATCCCAGGCCGCGGGAACGGCAGTCGACAACGTGGACTGCGAAGGTTCGGCCGACGTATCGACGTACTCGACGGCAGTGTTGGCTGCAATCACGGCGACATCACCGGCGAGATCAATGCCGCGCGCCGCGCCGACCGTCGTGAAGATCGGCGAGACGATTGGATTGAAGATGTCGGTGAAGTCGACGATCGCATAGCGACCGTCCTCTCCGGCGACGTGGAGTTTTCGTCCGACCAGCGATCCACGGTAAGCAGACAGACCGGGGATATCGACTCGCAGGATTCGATCGGCGTAATTCGGATCGCGGATATCGATCAATCCGACGTCATGCCCGCCAATGGCGGTCACGCTCGGACTCAGCGCGACGAGGAAGCCGTCGTCGAGCGACAGCAGATCCGTGATCCGAACAGAGTTTTCTCCTGATCCGGATCCGGTAGCGCGCCCCTCGGCGATGACGCGAGGCTGCGAGGGATCGGTCAGATCGTGCACGTGGATCCGCACGAAGGGTATGGAATTATCGCTGTGCGTTGTAAACGCGAACGTTCCCTGGACTGCCAGGGCAGTCGCCGGTACGTTCTCCGGCGCGTCAGAGAATGCAACCTGGGCGGGGTTTCCGAGGTTCACGGCGGCGAGCTGGTTCGATGCTGCGAAGGCCCATCCACCGTACGTGATGACATCGTTGATCGGTCCTCGACCCGCGACGACAGTCGTCTGGTGTACCGGCGCGGAAGGGTTCGCGATGTCGAAGACGACGAGCTTGTCCGACTGGCCCGTGGCGGCATCGATTGCACTCGCGACGACGAGCTTCGTTCCATCGGCCGCGAGCGTCCTTGCGCGGAAGCCGGAGTCGGTCATCGCCGCCGTGATCGCCGTGGTGACGGGCGGATCGAGCGGTAGACGTCCGAGGGTGAATGGGCCTGAGGAACCGGAAGTGTCGGTGGCGGTCAGGGTGACCGACTCGCCCGGTGAGGCTGCGACGAATGCATCGAAGCTGCCGTCAGTTGCGACGGTTGCAGGAGTACCGGAGGTCGAGCGATCGACGTTCGCGAGCGCGACGCTGACGGGCATCGTCCCGGTCACAGCTCCAGCGGTGCCGGTCACGCGCGCATTCGGTCCCGACTTGCTGAGCGTGATGCGTTCCAGGCGAACAGTCAGGTCCTGAGCGAAGGGCGGCACGGTCCCGATGACGACGGGACCTGAGGTGAGAGACGATGGGTCGGTCGCTCTCGCGGCAAGCGATTGTCCCGCAATGCCACTAACGCTCGCGTTGAAGCTGCCGTCCGCTGCCACGGAAACGACCACTGAGGCTGACGTCGCGAGATTCGAGATCTCGAGCTGCAGTGGCTTGCGTCCCGCGACGCTTCCTGCTGTGCCGCTCACTCTTGCGAGTGAGGCGGACAGCGCTTCGATGCTGACCCGTGCAGCAGTGACGACCGGTGGAAGCTCCAGAGTGCGGAGAGCTTTTCCGTCGACGACGAATGCACTGCCTGGAGTCGTCGCGATGTCCCACACGAATTCAGCGACATGCTCGTTGGCGATCACTTGCGGAGCATCGGGGTTCGAGATGTCGACCGTGATGACGCCGCCGAACCCACCCGCAAGCCGCGCAGTCGTTCCATCGATGGCAATGCGCCGGCTGCTGAACGGAAGGTTTGTACGACCTCGAATCACCGGGGCTGCAGGATTCGAGAGGTCGACGACAATGAGCTCAGGTACGGCGTCATTGATCAGGTAGAGAAGCGATCCCTGAACGGCGCCGCGCGGGTTCACGAGATGTCCAGCGGCCAGCGTCCCGGTGGCGACGATGACATTCGGATCTCTCCTGTCGAGAATCACGACGCGATCGGGCTGATTCACGAAGTAGAGCTGCCGCGTGAACGCGAGGAGATAGTCCGTTCCCAGCGCCTCGAGCTGTGTAATGTATCGCCCGAGAAGTTGAGAAATCCCTCCGTAGGTCTTCACGAGCGACGGCTGCGAAGGATCGGCTACGTTCCAGACCCGAATCTCGCCGTCATGGTTTCCTGTGAAGGCCATGTTTTCGGCGACAGCAACGGCGCTTTCGGGACGAGGTCCGGCCGTCGCCGAGAATACGGGAGCGCCTGCGCCAACGTTCACCGTGCTCAAACTGCGGTCGGCAATGAACGCCCACCCGCCGGAAAGCGCTACTCCAGCGATCGGTCCGTTTCCGACGGCAACCGTTCGTACATACGCAGCATCGTCGGCGGAACCGTCGAACACCAGGAGCTTGTCGGATCCCGGTGAGAACGGGAAGTTCGCGTCAGAGATAACGAGTGTCTCCCCTTCACGCGCAACCGCCCGAGGTCCGAACCCGGCATCACTCATCGCGAAGCTCACGTCGATCGCACTGTCATCGTGGAACCGCCCGAGGACGGACGGCCCTGCCGTTCTTCCCGCGACGTCAGTAACCTGGAGTGAAAGCTGATCTTCCGGCGTCGCCGGAATATCGATCACGAACGAGCCGTCGGCCGCGGTGACTCCCGCGACGACACTACCCGTCGTAAGATTCCTCAGCTGAAGTGATAACACTCCTGTCCCCGTGACCGCGCCCCGCGCACCGGTGACGCGGGCACTCGCAGTGCCTGAGATCTGTATGAGGCCTGTGTGAAGCTCAGGCCGGAGGGGAATGTCGCGCACCGCCGTCACCCCGAATTCATGCGCGACGAACAGCGTGTTCCCGTTCGAGACGATGTCCCACGCGGCGCCCCGAAGAGATTGGCTGCCGATCACAACGGGCAAAGCGGGATCAGCAAGACTCAACCTCGTCAGGCCGGCGACATCATCCGCAACCCAGAGATCGCCGCCCTGCGCGACGACCCCATGGGGATTCGCTCCCGGAGTGTCGACCAGACCGCGAAACACCGGCGCAGATGGATTGGAGAACTCCACGACGGCGAGTTTTCCCTCGATTCCCGCGAGATAGAGATACCTGCCCTGCACAGCGCCGCGCAGAGGGCTGGCGCCGGCGATCGACAGCTCCGAGAGCTTCCGGAGATTGGCCGGATCGCGCGCGTCAAAGATCACGACATCAACATTCCCATCCCACTCCTCGGGTGTGAGTCCGATGAGCAGATCACCGTCCGCCGGAATGAATTGAGAGAACACGCCCTCGGTGAATCCCGTCTGATCCTTAATGAAGCGTGGAGATGCGGGATTCGAGATGTCAAACAGCCGCACGCGGCCATCAAAGAAAGTTAGAGCCGACGTGATCATGAGATCGCCGATGAAGGCGAAGGCTGCTTCGGTGCCGAGCTCGCTTTCCGGTGTGAGCAGCGAGGCGTTCCGGTCGCGTAGATCGAGCGTCGAGAGAGGGGACTCCCCGAGGTACGCATGTCCATTTCTGATGGCCGTCGAGTAGATGCCATCTATCGCTTCGATCGAACGTTCGAGCAGAGGCTGGGAAGGATCGGAAAGGTTGAAATGAAGAATAGTCTCCGACCGATTCCCGAGGAGCGGCCAGACGGTATCCGACACGAGAAGGTCGTGACCTTCGATCGCCAGAGACCGCGCACGGTGGTTCGGCTCCGCGAGCGACACCGTGTCGAGAGTGACGGTGCGACCGAACGGAACTCTTCCCACGATCACGGGGCCTGCCAACTTGCCACCGCCGTCGATCACCTCGAGCGTGATCTCGTCTCCCGACTCTGCCTGGATCAAGGTGGAGAATGAACCATCGCCTGCGATGGAAACTCCGTTCACGACCAGCGAGCGCGTCGTGTTCCGGATCGCGCCTGTCATCGGACCGAGCCCAATGACGGAGCGCTCGCGTCCATCGACCGTCGCATTCGCTCCCTCCCGGTTCACTTCAATGCGCGCGCGGTCGATGAGGGGGGCCGTTCGAGCAGGAACGATGGCGATGCCGATCTCCGTTGCAACGTACGCGTGGGCAGGGGTAATCACAACATCGATTGCGCTGCCCGCAAGGCTGGTATAGCCGCGCACCGAGGGACCGGAGGCATCGGTCAGGTCAACGCTTGCCAGGCCGCTCACGGTATCGGCAACGAAGCCATCCTCTTGAATCGATGCGATGCCGCCGGCCGGTGATTGCAGCGGCTCGCGACCGATGATCGCCGGCGCCGCGCGGTTCGTCAGATCGACAGCGACGATCTCCGCAACGGTGTCGCTCACCACGTAGAGGGTGGAGCCCGAGAGGCTGGCGTCGATTGCATCGAAGTCGGGAATATCGAGCGTGGTGACGACCGTGACCACATCGTTCGCCGACCAGTCGAGCACGACGATGTCTTCCCTGGCAGAGCCTGTTTTCAGTGGGTTGATTGCGATCAGATAGCGATCATCGAGAGGAATCAGTCCCGTAATCAAATTGCCGGAGCCCAGATTGCTGCCGGCGCGAATCCGCTGCGGTGACTGAGGAGATCTCACGTCGAACGCGTGAACCGTTCGACCGTAGGCAACGAATAGCGTCTCGTCGAAGAGCGCAAGTGCGTTCGCGTGGCCGTTGAATGCGCCGAACGCACCGGTCAGGGTGCCGTCTTCGATTCTCATTCCTGCCAACGATCCATTGGTGGAATTTGCTTCGTGCCCGAACCAGACCCAGTCTCCGCCAATCGCCACTGAGCGGACCGCTCGCGGGAACAGGTGCGTGCGCAGAAGCGACGGCTGCACAGGATTCGTCACGTCGAGCAGGACGACGGTACCGCTTGCGCCATCGGTGGACGATACCGGATAGCTGGTAACGGCGAGAGCGTGACCGTTCGTGGCAACTCTGCGCGCTTTGAAATTTGGATCGCTCGTCCATTCTGTGGAAGCGATCTCGATCGCTTCCGGCTCGGCAAGAGTGCCGATGACGAGACGTGCGGACTCGGCCGGGAAGAGATGTGAGTCTCTCGCGACGAGCGAAATCGCGTCGCCTGGCTCACCCACGACTCCGATGACGAACGAGCCGTCGACTCCTGCGGTCACACTCCACGTCGCAAGCGTCCTGTCGTTTCTCGCCGTAACCACGATCGGAACGTCAGGATCCGACACAGCTCCCGGCGCGCCGACCACAGGCGAACCGTTCAGGGTGATGCGCGCAGGATCCAGAACCGGCGGGTCATTGGAGGCGATTGATCCGACGGCGACGAATTCCGTCTCGCGCGGCAGTGTGTGCGAGTCCCTCGC
The DNA here is from genome assembly GCA_041750915.1 of Thermoanaerobaculia bacterium. Classification (GTDB taxonomy): domain Bacteria; phylum Acidobacteriota; class Thermoanaerobaculia; order Gp7-AA8; family Gp7-AA8; genus JBGSYJ01. The sequence goes on along the minus strand of JBGSYJ010000269.1, from coordinate 7,506 downwards.
CTTTAGCACCATGACATCACCGGCCTCACCATTCACGGCGAGCAGAAATGATCCATCGGCATTCGCGGTCGTTGCCCACCCGGCGCCTGTTCTGCTGTTCCTCACCGTCACATGGATCGGTTGATCGGGGTCCGCGACCGCGCCGGGACTTCCGACGACAGTCACTCCCGACGGCAGCGTCCGCACTTCGATCAGTCCGAGAGCAACCACCGGCGCAGAAAGGTTGCTTTCGATGACGCCGACGTCGACGAAAGCCGTCTCGCGTACGAGCGGATGGGTGTCTCTGGCGCGCAGCGAGATAATGTCGCCACCTTCTCCCTGAATTGCGCGACTGAATGCTCCATCGAACCCCGCGACCACACTCCAGGTCGCACCGCTGCGGTTGTTTCTCACGGTGACCTGAACGGGCTGATCAGGGTCGCTGACCGCGCCTGTCGCACCGGTCACGGTAATAGCGCCTCCACCCGTCGTGACGACGATCGCATTGACGTCGATAGATGGTTCACCGAGATTCGCGCCGAAGATCGCAGAGAAGGCATCCTTGTCGACTTCGGTATCGAGCTGGAGGTGGTCGCTCACCACGGTCTGCGCGTTGCGGAGTTTCAGTCCTGAGAGACGATAGAGTCCGCGGAAGAGATCACCGATCTCCGCAGTGAGAGGCGCAGCCGAAACATCGACTGTGATCGTGTCGGCATCGTTTTCGAGAACGGGCCAGGTGACGTCCAGGTCGCCCTTGATCGCGACAAGGAGCCCGCGCAGGTGATCGGGCCCGCTGAAGGCCGCGCCGGTGCTGGTGATCGAATCGACAGATCTTGCATCGACGACGCGCTCCCCGATCGTTGGAAGCGGGGTCGCATTCGGCGACTGGAAGTCATTCGCGACAATGAGTGCTCCGAGAGGATCGGAGTTTCGTTTCAGATAGACCGTGCCTGGTGCACCGACTCTCCAGTCATGGAGGTAGCCGGTGCCGCCGCTAGCGCTGATATTGCCGGGTGGAAGCGTCACGGTATCGTGGTAGATGGCGATGCGACCACCGCCGCCGCCCGCTCCTTCGAAATTCGATCCTGAGGCTCTCCATCCGGTGCCGCCGCGAGCCGCGAGCTCGCCCGGTCCACGGATGTCGTCAACAACGAGCAGAATGCTTCCACCTGCGCCCGCCCCTCGGTCGCTGTCACGACCATTCGCGAGAAGATCACCGTCCAGCAGCATGCTCTCCGCTTCGATCGAGATCACACCACCGCCCTGATAGCAACTTGCGCAGTCGGAGGTGTGGCCTCCCGCGGCGCCGGGAGTATCGGGGAAGAAGATCGAGCCGTATGTTCTGCTCGTCGACGCGCCTCCGGTTCCACCGTGACTTCCGCCGGCGCCTGCACCGCTTCCTCCGTCGAACACACCCGGCCACGTCATCGCTCGGCCATTCGACGTGACCCCATATCCCTTGCCGCTCGCATCGATCGCTGCGTTACATGCGACATAGATGCTTCCTGCCGTAAGCTCCAGCCGGTACATCTCCGTCGCGGTGATCTGCGCATGCGTGACCGAACCGCCGATCACGACCAGCCGCTCGAATGTGTGCGGGCCGATCACCGTCAGCACGCCGCTCTGCACGATCACCGTCTCGTTGTCGTAGCCCGTGTCCGCAGGAAAGATGATCGTGTCGCCGGTAATGACGCGGCCCTCGACGATCGTGACGTTCGAGGTCGCGGTGCGATTCTCTCCGGAAACATTCGTCACGACGACGCGCACGGCGACGACCGATCCATCCGGCAGGGACGGCATCGGGACGAGGGCTTCGTACTCATTGGCCACACCGGAAACCGCTATCGGAGTCACCGGCGTTTCACTATCGCCGACGAAAATCTCGAGTTTCTGAATGCCGTTTGCAGGGTTGCCTCCTGCGTTTCCGATTGCATGAAAACGAATGCGCGCATTCCATCCGGCGGGGTACATCGCACCGTTCGTCGAGCACGTCATCCGCACGACCGGCGCGTTGGGATCGTTCAGCGCCTGAACGGCAACGGTGACCGAGGCATCGCTCTCGTTGCCGGCGTGATCGGATGCGGAGATGGTGAAGGTCCGGTCGGCCGGCTCGGTGCCCTCCAGGCTGCCGATCGGAACATTCGCCGAATAGATTCCAGCCGCGAGTGTCATCGGCACGGGTGCGCCGCCATCGACGCGCAATGTCACTACGTTCACCCCGACGCCGGCGTCGGTGACCGTTGCACGCACCGGAATCGTCGCCCCCGTTCCTTCGGTGAACAACTGTCCCGCTTCGGGAGACGTGATTGTGATCTGCGGCGCGTCGACATCAGTGAGCAACACCACGCTTCCCAGTGCCGTCGCCTGCTGTCCGAGCGAATCGGTGACGGTGGCCGTGAACGCGACGGTGGATCCGCCCTTCAGGGTCGGAGGCAGAACGATCGGAACCGACGCCGGAGGCCACGGCTGGTCGACGCCCGGCCGCTCGCGCTCCACCGCCACCGACGCTTCGTACGGTGCATCGTTCGCGAACACGCCCTCGGCCGCGAGCTGCACGGAGACGACGAGACCTTCATCCTCGAAGGTCACGGCGCCTGTCACCGTCGTTCCCGCGAACACGGGCCCGACCGGCGCCAGCACGAGTGCGACGTTCTCCGGGGGATCGTTCGGCTGTACGGCCAGTGCGATCTCCGCCGGCGCGCTCTGGTTCGTGGAGAGGTCGCGTGCGACCGCTCGAATCGTTAGCGTCGTGCCGCCCGCCGGAGCTTCCGGCGCCGTGAACCGGTACGAGAAGGGCGCTGCATCCGCCGTGAACTGATGAACCGCGTTCGTATTCTCTACGCGGAAGTAGTCGACCCGGGCGACGTCCGATGCCGGCGTACCGTCCGCGCCACCATTTCTCAGCTGCGGCACGAGAACGTATTCGACTCCTGAGATCAGCGGGAAGCCGCCGGGCAGTGGCAACGAGAGGATCACGAACGGCGGGGTGTTGTCGCGCGAAAAGAACTGAATCGTCTGTTCCGGGAGCGCGTTGCCCTGCAGGTCCCGGATCCCCGAGAAGACGATGCGATAGAAAGACTCGCTCTCGAGCTCTTCCCGCGGCCCGAAGACCAGAACAGTGTTGGCCTGATCCAGGCTCGCGTTGCCGGGAATCTCACGCACAATCCCGCCTGCGTCGCCGAATGTGGTGAGCTTGAAGAGGCGAATCGAACCGACGCCTCCAGTCTGCCACGGCGCCGGATCGACCGGTTCGCTGAACTGGAAGCGGAACGTCGCCGCCGGCTGCAGCGGCAGCGCCGGAGAAGGGATCACCTGCACCACGCGCGGCCCGATGTAATCCGAGGTCGTGAACGCCGATCCGATTCCGGAGGGAAGAGGATGGCCGGAACGATCGGTGATCGCACCCGAGACGATGACGCGATAGAGGAGATGGCTCTTCAGCGGGAACTGCTGGCCTGCGGGCGGCGCAGGCGGCGTCATCGTGATCGCATGCGTGCCGTTTGCGAGAATCGAATCGCTGAAGATCGGCAGAACCTGAGGCGAACCATCGGACGGTGCGAGTTGAAAGTGGCTGCTTCCGATCTGATCGGCGCGAATCGGCTCGCTGAATAGCAGCGTGATCGAACTGTCGGGCGGAACGTCCGTCGACCCGTCGGCCGGCGAGATGCTCAGCAGTCGCGGCGGAGTCGAATCGAGCCTCACCGTCGGAACCTCGACAACGGCAGTTCCACTCGCGGCAGGAATCGTCACGCGCTGGCTTCCGCCGGTCGTCGTGTCGTCGGGACCGATGTAGAGCAGATCGACGACCGTGCCCGTCGGCGGAACCGGAATTCCGTTGAAGGTGTAGCGGCCGGACGAATCGGCGCGGCTCTCGAGCGTGACGCCCGTGAAGCTCGCAACCACGCGCGTACCGGTGGACGGGCCGCCCGCTTCCGCTTCCACGAGCCCGGTGATTCCAGCGTACGACCCGAGTGCGAGCGTCAGCGTTGCAGGCGTGCCCTGCGACACGAGAGATGCCGAAGCTGACGCCGAGAGCAATCCGTCAAGTGAAACCGCCTGCACGGAGATGCTGCCGAGCGGAATCCCCTCGGCCACGGCAACACCGGACGGCGCGGTAAAGACGACGGCCGTTCTACCGCCGCCGCTGATCGTGACGCGCGCGTTCGCGAGCGGAGTGCCGTTCTGCGTGACGAGGACTTCCACCCTGCCGAACGCCGGAAGCACCAGGCGCACGGGACTGATCGATGCGCCGACAGGGAAGCGTCCGCTGAACGCCACGCGCCGCCGCTCGCCGCCGATCTCCTCTGCTTCGATGTGATAGTCCTCGCGCTCGAGCACGCCGTCGAAGGCGATCGGATTTCCCTCCGCGTTTCGCTCCGGCAGGCAACCGGCACAGAACTGGCGGACGGTGGCGCGGACCGGCGGAGCAAGCACACTCGACCTCGCGCCGCCGTCGTCGGGAAGGTAGACCTCGAGGTGCAGCCGCTCGGTCGGCTCGAGCTGGAGCGGCACAAACGGGCGAGGTGCTGCCGCCGTGACGCTGCCTGCACCCGTTGCGCGGCGCCCGGTCTGCGGCTGGACCACGGACAGCGTGAAGGGGCCTTCGCGAATGCCGTCGAATGCGAACGCGCCATCAGGGCCGGTCGTCGTTCGCGTCACAAAGTTCGGCGCCGTCAGCGTCACATGCGTCGCGGGGACTCCTGCGTCACCCTTCTCGGGATCGGTGAGCATCCCGTCGACGCCCCCGCTCAGTTCCAGTGGGATCGTGACATTGGTCTCGGTCAGAGCGGAGACAATGATTCCGCCCGTGCTTCCTGAACGCCCGAGCAGTTGCGCGTACGCCGAGGCTGCGTAGTCGCCGGCGGGAACATCGGTGAAGCGTGCGACACCGGAAGCGTCGCTCGTCGTGAGATCGAAGATCTTCCCGTCGCGATAGAGCGTGACGTCGGCGAGCGGGACGGGTGCGCCGGCGTCGTTGGGATCAATGACGGTCGCAGCGATCGATCCGATACCGCCGGTACCGATCGCGATGATGACATTGACCTCTTCGCCTTCGACAGAAATGGCCGAGAGAACGTCGCCGCGCAGTTCCTGATCTGCAGGATCGAACGCGGAGACGCGGAACGGACCTTCGAAGATGTTGCTCACCGAGAAGCGTCCCGCTGCATCGGCGCCGCGCGTTTCCGTCGCCGTTCCGAATGAACGCGACGGAAAGTCGAGCTCTCTGAGATAGAAGCGGGCGAGCGGAACGGGCGCGTTGTCGGCGAGATTGTCCGGCGTGTCGTCGGGAATGAACTGGCCTGGATTTGCGGGATCGGATTTCAGTCCCAGATAGACGACGCGCCGCTCGACACGTCCCTGCCGCCGCAGCACGACTGCAAGGCTGTCGATCGCTGCGCCGCCTTCGGGTGTCTTTCCTCCCGCGATTCCGGTCCGGAAGACGGTCCCCTGCGTCACTTCAGCGATGACGCGGTACGCCGTATTCGCGGGAACATTGAAGAACTCGAAACTGCCGTCGAGCGTCGTCAGCGTCGCACCCTGATCCTGCCGTCCGTCCTCGAGTCTCACCGATGCTCCCGGAACGGGAGTCACGCCGTCGATCCCATAGACGACACCCCGTATCGAAGAGAGCCGGTCGAGCTGCAGCGTGATCTCTGCCAGGTCACCCTGGTATGCAAGTTTTCCGCTGCGCGATGCGTGACCGTGAAGCGGATGCGAGCTCGACACTGTGAAATCGCTGAGCGCCGGCACCGCATTGAATGTCGCGAATCCGGCGATGCCGCCTTCGGACGTCGATCTCACGATCTCGCGAGATCCGATCTGCTGCTCCGCTTCGTCCCAGGCGGGATAGCGAAGCATCACGTCGCCGATCAGATCGATGTCGGAGCGAAGCTTCACGCGAACGCTCCCGTGTCCCGGCAACCGCAACGTCAGCGCCGCAATCTGTCCCGCGAAGTCGACCCTGACGTTTCCACTCGCGAACTGATCGCCGTAAGCACCGGAAGATGCAGGAACTGCACGGATCTCGAAGGACCGGCCGACTGCGATGCCGGTGCGCTCGTAGGTGCCAGGCGCAGTCTCTGCGAGCTCGATCGGTGGAAATCCGGGCTCGATCACTCGATAGCCCGAGACCGGAACGCCGGTGGCGCTGAGCAGTCGGACGCGCACCTGACCCGTTCCGTACGTGCCGCGAATCACGATCGGCAACTGATTCGGGCCGGCCGGATTCAGCGCAGGAACGACGCCACTGCCGGCGCGCTGTGACGCAGGGTCGAGCGCCGAGACCTGCCTTCCGCTGAACGTCACCGGAATCGAGGGGAACGAAAACCTTCCGTCAGCGTCGGCGACCGCGGTCTCACCCCCCTGAATGGAAACGATCGCGCCGGAAGCGTTCCGGTACTTCGAGACATCTCCGGGGAAGAGTGCATCCTCGATGAACACCTGCCCCTCGAGCACTGCACTCGGTGCGGCGGGATCGACGTTCAGCGTCAGCGTGACTTCGCGCGTCTGATCGGCCCCGAGGTCGAAGTTGATGAGGGTGCTTTCGCGGGAGAGATTCCACTCGGAAGCCTGCACGCTGACGAAGCCGGCAGGCACGATAGGAAAATCGAACCGGCCGTCGCCTGCAGTGAACGTCTCGCCGACTGCATGCCCGCTATTGAAGACGCCTACGCGTGCGCCGGCAACCGGGGCGCCGGTGTCGGAGCGCCTCACTGTTCCGCGCACCGAGCCTGCGCGGGCGAATCCGTTGCGCTGGATCGTCAGGTCCTGGCGGATGAGCGAACCTGCGGTCTTCAATTCTGCGGAAGCGAATACTGCGTTGCCGGCCGCATCGATCGCACTGAAGGTCAGCGGACCGACCGGAAGGTCGTCGACCACGTACGCGCCTGAAGAATCGGCTGCCGACTGCCGGACGAGACTGAACGTCGTGCTCCCGACGATCACCCGCGCACCCGACACCGGCGTTCCGTCCTGATACCGCACGACACCCTCGGCACGCCCACGTCCCAGGAAGAGAAGATCGACGCGATGCACGCGGCCCGGCAGTCGCACGGCGCCTGTGACGCTCGTTCTCTTTCCGTTCGCGAAAGCCTCGAGCGTGTACGCGCCGGACCTTCCGGCCTCAGGGTCGCGCGGCACCGACTCGAAGAAGAAGACGCCAGCGGCATTCGTTATGTCGAACTGCGTTGCACCGCTCGTGAGTCTCACTTCAGCGCCGGGAACCGGTGCGCTCGTTCCTTCCAGCACGCGGCCGAACAGAATGCCCGCCGGCGCGTCATTCTCGATGGCTGGCGTCACGGGCGACGGAAAACTGACCGGCGCCGTCGTCAGCGGATCGACGAGCGGTCCCGATCGCAGCAGGTACCGCCCACCCGAATCGGGAACGTTCTTCGACAACGAGTGCGCGAATGTAACGTTGGCCACCCGCCCCTCATCCTGCAAACGCGATCCGAAGATCGGGCGTGGTCCCTGATAGCTGATCCCGTCGTGATCGAAGACCACTTCAGCGTCATACGACAGTCCGCC
>JBGSYJ010000268.1:0-1633 GCA_041750915.1 Thermoanaerobaculia bacterium | reverse complement strand
GTGGTTGAGCGCCGAGGTAGCCCGCGCTTCCCGCTTGAACCGCTCGAGCGAGGATGGATCCTGCGCCATCTCCGGCGGGAGAAACTTCAGGGCGACATGCCGGCCGAGAGTCGTGTCCTCAGCTTCATACACGACCCCCATTCCGCCGCTGCCGAGTTTCGCGGTAATCACGTAGTGCGACAGCGTCTTGCCGATCATTGCATCCAGGCTTCAACGTGAATCTTGCCGGTCGCGAAGTTTACGGTTCCAAAAGCCCAGACCTGGCGCGCGTTGACCCAAGCGTAGCCCTGAGACGCCGTACTGAGGGTGACGTTTTCCCAAAGATCAGCAATCGGCTCACCCGCGCGCGGAACCGCCACGCCGTCGGCAGCCAGCGCGATGCGGTTGCCATCCTCGGTTTCGATCGTCGCGTGAATATCGAGGTCGATGCGGCCGTCGGCACGCACACGCACGTAGTCGATTCCTCGCACTCGTCCGCTCACGCGGCCACTGCCGTTGCCCTCGAAAGCGACGTCAATGCGAGCACCCTGCGCAGGAAGTGGTTCCGTGCCGGCCAGGATTGCATCGAGACTCATTCCGTAGTCTGTGACACCGGCCACATCGAGATCGTATTCGTAGATTTTTTCGCCTGTCATCGAGTTCTCCGTTCGTGAGGCGACAGTATACCCGCACCAGTAGAGGGACATTCCGATGTCCCTCGTTCCAGGGAGTGACGAGGTACGACATCTGGAGCATCCATCCCGGGTCGTCGCCCCAGAACGCGCAAGTTCCGACGATCCCGAAGAACGGCGGATCGGAATCCGCCGCTACGTAGGGATTTCGCGATTCGTAACTGCTCTTCATCCGCGAGTGTGTTTTCAATGAACAGCATGGGTCGAGTTCTGCGGTTCGCCTTCGCGACAATCGTCTTCGCGACGAGTGCTCTCTCGAGCACTCCTGATTCTGAACAGACCGCTCATCATTGCCGCAGCGGCGTTCCGTTTGAAGCATCGTCGATGACCGCGCCGCCCCTCATGAGCGGCGTTGGCAGCAGTCACTTCCCCATCACGACGCAATCGGCTCAGGCTCAGGCATTTTTCGATCAGGGCATCAACATGCTTCATGCGTTTTGGGACTTCGAGGCGTACAGAGCATTCCGCGAAGCTGCGCGCCTCGACCCTGAGGCAGCGATGCCGCAGTGGGGCCTCTTCACAGCACTCGGCTACAACGCTAAGGAGATGAAGGCGGAACGCGACGCCGCGCTTGCGCGGGCGGTCGCTCTCGCGCCGCAGGCAAGTGAGCGCGAGCAGTTCTACATCCGGGCCGCATCGCTGCTCGTGGAACCCGGCAAGGGACGATCTGCGTTCATCAGCGAGATGGAGGCGCTGATCGATCGATACCCGGACGACGTCGATGCGAAGCTGTTTCTGGCGAACACGCTCTCGACCCCGACCGGCAGCTACGCCCCCGATGGAAGACCGCGTGAAGGAAAGCTGTATGGCCAGGCGATTCTGCGAAATCTGCTGCACACTCATCCGGAACATGCCGCCGTGCATCACTACTGGATCCACGCCGTCGAAAATGGTCCGCGACCGCAGGATGCTCTGGACAGCGCGGTCAAACTTCCGGATCTCGCGCCCGCGGCTGGACATCT
>JBGSYJ010000267.1:0-6471 GCA_041750915.1 Thermoanaerobaculia bacterium | reverse complement strand
GAGGGATCTCCGGCGGTAGTACATTCGTGATTCTTGTCGATGGGCGGGGGTGGCGGCGGAGACCTATAGGCAACTATGTACCATCGCCGGAGATCCCTCGCCCCTCCCACCCGCACAACCAGGCTCGGGATGACAAGCTCGTTTGCCCCCTCGGCGCTCAGGATGACAAGTCCTCAAGATCGCCGGGCTCGTTGTGGCAGAATCTGCCGATGCGAATTCTGATCGCCGCCCTCCTCCTCACGATCGCATTTCCCGTTCTCGCTCAGGATCCCCCTTCTCAGCTTCATTGGTACAAAGGCAACACGCACGCCCATACGCTCAACAGCGATGGCGACAGCACGCCCGAGGAGGTGGTTCGGTGGTATCGGGAGCACAACTACAACTTTCTGGTGTTGAGCGACCATAATTTCCTCACGAACGTCGACGGCTTGAACGCCGTGCATGGCGCCGCCGGGAAATTCATCCTGATTCCGGGAGTCGAGGTGACGGATCGATTCGGTGAGAAGCCGATCCATGTCAACGGTCTGAATCTCGAGCGGCTCGTCGAGCCGCAGGGCGGTTCGAGCGTCGCCGACACCGTGCAGAGAAATGTCGATGCGATCCGGCGAGCTGACGGAGTGCCTCACATCAATCATCCGAACTTCGGCTGGGCAATCTCCGCGGAAGATCTCGCAAAGGTGAAGAACAACAAACTGTTCGAGATCTATAACGGCCACCCACTCGTTAACAATCTCGGAGGTGGCGATGCTCCGGGGCTCGAAGAGGTTTGGGACATCCTTCTTTCGCGAGGAATGACGCTCTACGGAATCGCCGTGGACGACGCACACCATTTCAAGCGTCCGTGGGACAGGCACGCTTCACGGCCGGGCCGCGGCTGGGTCGTCGTTCGCGCCGCGGAGTTGAGCCCTCTCGCGATCCTCGAGGCGATGGAGAGGGGAGAGTTCTATTCTTCGACTGGCGTCGAGTTCGAGGAGTATTCGGTCACCCCGGAGCGGCTCTCAATCACGATCCGGCAGGGCGGCAGCGCCCGTCACACGACGCATTTCATCGGCCGGAACGGAGCCGTATTGCAGGAAGTGAGGACGTCTCCGGCCGTCTACAAGTTCCGTGGCGATGAAACGTACGTGCGTGCAAAGGTGACGGACTCGAACGGACACGTCGCCTGGACGCAGCCCGTGAGGCGAGGTGGGCCGAACTCGAAGTAGAGAAATCACGAAGATCTGCCGGACTGTCATCCCGAGCCTGGTTGTGCGGGTGGGAGGGGCGAGGGATCTCCGGCGATGGTACATAGTTGCCTATGGCCTCCGCCCCCACCCGTGCCTATCACGACTCACGGATGTACTATCGCCGGAGATCCCTCGCCCCTCCCACACACCCACGCTTGCTCGGGATGACATTTGGTTCATCCCTCGCCATACCGTCCAATCAATCCTCAGTTCAAAGAGGACACTCTGGACACGCCCGAGCGGCGCTTGGGATAATGCGCGGATCATGATCAACTCGGGCGATCTCCTTCAGGGACGCTATCGTGTCGTCGGTCTCCTCGGCCGGGGAGGAATGGGCGCTGTTTACGAAGCTGTGGACGAGCGGCTCGGAAACCAGGTCGCACTGAAGCAGTGTTCCTTCGACAAGCCTGAAGTGTTGCGCCAGTTCGAAAGAGAGGCCCGGCTTCTCGCCGGGATGCGGCACTCATCCGTGACCCGTGTCATCGATCACTTTATCGAGAACGGCACCGCCTTCCTCGTCATGGAGTACATCCCGGGCAGGGACCTCGGAGACATGCTGCGGGATGGGGAGAAGTTCGAAGTCGACCGCGTGCTCACCTGGACCGACGAACTGCTCGCAGCACTCGAATACCTGCACTCGCGCCAGCCTCCGGTGATCCACCGCGACATCAAGCCGCAGAATCTCAAGCTTACACCGGGGGATGAAATCATCCTGCTCGATTTCGGACTCGCCAAGGGGTACACCGAACAGTCCAGCGTCAAAGACGCGTCGCGCAGCGTCTATGGATACACGCCGAACTACGCGCCGCTCGAGCAGATCGAAGGCACTGAGGGCACGGACGGCCGGAGCGACCTCTATTCGCTGGCGGCGACGACCTATCACCTTCTGACTGCGACGCAGCCGCCAGGGGTTCTGGCGCGCATCGGAAAGATATCGGACGGGCTTCCAGATCCCCTCGTGTCGCCGGAGTTGATCAACCCGCAGGTGCCGCCGGCTGTCGGTGCCGTCCTGATTCGCGCTATGGCAATCATGCGCGATCGCCGCTACACCGATGCAACCGAGATGCGGCGGGCTCTGGGCGCGGCGCGGGCCTCGCAGGGACCGACCTATACCAGTTCGGCACCGACGATTCTTCCCTCGACACCCGTTGCTGCCACGACAATGCCGTCGAGAACGACCATTCCGGCCGCAGCCGAGCCTGCGGGTCCGAACAAACAGCAGAACCCGGTTCGGCGCTCGAAGGCGCCACTGGTCATCGTGGTCATCATCGTGCTCCTCCTGCTTCTGGCATCCGCGGCGATCGTGTTTCTCGGCCGGCTACGCGGCGGTCCGGACGATGAGACGAGCATCAGGGGCCCGGTTGCTGCACTTCCTGCTACGACCATCGATGCACAGCCGGATCGTCCCACAACGCCGGAGGGCATGACGCTGCTGCCCGGCCACACAGAGAGCGTGCGTTCCGTTGCGTGGTCAACTGATGGAAGCATGCTCGCATCTGGCAGCTGGGATTCGTCAGCACGCGTCTGGCAGATCGGCGGAACATCTGCGCCGGAACCGCTCGCGACGATCACGCGGCCCGACGCGACGATCAACGCGGTCGCATTCTCACCCGACCTCCGGATGGTTGCCGTGGGTGGTTACGATTCTTCGGGATCTACGATCAGCTTTCACGATCCTCGGTCCGGGAGTGAGATCCGCTCACCGATCCATGAAAGGTCCGGGCTCGTGGGGTCCGTTCTGTTTTCGCCGGATGGACGCCTGCTGTACACGACGATCGACAGTCGTGTGATGGTGTGGGACCTCGCGTCCGGGGAATCTGTTCGCACAATCGCCGGGAACGCGAATCCTTCGATTGCACTCTCTGCCGACGGGACCAGGCTGGCCTTGGGCAGCACGAACGACACCGTCCTCAGAGTTTTCGACACGGCCAATGGAGAGCTCGTCCGTGAATTCACCGATCCCACCAAAGGAGTTCTGTCGGTCGCATTCGCGCCGGATGGCCACAACCTGGCAGCGGGCTCGTATGACTCCTACGCACGCGTCTGGAGTCTGCTCACCGGTGATCTCGTGCGAGGCATCCCTCACCGCGACCTCGACATGCCGTTCTCGATCGCGTTCCACCCTCGACTTCCACTGCTCGCAACCGGAAGCTACCGCCACGTGAGACTGTGGAATGCTGCGAGCGGAGTTCCGCAAAGCGAGCTCGAGCCGGGAGAGGCTGGCATCATCTACAGCCTGCAGTTCTCACCGGACGGAAGAACCCTCGCGGCCGGCACTGGTGGCGGATCGGTGCTGCTGATCGCAGTGCAGTCCAACTGAACATGTGGCAGGGCCTTCCAAGGCCCTGCCTCTTCGGAATAGTAAAGATGTACGAAACTGGATCATCCTCCGTGGAGAGTGCTAGCGCTCCAGGTGTCGTACATCCTTACTACTCGCAAAGGCAGGGCCTCGGAGGGCCCTGCCACATGGGCACTGCCTACGAGGCTTGAAGGGCGAAACTCTACAATTTCACGATGCCGTCGTACGTCTCCGGCCTGCGGTCGCGGAAGAACTGCCAGACGTTCCGCACTTCACGGATCTGATCGAAGTCCAGCTCGGCTGTAATCAACTCGTCCTTGTCTCTCGATGCCTGCGCGACGATCTGTCCGCGGGGGTTGCAGAAGTAGCTCTGACCGTAGAACTCGCCGATGTTCCACGGAGCTTCGAACCCGACGCGGTTGATTGCCCCCACAAAGTAGGCATTGGCGACTGCATGTGCAGGCTGCTCGAGCTTCCAGAGGTACTCTGAGAGCCCTGCGACAGTCGCCGAAGGATTGAACACGATCTCCGCGCCGGCGAGACCGAGCTCGCGCGCGCCCTCGGGGAAATGACGGTCGTAGCAGATGTAGACGCCGACGTCCGCATATCTCGTTTTGAACACCGGATAGCCGAGGTTTCCGGGCTTGAAGTAGAACTTCTCCCAGAAGCCGGGTGCGCAGTGGGGGATGTGGTTCTTGCGGTACTTGCCGAGGTAGGTGCCGTCGGCGTCGATGACAGCGGCTGTGTTGTAGTAGATGCCGCTGCCGTCCTCTTCGTAGAGTGGGACGACGATGACCATCTCGTGCTTCTTCGCGAGCTCCTGCATGAGGCGTGTGGTTGGGCCGTCGGGGATCTGTTCGACCGAGTCGTACCAGCGCGTGTCCTGCTCGGCGCAGAAGTACGGCCCGGTGAAGATCTCCTGCATGCTCAGGATCTGGACGCCCTCAGATCCCGCCTGCTCGATGAGGGCGACGGTCTTGTTCAGGTTGGCCTCGCGGATGGTTTCCAGCGACTCGTCGACCCCGCAGGCCATCGAAGTCTGAATGAGGCCGCATTTTACGATTCGGGGCATCGGGTCTCCTTTGGAAACAGTAGTCAGTAGTCAGTAGTCAGTAGTCAGGAGCCCCCCCACCCGGGCCTCCGACTCGATCGGCAATAGTAACGGATGTCATCCTGAGCGAAGCGAAGGATCCCGTTCCTCGAAGCGCCGACGCCGGTTTTCAGGGGATCCTTCGCTGCGCTCAGGATGACACGCGTTCACTGGCGCTCCCGTTTCATGAGGAGCAGGTAAATGACTGCACTTAGCACAAACGTTACGAACCAAGCGTAGGTGTAGATCGTATCGAACACGTTCGGGTCCGTCACCTGCCCGCCTTCGGTCGTCGCGGCACGGATGAATCCCGGAACGACCGGAAGGATGGCGACGACGAGGGCGGTAATCGCCTTCCAGTTGATCCCGTTGCTGTAGCTGTAGGCTCCCCGCTCCGCGTACAGGTCGGGAAGTGAGAGCTGGCGCCGGCGCAGAAGCCAGTAATCGGCAATCAGGATCCCGCCGATCGCGCCCATGAGGCTCGAGTATCCGATCAGCCAGGTGAAGATGTAGGCCGCTGCATCGGAATAGAGTTTCCACGGCATCATTGCGATGCCGATGACAGCCGTGATGATTCCGCCGGTCACGTAGCTGATCTTTCGCGGATTGATATTGGAGAAGTCGTTCGATGGCGAGACGACGTTCGCTGCCATGTTCGTCGTTACCTGCGCGATCAGAACGATGACGGCGGCGAAGATGATCACCGGCGCGCTTCCAATTCGTGTGATCAGTGTGACCGGATCCCAGATCGCTTCACCGAAAACGACGATCGTCGCGCTCGTCACGGCGACACCCATGAAGGCGAACAGAGTCATCGTCGTCGGGAGTCCGAATGCCTGTCCCATGACCTGAGAGCGCTGGCTCTTCGCGTAGCGTGTGAAGTCGGGGATGTTGAGGCTGAGCGTCGCCCAGTAGCCAACGTTCGCGGTGAGTGCGGCGGGGAAGAGCGTCCAGAAAGGTGTCTGTCCCTGCTCGAGCTTCTGTGATTCAGCGAGAACATTGCCGAGGCCTCCACCGTTGCGGACTGCCCAGATCAGGAGTGCGGCGCCACCGGCGAGCAGCAGCGGAGCCGACCAGCTCTGAAGGATCCGGATGCCTTCGATCCCTTTGAGGATGATGGCAACCTGGAGAAGCCAGAACGCGAAGAACGCGATCCAGAGGCCGTTCGGCACCGTCGCCCACCCGCTCCATGCGGCGCTCATCAGCGCATTGAGCGCGAGCCCGCCGATCCACGTCTGAATGCCGAACCATCCGCAGGCAACGATCGCTCTCAGAATTGCAGGGACGTTCGCGCCGCGTACTCCGAAACTCGCCCGGGCAAGTACGGGAAACGAAACACCGTACTTCGTGCCTGCGTGCGCGTTGAGCACCATCGGGATGAGCACGATCACATTGCCGAGCAGAATGGTGAGCATCGCCTGCCACCAGTTCATCCCTTGAATCATCAGCCCCGATGCGAGCGTGTAGGTCGTGATGACGACGCTCATCCCGATCCAGAGCGCCGCGATGTTGTAGGTGGACCATGTGCGGCGCGAGAGCGGCGTCGGTGCGAGATCCTCGTTCCAGTAAGGGCTGGCGGAGAGGTCTTCGTGAAGCTCGACGAAATCGGGAGAGTCAGTCATGTGAAAGTTCCAGTCCTGAATTCAAATGACGAACGACGAATAGAGACGACGACGCAACAGTCCCTCGCGTCACGGTGCGATGATCTTCAGGACTTGTCATCCCGAGCCTGGTCGTGCGGGCGGGAGGGGCGAGGGATCTCCGGCGATAGTACATAGTTGATTCGTCACGGAAGAGTCGTACTGCGTCTCCTCGAGTTGAATATGTACCATCACGTGAGATCCCTCGCCCCTCCC
>JBGSYJ010000266.1:0-10166 GCA_041750915.1 Thermoanaerobaculia bacterium | reverse complement strand
ACTTCTCTACCAACTCGATCCGTTGACTCATTTTCGTCGCCTCTCTCCATGGCATCGCCTTGTCTCCTTGCGATCCATGATGTCAGCCAACGTGTAAAGGAGGTTCCGAGTTTTCTGTAAAGAGGGTACCCGGTTTGTACCATCCCTCGCCCCTCCCGCCCACCCACGCTTGCTCGGGATGACAAATCCTGCGGACCTGCCCAAAGCTTCCTCGCTCGACGCTCGGGATGACACTGCGGCAGTTTTCACATAGTCTCGCTTCGCTCAGGATGACACGCGGTCGTTCGCAGGCCTTAAGGACATTGGAACAGGAGACCATTCAGAAATGAACATCGATCTGACGGGGAAAGTCGCTCTGGTGACTGGAGCTTCGCGCGGTATCGGCGAGGCGATCGCGCGGCGGCTGGGAGAAGCGAAGGCGACCGTGTTGTGCGCAGCCCGAAGTCGCGAAGCGGTCGAAGCCCTCGCGAAATCGATTTCGGAAGCCGGCGGAACGGCTCATGGTGTCGAGCTCGACATTACGGCGCCCGACGTGCGCGATCGCGTCCGGGAGCTGATCGAGAAGCATGAACGGATCGACATTCTGGTCAACAACGCGGGGATCACCGAGGACGATCTGTTTCTCCGCATGAAGCCGGACGCCTGGTCGCGTGTGCTGCAGACGAACCTCGACTCGAATTTTCACATCACGCAGGAAGTCGTGAAGAAAATGATCAGGGCGCGGTGGGGTCGCGTGATCAACATCTCCTCGGTTGTCGGGCTGATGGGAAATCCGGGCCAGACGAACTACGCAGCGTCCAAGGCGGCCGTCATCGGATTGACCAAGTCGCTTGCGCTCGAGATCGGCTCGAGGAACGTTACGGTGAATGCCGTGGCTCCCGGATTCATCCAGACGGCGATGACCGAATCGCTCGAAGGACAGTCAAAAGAGGCGCTCGAAAGCCGTATCGCACTGAGGAGACTCGGAACCCCCGACGATGTTGCGTATGGGGTGGTGTTCCTCGCCTCGGAGCAGGCTTCCTACATCACAGGAACCGTGCTGAATGTCAGTGGCGGGCTCTACACGTAGCTCTCAGGTTTCAGGTGGCGCTTCGATCGCGGTCGAGAGTTTCTGGAGAACGTCATCGACGGCCGTGACCATCACGACGTCATCCCTCCGGGCGGTCTCGCGCGAATACGATTCTCTGAGTGCCTTGAGTGCTTCGACGATGACTTCGAGCTCGGGATCGAGCAGTGTGATCTGTTTCATGCGCTTGCGTTAAACACGAAGCGTGCCGGGCGCAAGACGGTTCCGCCGATGTAGAGGTTCCATGCTGAGGCGGGGAGGGTGGTGCGCCCCGAGGGATTCGAACCCCCGACCCTCAGATCCGAAGTCTGATGCTCTATCCAGCTGAGCTAGGGGCGCGTCCGCGGAGCATAACATAGGGCCTGCAGGCCTCACAGGAGCGCGTTCTCACGGTCGCGCTCGACAGAACGCCCGGGATGAATATAATGGCGCGCCGTCCTGTTCAGGATTCCGGTTTACGTAAGCCGTTGTAGCTCAGTTGGTAGAGCAGCTGATTCGTAATCAGCAGGTCGCTGGTTCAAGTCCAGTCAACGGCTCCACGTTCTACTCGGCGCGCGCTCTGAGGCGCAATGGCGTCAACTTGCGCGACGAGAGTGTCATCCTGAGCGCAGCGAAGGATCCCCCCGAAGCTTGCGATCCAGCGAGTGGTAAGGGGATCCTTCGCTGCGCTCAGGATGACACATTCAGCTGCGCAGGCCTCAGTTCTTAGCGCAGAGCTCGCGCACTACCTTCGTAAGCTCCGAAAAGTCGAGCGGCTTGGTGAATGTGCGAGCAACGACCGAGGGTTCAGCATATGCCGCGTTGTCGAGATCCTCTCCGGTGATGACCACAATCTGCGGCCTGTGATTGCGATTCATCGCGAGAAAATCGATCACTTCCCGTCCACTAACCTTCGGCAGATTGAGGTCGAGCACGATCACATCGTACGTCCTCAGTTCGAGCAGGCGAATTGCTTCGGCGCCGTCCTCGGCAACGTCGACGTTGATCTCTTCTCTCTCGAAATGGATGGAAAGCGATTGTCTGAGCGAAGTGTCGTCCTCTACGAGGAGGACGCAGGGCGAGGGGGGTGATTGCAACATTGCGCAGTGGTCTCCCTGTCTCCAGACACGAACAGATGGACGATAATGCTGGCTCGTGTCGAGCGACGGCTGTTGCAAATCACACGCCGATTCAGTTCGATGAAAGATGGTGTTCCAATATTGATAGCTCACGGAAAAGCCCGAGCATTTCCCCGATCCTTTAGAATCGACATCGAGGACAGCCTGTATGAAGCCATTGAGTCGCCGCATCGCCGTCGCGTTTCTGACGCTCGGAGTACTTTCAGGTCCCGCTGCAGACGGGAGGGAGAGCGATCCACTGGTGGAACGCGCTCGAAAAATTCTTCGTGAGGTGCCGCTCGTCGACGGCCACAACGACGTGCCGTGGCAATACCACGAGCGTGTGAAGAACCAGCTCTCGCAGATCGATCTGCGAGATACCTCTGCACTGACACCCTCGATGCATACCGACATTCCCCGGTTGCGACGGGGAGGAGTCGGCGCTCAGTTCTGGTCGGTCTACATTCCCTCGACGGAGATGGGATCCCAGGGAGTTCAGGCCGTCATCGAGCAGATCGATGTCGTTCACCAGATGGTCAGGACGTATCCCGAGGCCTTCGAGCTCGCGCTGACTGCTGACGACATCGTCCGGATTCATAAACAGGGAAAGATCGCTTCGCTGATCGGGATGGAGGGGGGCCACTCCATCGGAAACTCCCTCGCTGTTCTGCGTATGACGTATCAACTCGGCGCGCGGTACATGACGCTCACGCACAGTCTCAAGGTGGACTGGGCGGATTCGGCCACTGACGCGCCAGCGCATGGGGGGCTGACGAAGTTCGGGGAAGAAGTCGTTCGAGAGATGAACCGACTCGGCATGCTCGTCGATTTGTCCCATGTCTCGGCAGAGGTGATGAACGATGCACTCGATGTCACCGAGGCTCCGGTGATCTTTTCGCACTCGTCAGCCTTCGCGGTCTCGAACCATCCCAGGAACGTACCTGATGAGGTCCTCAGGAGAATGAAAGACAACGGCGGGGTCGTGATGGTGACGTTCGTTCCGTCATTCGTGAGCCAGGTGGTGCGGAATCACTTTGCCGATCAGAAGGCGGTCGAGGAGCGACAGAAGTACATTCACGTCGGGAATCCGAAGCGCGCTGCCGATGAGCTGGAAGCGTGGAAAAAGGAGAACCCGGCGCCGTTGGCGACGCTGAGTGACGTGGCCGATCACGTCGATCACATTCGAAAAATGGCGGGCATCGATCATCTAGGGATCGGGGGCGACTTCGATGGGATCACAACAGTGCCGTCCGGTCTCGAGAGCGTTGAGGCGTACCCTCATCTCCTCGCCGAACTGATGCGGCGGGGCTACACGGACGCGGATATCAGGAAGATCGCCGGAGAGAACGTGCTGCGTGTGATGCGCCAGGCGGAGGGCGTCGCGAAACGACTCCAGGCAGAGCGCCCTCCGTCAGAAGCGATGATCGAGAAACTGGATGCGCCTGCGGAGAAAAAGTAGCGGGACATTCCGATGTCCCGTATCCAGCGGTGTGAAGCGGTACGACGTATGGGGCATTCATCCGGGGAGCATCCATCCAGGGGTCGTAGCTCCAGAACGGAGCATCCATCCAGGGGTCGTAGCTCCAGAACGCGCGAGCTCGGAACGAAGCGAGGGTGGCGGATCGAAATCCGCCGCTACCTGGGGTCCCGCGGGGAGGGGGCAATGCCCGCCCACCCGGAATAATTGGCCCCCACGGACCTTTCTTGTAGGATTCGCACCCCTGGCCCATCGGGCCGGGTAATCTTTTGACAATCTGGTAGCTCCTTGAGCCCTGCAAAAGACAGGGCTCCGCTAGGCCAGAAGGAGGACGTATGAGGACTTACGAAGTCCTGTTCATCCTTTCTCCGCAAGTACCGGAGGAAGAAGGCACGGCACTCATCAATGACTTTCGAGGCATTGGAGAGAGCACTCCCGCGACGCTCATTACTGAAGAGCCGTGGGGCCGTCGCCGTCTCGCATACCCCATCGAGAAGTTCAACGAGGGGATCTACCACCTCTTCATTTTCAACGCCGAGGGAGCGCTCTCCGAGCTCGACCGGAAGATGAAGAACTCCGACCGGATTCTCCGCCACCTGATCGTTCGCACCGACGAGGAAACCCGTCGCGCGATCAAGCTCGCGAAGAAGAATCCCAAGAAAGAGCGCGTTCGCCCGGCGCCTGCCGGATTGGCTCCTGCGGCAGCACCAGCTCCCGCGGCGGCCGAAGAAACGCCGGTCCCCGTTGAAACCGCCGCTGCCCCGGAAGCTCCGGCCGAAGTGGCACCGACCGAAGCGGCTCCGACCACCGAGCCGGGCAACGAGTAAAGGAGAAGGAACATGGCAGCTCCACAGAGACGCACCCAGAGCCCTTCCGGCGGACCCGGCGGGGGCAAGAAGAAGTTCTTCTTCCGTCGCAAGAGAGTTTGTAAGTTCTGCGTCGAGAAGATCGAGTATGTAGATTTCAAGGACGTTAAGACGCTTCAGCAGTTCATTCCGGAGCGCGGCAAGATTCTTCCGCGCCGGATCTCGGGAACCTGCGCGCTTCACCAGCGGAAACTTCAGATCGCGATCAAGCGCGCCCGCATCGTTGCGCTGATTCCGTTCGCAACGGATTAAGCAAACGGAGACGATGGTCACGGTAATGAACAGAGCTGTTGCGGAACAGGACGAACATCATCCGTCGGGGCGGATCGGGCGGAGCATTGCCCTCCATTCGCTCGCTGCGTCGGCAATGTTCATCTCACCGCTGTCGCTGTTCGTTCCGGCGGCGATCATTCATGCCGGACTGCGGCATGGACGTCGCGCTTCGATCTGGGTCGCCGGGGCATCGGCTCTTCTGCTCCTCGCACTGTTCAGCGCCGGAGCGGGAGAAGCCGGATTCGCTCCGGCAATGGCTCATGTCGCGCGTTTCATCTTCGAGATCGCGACCCCGTCGATCATCGCCTTCCTCCTGATCGAAAAGGCGGCGAGCTTCGGTCGCGTTCTGACCACGGCGCTCGTCAGCAGCGGAGCCGGTTTTCTCGCGACAGAATTCACTCTGAGGGCAGCATTCGGGTACTCGCCATTCGAGGCGATCGTCAGGAACTTCCGGGCGGTCTCGAATGACGGACTCGATATGTACCGAAGCGCGGGTCTTGCTCCCGAGATGATCCGGATGATGGAGCGGCTGTCGGAAAGCGTGGCGTCGTCATTCATGCCGGCGGTTCTGCTTTCAGTCGTGGCTCTGACATTCGTTTTCAGCCTGGTTCTGATCCCCCGTCTGCCCGCAGGCAAGGAAACGGGGGAGCGGTACCTGCTCCGCAGTCTCGTGCTTCCGGATGCATTGCTGATCGCGTTCGTGCTGGGTGGGCTCTCTCCACTCGCGTCGGGAGCGCTCCGGCTTTCAGGGCTGAACCTGCTGGCCATCGTTCTCATTCTGTATTTCATTCAGGGTCTCGCCGTCTTTCGCGCGCTCGTCACCCGTGTGGGCTTCGGCCCGATCGGCACGATCGTGGCGTTTGTGATGCTCGGGCTCATGCTCATTTACGGCATCGCACCGTTTGCCCTCGCGCTGGTGGGACTCTTCGACTCTTTCTTTGATTTTAGAAAACTGAACCGAAAGGATGACTCCAATGAAAGTCATACTGATTGACGAGATCCGAGGGCTCGGAACCCGCGGAGACATCGTTCAGGTGAAGGACGGGTACGCCCGAAACTACCTTCTCCCGAAGAAACTGGCGCGCGAAGCGACGCCGGGTAACCTGAAGTCGGTCGAGCAGGAGCGGAAGAAGTGGAATCTGCTGTCCGAGCAGGAAAAGACCGCTGCGCAGAAGGCCGCCGAGAAGATCGAAGGCATGAAGCTCGTCATTCGCAAGAAGGTCGGCGAGAGCGGAACGCTTTACGGCTCGGTGACCTCGAGCGAAATCGCCGACGCGCTGCTCGCTGAAGGCATCGAGATCGACAAGCGACGGATCGAGTTGAGCCAGCCGATCAAGAGCATCGGCTCGCACGATGTCGACGTGAAGCTTCATCGCGAGGTCTCCGCCCACGTGCACGTCGAAGTGATCGGCGAAGGTGTCGGCGCTCAGGCTGCAGCGGCGCGTGCAGCAGCGGCTGCCCAGACCGCGCAGGCCGCTCCGCAGGCCGCCTCGGCCGAAGTCGAGGCTGAAGAGCCGGTCGCCGAAGCTGCCGATTCCGATGAATCGGAACCAGCAGCCGAGGAAGAGGAAGTCGAACAGTCGTAACAATCGAGAGCGGCAGGGCACATTAGTGTCCTGCCGCACATCTGAGTGCGCATAGCATCGTCTCCAATGACTCGAGAGGTCATTGTGGCGAGGGATGAACGAGCTTGTCATCCCGAGCTCGGGTGTGCGGGCGGGAGGGGCGAGGGATCTCCGGCGATCGTACATAGTTACCTATCCGCCTCCACCACCCGCGCCGTTCCACGAATCACGCATGTACCATCGCCGCAGATCCCTCGCCCCTCCCACCCACCCACGCTTGCTCGGGATGACAAGTTTTGAAGATCGCCGCGCGGTTCTCGAGGTTCACCAGCTGCGTTGAGCTCTGTCACCTTGCGCCCTAACCCTGTAAACTCCCGTTCGTGAGCGAGAAGGGTTTTGTCGATGAGCCGCCCGCCGGGCTCGAGGGCTGGAGGCGCGTATGGCGCGAAGACCTCAGGTACCGCGACGGCAGTTCGTCGTTCCTGAACCGTCTGATCACCCGGATCCTGGGACCGCTGATCGCGGGAGTCCGCGGGTCGGCCGATGATCGTCAGCGCGATTTCAACCTTGCCATGCTCGACATCCTGGACGACCTGCGGCGCGATCTCGCCGCCGTTTCGGCCGACGTCAGAAAGGATTTCGAGGACACACGGCGTGATCTCTCGAGGATCGACTCCCTGCTTCCCGTAGCGGTCCGTCGGAACGATGCGCTGGTTGCGGCAATCGACCAGAAGATCGAGATGCTCTCGGCCCGGCTGCAGGACGTGAGCGTTCCGTTGCTCGACCAGCCGGCCGCCTCCGGCTTCCGGGCCGACTTCGTCTACCGCCGACTCGAGGATGGTCTCCGCGGCAGCCCCGAGGAGATCCGTCAGTCGCTCGAGCCATATCTCGAATACGCGGCCGGAATGTCACCAGCGATTGATGCTGGGTGCGGACGGGGCGAGTTTCTCGAGCTCTGCAGGGAGCGGGGGATTCCCGCTCGCGGCTTCGATACGAATGAGCGCTCCGTTGCCGATCTGCGCGAGCGGGGCTTCGACGTGGAACTGGGAAGGCTTCCCGAGTGTCTCGCCGATCTCGAGGCCGGGTCGGTGGGATCGATTCTCGCGGCGCATGTGGTGGAACATCTCCCGTCGGACGTGCTCGTCGAGACGTTCGCCGCGGCTTCGCGCGCGCTGCGAGACGGTGGATTTCTGATGATTGAAACACCCAACGCGGGATCGATTGCGATGTCGGCCTCCGACTTCTGGAGAGATCCCACGCATCTCGCGCCGCGTCACGTCGGAGCTCTGACACTCATCGGAAGGGAGTTCGGTTTCGAAGTTGCGGAGGTCCGAACAGTCGCCCCATTCCCCGAGGGCGCAAACATTGCCGTTTCAGGCGATTCGAAGGAGTTGAGCGAAGTCGTCGCACGCCTGAACGAGATTCTGTTCGGGGATCAGAATTTGCGGGTGGTGTTGAGGAAAGCAGACAGAGGAAAGTAGACAGTACACAGTAGACAGAAGACAGTAGCCCCCACCCGGCAAGCTTTTACCGCCTTCTGTCTGCTTTGTGAGGAACTGGAGCCAGATGGCTTGTTCCAGGCGTCAGTCAGCCAGGGACAAGGGTCGGGCCTCCTGACGACTGACTCCTGATCGTCTAGCCGTATCCGAACACGGCGGCGCTTTTCGAGTTACATCGAGTAGAAGAACTCTTCCCGTACGATCTTTCCGTCGTCGACCGTGTAGAGAGCCACCTCGCTCATCTCCATCCGCTTCCCGCTCATCGGTCCGGTTTTGGGCGTGATGTCGTACTTGAAGATGACAGCGAACTTGTCGTTGTTTGGAAACGGTCCCTCTGCATTCCCTGAGTGCACTTCGTGGTTGTCGAGCCACCACTGATTCTTCCCCCTGACGGCGTCCTTGCCGTGCATCTCAGCGGGCATGGTCTCGTCGCCCATGGCTTCGACGCTGACGATGTCATCGCTGTAAAGGGTCTCGACCGCCTCGAGGTTCTTTCCCTGTTTGCAGAGCTCGACGAGCTTGTCTCCCACCTGCCTGGTATCCATCTGAATGCCTCCCTTGTCGTAATGGCGTGAACGGCATGAACCTATCGCATCCACGATTCGTGTCAAGGGAAGTCGGGTCAATCAACTGTAAACTTTACCCGCATCTGCGGCTGGTGTTGAGAAAAGCGAAGTAGAGGAAAGTAGACAGTAGACAGTAGACAGTAGACAGTAGCCCCCGCCCGGCAAGTTTCCACGGCGTCTGTTCGCTTGGGTGCGTAGAGCCAGATGGCTTGTCTGGGTGTTCAGCCAGTAGCCAGTCACAAGGGTGGGGGGCCTACTGCCTACTGTCTACTGTCTACTGTCTACTGTCTACTGTCTACTGTCTACTGTCTACTCTCTCTGACTCCTGACTACTCCTCTCCGCCACCGTCTCAATCACCATCCGCCCCGGCGGTGGAGGCGGTACCCGGTGCGGGATGAAGCCGAGCAGAAGGCCTGCGGCGAAGCCGCCGAGGTGGGCGTAGTTGTCGATTCCGGGAAATGTGAAGCCGATGAAGACGTTCACGGCGGCCCATCCCATGAGTTGTCTCGTGAAGCCTTTGGTCCACGGCTCATTCCTCCAGACGGGTGAGCGGCGGATTGCAACGATGAGGGCACCGAGAATCCCGAAGATCGCGCCGCTCGCACCCGCTGAGAGTCCTTCTTCGCGAAGGATTGCGCTCGTGAGCGAGGCGCTGATGCCGGTCAGAAAGTAGAACGCGAGGATTCGGGTCGTTCCGAACATCGCCTCGAAGACGTAGCCTAGCTGATAGAGCGCCCAGAGGTTCACCAGCAGATGAAGCAGACCGATGTGGAGAAACATCGCCGCGACGAGGCGCCAGTACTCCCCCTCGGCCATCAGCCAGGGGACGATGGCTCCCAGTCTCACCAGCGCGGGGAGATGCTCGTTGCCGACTCCTGCGAGCGGAATCCCGTTCATCAGTTCCACGACGAAGACCATCAGAATCGCGACCATCAGGGCGACGGTCGCCGGCATCTTCGCGGCTCTCACCGATCACCTCGAATGAGCGACGACGAGACGCGGCGCATCACGAAATGGGCAGTGCGTGGGCAGGTCTCTTTGAATCGGCTGAACAGAGCAGGAATCAGGGGAAGGACCTTTCTGTAGCGGGGCGATTCGATCGCTGAGACGATCGCAGCGGCAACCCGCTCGGGTGGAATTGCGAGAGCCAGTCTCGATGCGCCCGGCATCTTACCCTTCTCGGCCGTGACGAAAAATGGCGTATCGGTCGTGCCGGGACAGATCAGGGAAACTTCGACGCCGCGTCCGAGCACCTCGTCGCGCAAAGCCTCCGTAAATCCTGCGAGCGCGAACTTGGTCGCGCAGTAACCGCTCATCCCCGCATATCCCGTGATGCCGCCGACCGATCCGACGTTCACGATCGATCCACGCTTTCTGTCGAGAAAGCCGGGCAGCATGGCCTGAACGCAGTGAACCGCTCCCATGTAATTCGTGTTCATCATTGCAGTGAAATCTTCGGGACGCGCGCTGGCCACGGAATCGAAGACCGCGAAGCCCGCATTGTTCACGAGACCGTCGAGCGCTCCGAGCTCCGCTTCCGCGCGCTGAACCAGATCGTGACAGGACTGGCGGTCCGATACATCCGTCGGGACGACTGCACAGCGGACGCCAGCCTTCCGGCATTCGTCAGCTACAGCGATGAGCTCCGGTTCCCTCCGCGCTGCGAGCGCGACGTTTGCCCCTCTCTGAGCGAGCTCGAGGGCCGCCACCCGCCCGATGCCCGATGAAGCCCCTGTGATCACGATATTGCTACCCT
>JBGSYJ010000265.1:0-25582 GCA_041750915.1 Thermoanaerobaculia bacterium | reverse complement strand
CGCGGGTGTGACCCACAACCCACAACTCACAACCGGCAGTTCGGGCGGGTGTGAACTCACAACTCAGAACTCACAACTCGTACTTACCACTCAGAACTCAGAACTCACAACTCACAACTCACAACTCGTATCTCACCGGGCGCGTGATGTCCGGGCCGGCTCCACTCCAATAGAGACATTGCTTGCAGAGATGATCTCGGCGGAGCCTTCGGGCTGGACCCATACGACGACCGTGTAGAGGCCCGGTCCCTCTTCAAGCGGAATCGCGAACGAGAACGAACCGTCGCGCTCTACTGTGAAGTCGCCGCGGCTTCCATCCGCGTACGCCACGGTATCCCTGCACACTTCGCCGGGAGGGTGTGCGTGGATGTTGAGCAGTCGCGGGCGGTAGTCGCGCCTCCGTGATGGCAACGTATAGCTTTCGATCCGGTTGACGACGTCCCGCGACATGGTCCGCGGGTACTGCTCGAAATGGACGCTGATTGCACTGACGCGATAGCCCGCGCGAGGTTTCCCCGTCGCGAGCGGGCGTCGGTCGAGAGTCGTGGAGCGGGGAAGAGGGCGTTTCCATTCGACGTAGCGGCGGATGAATTCCTGTGCGAGCCGGAGCTCGCCTCCCTCCCATGCAATGCCGATCCCGACGTGGGTTGCCGAGGGATCGAGGATCGCTCGCCGGTGACCATCGTTCGGCGGAACCTCCGCCATCATTTCTCTCTGGGACTCGAGGACGAGATCCGCGAGTGAATCCTCTTCAAATGTGTAGTTCGCCGACCAGGCCGCCGTGTTCTGGCTCAGTCCGTCGTTCCCTCCTGAGAGCGAGTAGCGCATGTAGGGAGGTTTTCCATCCGTAGCGAAGTGTCCCGTCGTTCGCTCTGCGATCTGCATCCTGCAGAATCGGTCGGCCGCTGCGGACGCATGGGGATCGAGCCGGACGGCCGGGAGTCCGTGGAGCGCGCGATCATGATTGATTGCGTTCAGGATCGTTTGTCGCAGGTTGTCGGCCCTCGTCTCACGGCCGGTCGCATCGCCGTGCAGGGACTCAAAATGCAGAGCCACGAAGGCGATCGACAAGATCCAGGTGAGAGTTCGCAGTTTCATAGCCGAGGTTCAGTAGAGTTTAGAAGCCGGCGCAGGAACGATTTCTTCCTAAACCGACCAGAGAACCACGTGTCATCCTGAGCGAAGCGAAGGATCCCCTGAAGTCTGGCGTTGGCACATCGAGGAAGGGGATCCTGCGCTTCGCTCAGGATGACACTCGTGACGTCAATGCGCGACCATTCATCCCCTTCGCAACGGCAGTTTGGCGCAGACCGTGAAGCCGTCATCTTCATTGCGCGCAGAAATGCTGCCTCCATGATCCTCGATCGACTTTCTCGCGATCGCCAGCCCGAGGCCGGTGCCCGATGATTTCGTGGAAAAGTAAGGGTCGAAGATCCGGGCCAGGGCGTCGGGGGGAACACCTGATCCGCTGTCGCGAACTTCAATCATGACGCGTCCTTCACGAACGCTGCTCTCGAGCCGTACCTCACCGCCCGGTCCCGCGGCGTGCAGTGCATTCTCGAGCAGGTTCGCAATGGCGCCGCGGATGAGGCGACGATCGCCGGGATACACAACCGGAGTTTCGTCGTCGATGCGAACGACGAAGCTGATGTCACGCTCGGCCGAGTCGCGGTACCCGTCAGCGAGCTCGCGAAGCATCGCCTGCAGATCGAACTCCTCGATCCTGAGGTTCCGGATTGACGCATAGTCGCTGAACTCCCGCGAGGTTTCCTTCAACGTTGTCACCTGACGGAGGATATTCTCGACGCCACCCTGCACTGCGTCCGCAAGACCGTCGTCTTCACGCTCGGCGAGCGTGCGGAGATGTTCCGCCGTCAGCTGAATGGGCGTGAGGGGGTTCTTGATCTCGTGCGCGACCTGGCGCGCCATGTCGGCCCACGCCTCGAGCCGGTTCGAGCGAAGGATCTCCGTGACGTCCTCTGCGATCAGCATCTCCTCGTCGCTGTCGGGAAGCGGAACCATCGACAGCCTGAACGTACGGGGTGAATTCTCGACGATCAGCTCGAGCTCTCCCGAGTCGATTCGCCCCGGATTCCGATTTCGAAGAAAGGCCTGCACTTCAGGAAAAGACGGTTCGAACCTAACCGCTCCGGGCGAGACATCATCGAGATGAAACAGGCCTCTGGCGGCGCGGTTGGAGGCCGCGATCCTCATGGAGCCATCGAGAACGACGACCGCCGCATTGATGTTCTCGAGGAGCGTCTGCAGGCGGTCTCTCTCGTGGCGCAGATCGTCCTGCTGTCTGCGGATTGACTGAGCCATGTCGCGGAACGTCGAAACGAGCAGCCCGAGGTCGGGATCGCTGGGAACCGTGAGCGTCTGGTCGAAGTTTCCGGATGCAACAGCCCGCGCGCTGCCGATCAGCGCATGCACAGGTCTCGTTACTGTTCGCGCCGTCCGGTAGGCAACGACGAGAGCCCCGAAAAGAACGAAAACGAGGAGCAGGTAGATCGTCGTTGCGAGATCCTCGACCTGCGCTTCGATCTGCCGCGCCTGCACGATGAAGGGAAGGGCAAGGGTATAGCTCGCGCCACGTTCGAGATTGATGGGGCTGTAGATCTCGATGAAACGGGTTGCTCCGCTCTCATGCTCGGCACGGACGAGCTGAGCTCCCTGCAACACGATCGACGAATAGATCTGACCGGGGAGGCGCGGCGACTCGATCCTCGCCGTGAAGAGATCACGCCTGCTCGAAGCGATCACTTCGTCATCCCGATAAAGGTGGAGATCGTGACCGATCGCGCGTGCAAGCCAGGTGAGGATCGCGTCGTTTAGCACCTCTTCCGGACCGGCATCCGATGTTGATGCGAGGTAATCCTCGATCACGCGCTGGGCAGTGTTGAGGGCAGTGCGGCCACGATCTACATACTCCGCTTCCAGCCGGTCGGCCAGATAGGCGCGGATGAAGATGACGAAGATCAGAAGCGGAAGGATGACGACCGCTGCCAGATAGAGCGAAGTGCGGGCCCTGAATCCGATGCGCGCCGGAGAGCGCCGCATGAGGGCGATGAGCCACGGCAGCGTTCTGAACACGAGCACCACACCGGCGAAAGCAAGGACCCAGAGGGTTACCCCGCCGATCTTCCGGAGATGTTGAGCCGAAGTCGGGATGCGCATGGGAAAGGCGTACAGGGCGTCGCTCGTGCGCCGGATATACGCCGTCGATCTCCCGTCGCCTGAGGCTTCGCTCCAGATTCCTTCTCCCGGTGCGAGCGTCCTCATGTACCAGTTGCTGCTCCGCCGCAGTCTGAGTGCGGCAGAACCGTGGACATTCCCATCAGCATCAAAGGCGACGACCTGAGTCAGCGGCTGCTCGGCAGGGCTCTCGTCATCGAGGTCGAAGAAGTCGCGATAGACGTCCGCGAATGACGTAGCGCCGGGATCGCTGGGATTGAGGATGTGAACGCTTCCCCGCCCGATCGACTTGCCCGCCACGTTCAGCCTGAAATCGTAGTGCAGCAGTTCCCTGGTGAGAGTCCCGACCTGCAACGTTTCCTCTTCTTCTTCCTCCTCGGCTTCAACCTCCGTGAACTGCGGAAGTCCGACGCCGAAGCGGCTGATGCGATTGCCTTCGTTGTCTCTGACCGAAATCACTGACGGCACCTGCCAGTTCGACAGCGCCGAGCGGAGCCAGAGAGCGTAGGCGAGATCGTCGAGCACCATTGAGGCCGGCTCCGCAGGCAGAACCGAATCGAGATCGATCGTGCCGAACTCGTTGCGAAGCGTGTCCTCGATCATCGTCCGCAGCTGTCCGCTGTCGCCGACGATCAGGGGAGCGTAGGTCTCGGCGATGAATCGCCGTGCGCTCGCCTGCCCGAACAGGAAGACGGCAGGGTAGAGCAATGCCACCGCAAGAAGGACACGGATGAGAATCCTCGATGTCCGCCTTCTCACAAAGACATGCTGGAGTAGAGAGAGCACGAGAACACCCATCACGATGGCGATCACGCGCTGGCTGACGAGATCCGGCGCTGTTGCAATGAGAACCGCTCCTCCGATGGCGGCGGCCGCAAGGCCCGGCCAGACGTTCCGGAGTCCGGCGTCGTGTTTCGTAAGCTGAAGGGCCGCCATCGCGAGGAAGATTGCGGCGACCAGCAGAATCGTCTCGGCCGTCGAGACGGGAAAGATGTGATCCGGTATGGGCAGGATGCGCGAGTTGTTCACCAGGTTCCCGATCGCGCTCGAGTAGAGCCAGGCGGCCGGCGGGATGAGAATGCCCAGGACTAACGGGCGGAGCCACGGCCGTGTCCCATCCTCGAGACGTGTGACGGTGAAGAGAATCAAAAGGAGAGTCGCGGCGCTGAGCAGCAGATCGATAGGGGAACGCGAGAACGGTCCCATGAGTCTCGATGCGTAGATGGAGTATCCGAACACGGATGCCGGCTCGGAAATCGCGATTCCCAGAAGCGCGATCCGGGCCAGCAGTGCGAGGCCGGAAATGACGAGCACCTCCGGCAATGACAACCTCTCGCGTTCACGGATCGGTACTCGCACCGCACGGCGGCGTGCAACGATGACGAGCAGCCCGAGCAGCGCGAATGCGATCAACAGCGATGCAGCGGTCGATGCTCGTGCTCGAATCAGTCCGGCGATGGCTGACGGCTCACGAACTCTGATATCGGCCAGCAGCGCCGACTCGGGTTGTCTGTCGATCAGGAACCTGCGCCAGCCGTCCGAGGGCTCGAGAGTGCCGGCGTGAAAACGAGTGGCCGACCGGTCGCGACCCGCGATCATCATCCGATCGTCGAGCGGTACATTCGGGATCCGCTCAAACTGACGAAGCAGCAACTCGGTCCCTTCGAATGTCACTGTCCGATGTGCCACGACGTAGAGGTTGGTTACGTCGAACTGGTATGTGGCGTTCGTCCGGCCCGGAGAGCTGGCTCCCCACCATGCGAGCGGGTTTCCATCGGAGCTCACCAGTTCCGATCCTCGGGCAGCTCCGGTGTTCGCTTCGAGAATCCGGAAGGGCCGGACCCGCCTCCTTCGTCCACTCGAGGCCGCAAGCTCCGCGGCGATCGCTTCATTCGATGCATCGAGGCTTTCCCGGATTCCAGCGACCTCGCTTCGAATATCGCGAAGCGCGAGCTCGAATTCCCGCTCGGACGAGCGTCGCGGGCCGTCTTCGCTCCAGCGCGCGAAGAGCTCGCCTGCAACGAGCGTGGCGGTGGCGGCGACGATGACAAGGGCGGCGATCTTCAGCCACCGGACGCGCGCAACGACCGCTCCGGCAGTGGCGAACAGAAGCGCCAGGATGAGCAGAGAGAAGGTTTCACCTTCGGCGAAACGCGCCAGCGCGATGGAGGCGAGCAGCAGCCCGGCGACCACCAGATCGCTCCGCGACAGCTCGGAGCTGATCCCACCTCGAACCGAAGGTTCAACCTGCATGTGGCGTCTAGTCTCCTGAAGACCAACCCGCCATTCCGGACGGGTGCGAAGCTGTGCAAAGAGAAAGGCGCACTTTCGTGCGCCTTTCAAATGGCTGTTGCGATCAGGTGATTCTACCGTCCCGCGGAGCGGACTGAGACGATCGACCAGCGACCGTCCTGTTCGCGAAGAGTGATGTACAGATCTCTCTCTCCCTGCTCAACTGTCCAGCGGGCTTTGATGTTGTACGAGCCCGACGAGCTTCCGCCCTTCGTGCTGCGGCGTTCGAAGGCGGTCGGCTTCGACTTGTTGAACAGCTCGTCGAGCAGATACGACGCCTGGTCGCGACCGAAGAAGCCCGATTCAGTGACGAGACCAGGGAACTCGAGCTCCACCTTGTCGCCGGTCGAGATGCCTTCGAGGATGTTCTGGGTCTGTCCACGCTCGAAGCCGCGCGCAAGATTGCTCATCGCGGAGTCGAGGTCCCGATACTGCGCCGAAGCGACGACCGGAACGAACAACATGATGATGATTGCAGCGCTTCTCCAGAGTTTCATTTTGATAGTCTCCATGATGTATACCGGACATAACCCACCCGGTAGTCCTTTTATTCTACGCCTGTTTACTAAAGCGATACGGCTGAATAAGTTAGCGCGTCCAACTGACCTCCCTGGGGAGCACAGTGTCCTCAGCTACTGACGCCTCACTCTCCATCCGTCCCGGGAACGATTTGTCGATGCGCCATCTCCTTCAAGAAATCTGCCGGAACTGGCGATGTGACGGAAAGCGGTTCACCGGTGAGGGGATGACGCATCGAAAGCGAGAAGGCGTGCAGCATCGGTCTCGTGGCGTCGCGTTGTCCGTAGAGCCAGTCGCCGACCAGAGGGTGCCCGATCGCGGAGCAGTGCGAGCGGATCTGATGGGTTCGCCCCGTGAGCAGGGTCACGCGGACGAGCGACGCCTCCGGCCCGGAAGCGAGCGGCTCGATCACCGTGATCGCCCGCTTGCCGGCGCTTCTGACGCCGAATGAGATCGGGCCGACCCTCGCGAGGGGTGCATCGACGATCTGCCGTCTCATCCGACCATTGCAGATCGCCATGTAGATCTTGCGGATCTGCTTCCGCTCGAACTGCCGCGTCAGGTTCGCGTTGATCTTCGAGAGTTTGGAGAAAAAAATCACACCGCTCGTGCCGCGGTCGAGACGCTGCATGAGAAATGCGCTTTCCCCTTTTTCCGCAACGTAGCCCTCGACGCTCTCGAACAACACCGGCTCATCCGCGTCGTACCCCCGCTGCACGACGATGTCGCCCGGCTTGTCGACGAAAAGGAGGGCGGAGTCTTCGTAAAGGATGTTCATGGTTGAAGAGTAGACAGTACACAGTAGACAGGAGACAGTAGCCCCCCGCCCGGAAGCGCCGCGGCGGCTCGTGCAAGTGTCATCCTGGGCGCAGCGAGGGATCCCCCGAAACACTGAGATACAGGCCCATAGTAAGGGGATCCTTCGCTACGCTCAGGATGACACTGCTCGTTCAGTCATCGAAGTGGACGCATTGCACTCAGTAGCGTCCGCTGTGTGGGTGGGCTACTGTCTTCTGTCTACTGTGTACTGTCTACTGACACCCTCTTCCATCTTTGCCGCCCCTAATCTGAGTACATCAGGAACTGCTCTCTCGCGCGGGCGAATTCTCGGAGCGGTTCTTCCCATTCGCGCGTCCATGAATCGAGATCCTCACCCGACTCGATCATCTTCCTGTAGCGGTCGCTGCCCGCCAGGAGATCGATGGCGAGTCTGTCGGAGACGAACTCGTACGGCTCGCGGCGCCAGTCGAATTTTTCTGGATTCATGTCGCGCGCGACTTTGATGCACCACAGCCCCGTGCGATACGGCTCGAAGATGCGCCGATCGGTAACGTGCAGTTCGACTCCGCCGCACACTTCGTTCGCATGTTTGTGAAACGTGGGCTGGAAGTAGTGCGGCCGGAACACGATGCCGGGAAGGTCGATCCGGTTCAGTTCCTCGGCAAGCTTGAACGGCTCGAGCCATGGCGCGCCGAAGAACTCAAAAGGGTGCGTAGTCCCTCGACCTTCGCTGAGGTTCGTCCCTTCGATCAGGCACATGCCGGGATAGACGGTGGCCGTATAGACGGTCGGCATGTTCGGCGACGGGATGACCCAGGGGAGGTCGGTCTCGCCCCACCACATCGAGCGCCGCCAGCCGCGCATCGGAATGATCGTCAGGTCGCAGTTCAGATTGAACGACGCGTTGAAGTAGCGCGCCAGCTCCCCGGCCGTCATGCCGTGCCGGTTGGGAAGGGGAAACATCCCGACGAAGCTCGAATACTTTTCCTCGCGGATGTTCCCCTCGAGGTGGATGCCGTCGATCGGGTTCGGCCGGTCGAGGACGATGACCTTCACCCCGACGCCTGCCGCGGCGCGCATGCAAAGCGCCATCGTGTAGATGAAGGTGTAATAGCGGGAGCCGATGTCCTGCATGTCGATCACGAGCGCATCGAGAGTGCGCAGCACTTCCTGCGATGGCGAGAGATCTTCCTTGCTCTTGCCGTAGAGCGAATGCACCTCGAGGCCGGTCAGCGGATCATAGGAATGTTCGACGTGCGCCATGTCCTGCGCCTCGCCCCAGATGCCGTGCTCCGGGCCAAAAAGCGCCGCGAGCTTCCAGCCTCGTCCTGCATTCAGCAGCCGAACGGCGTGGCGGAAGTCGCCCGTGACGGCGCTCTGGTGTGTGACCAGACCGATCCGCTTTCCGAGGATGGGCGTGGGGTCGTCGAGCAGCACTTCGAGTCCTGGTTGTACGGCCATGAAGTCATTCCTTTCCTGTCGGATGTTTCTCGACCCGGACTCCGGAGAGCAGTTCGAGAGCGTGCGGGATCAGATGCAGGATGGCAGCCAGATTTTCGGTGGCCCCTGCGACGCTGCCCGGAAGGTTCACGACGAGGCTCGTTCCGCGAATTGCAGCCTGCGCGCGGGATAGGCTGGCCATCGGGGTCTTCTCCAGCGATGCGGAGCGCATCAGCTCCCCGAACCCGGGGATTTTGCGCTGCGTGACCATGTCGGTCGCTTCCGGCGTGAGATCGCGGGGCGCGATTCCCGTGCCTCCCGTCGTGACGACGAGATCGATCTGGTCGCGATCGACGGCTGTCACGATGGCCCCGCCGATCTGTTCAACGGAATCGGGGACGATCTGCACCTCATCGACCGTGAAGCCGTGCCGGATCAGGAGGTCGCGGGTCGCCGGCCCGGAACGGTCTTCCCGCTCGCCAATGGAAGCCGCATCGCTGCATGTGATGACGCGCACGCGCCAGGATCGGGCTGCCATGGAGGCATTATGAGGGAGGAGCGAAAGTAACGGCGCATTCCGATGCGCCGTTTCCGCTGGTGTGAAAGTCTCGGGAGTTTTGGGGCGTTGGCCGTCTTCCCATAACGCGTGGAGTGAAGGAGTACGAGAGCGGGAGATCGGAATCTCCCGCTACTTCGTCAGAAACATGCAATCGCCGTAGCTGTAGAAACGGTATCGCTCCTCGATTGCCGCCCTGTAAGCCGTGCGGATCGTTTCGACTCCTGCGAATGCGGAGACGAGCATCAGCAGGGTCGATTCCGGCAGATGAAAGTTCGTCAGCAGCGCGTCGACGACTTTGAACTCGAATCCCGGCGTGATGAAGATCGACGTCTCCCGCGCGCCCGCCTTCACGACGCCGTTCGATTCCAGGGCAGCGCTCTCGAGGGCGCGCACCGAGGTCGTTCCAATGGCGATCACCCGTCGGCCTTCACGCTGAGTGGCATTGATGGACGCCGCCGCCCCATCGGAAATCTCATACCACTCGGACTCCATCCTGTGATCGCGAACGTCGTCGGCCTTGACCGGCTTGAAGGTGCCGAGCCCGACATGAAGCGTGATCGTGATGACCTCTGCCCCGCGGGCGCGCACGGCGTCGAGCAACTCCTCTGTGAAGTGCAGCCCGGCGGTCGGCGCAGCGATCGCGCCGGTTCGCGCTGCATAGACGGTCTGGTAACGTTCGCGGTCCTCCGGTTGTGGGGCATCGCGACGGATGTATGGAGGCAGGGGCGGAACACCGGCACGTTCGATCTCCGCCCAGAGCTCGGCTTCGTCGCGAACCATCATGTCGATGACCACAGTGCCGTCTTCACGTTTTTCGAGAACGGAGGCGGAGAGCGTGTCGGATAGCGTGAGCACGTCGCCTGGATGCAGCCGCTTTGCAGGCTTGCACCAGCACTCCCACCTTGCAGGACCGATCCTTCGCGTCAGAAGCAGTTCGGTCTTTCTCGTCTGATTGCCACGCGGCCGGGCAAAGAGGCGCGCAGGGAAGACGCGCGTGTCGTTGAGCACGACGACGTCGCCGGGGGCGATCAGCGAAGGAAGGTCGCTGACAGAACGGTTGGAGATGTGCGTGGAAAGGCCGTCAGGATCGACCACCATCATGCGCGATTCCCCGCGGGCACGCGGCTCCTGCGCGATCAGCTCAGACGGCAGCTCGTATGTGAAATCGGTCCGGAGCATGAGGCAACTTTACATTTTGTTGTCAGCAGCAAATGAAACATTTTCTTCTGTGCTGCGTCTGATGTAGTGAAGACAAAAACTGAAAGGCGTAATCATGAAGGCCCCACACAAGAAGACATCGGAAGACATGACCCTCGCGCAGGAAGTGGTTCGATTCCTCCTCGGAAGACGCATCGAAGAGAGCGTTTCGGCGGATAGCGAGACGATCTCATTCTCCGTCGGCAGGCGACCCGGCTGGAAGCTGGCGTCGATCATTTTCTCTCGGCGCGCCCTCCGCAACCTGGTGAGCGATCCCGAGAAGTCGACGAAGCTCGAGTACCTCCGCCGCGACCTGATCCGCGCGTCCACTTCGCGCGAAGAGTACCGCTATCCCCGTTCGCTCCGAAAACGGCAGCAGCAGCGACCCCCCTTCGCTACGCTCGCTTGCCGGTAGTGTGGCTTTCGTTTCGTAGGAATTTAGGAATAGATTCCTACGAAACGTTGCTATACTACCTGTATGGCTGACGATCTGGATGATGTTGACCGGGCAATTCTGCAGGCTCTGCTGAAGGACGCCCGCATCCCCGCCTCGCAGATTGCCGAGCAGATCAACCTCTCGCGGCCAGCGGTCGCCGAGCGGATGGACAAGCTCGACCGCTCCGGCGTCATCCGCGGCACAACTGCCGTGGTCGCCCCCGAGGCCCTCGGCTGGAGCGTCGTCGCCTTCGTTTCCGCGCGGTACAGCGGCACCATGGACAAGAAGACAAAGGCCGCAGCGCGAGCGTTCATGGAGCGTGACGAGATCGTCGAGGCGCACTCAGTTGCCGGCGACGACTGCTACCTGTTCAAGGTGCGCACGGATTCAATTGCATCGCTGAATCGAATCGTTTCCGATCTCGGCAGCCCACCACTCGCGATGACCACCCGTACGACGATCGTCATGGCGACGCATTGCGAGAAGGTCGGAGGCATCACTACGTTCGGAGCGGAGATCGAATGAAGCGCGACATGGTCATGGCGTACGTCGCTTTCGGAATCGTCTGCTTCGTATGGGGCACGACGTACCTCGGGATCGCGATTGCGATCGAGACGCTGCCGACGTTTCTTTTTGCCGGGTCTCGTTTCACGATCGGTGGAGCGATTCTCCTTCTCCTCGCTCTCTGGCGAGGACAGAAGCTCCCGTCACGAAAGAGCGACTGGCTCAATCTCGCGCTCATCGGAGCCCTGATGGTGGGCGTCGGAAATATCGCAGTAGTCTGGGCCGAGCATCACATGAGCAGCGGCTTTGCTGCCCTGCTCGTTGCAACCTCGCCGCTGTGGATGTCGACTCTCGAAACGTTTAGGAAGACAGGAGAAAGAATCAACTTCCGGAAGGGCCTCGGGATGCTGATCGGTTTCGGCGGCGTCGGAGTTCTCGTCGCGCCTGAGCTCGAGATTGGAGATCTGAATACGACGCTCGTCCTAGCAGTCATTGCACTTCAACTCGGTTCGATCGCCTGGAACTTCGGGTCGATCCGATCCAAGTATCATCTTTCACGCGACCTCTCACCGATCATGTCGGCCGCGCTTCAGATGATCATGGGTGGCGTTCTCGTCAGCATCATCGGCTTTGCGCTGGGTGAGAGCTCACAGTTCCGCTTCAGCACACGGTCGCTGATCGCCTATCTGTACCTGCTGATCTTCGGTTCGGTGCTGGCTTATGGCGCGTACGTTTACGCCCTGTCGAAACTGAAGACCTCGACGACTTCGCTCTACGCGTATATCAATCCGCTGGTAGCAGTGTTTCTCGGCTGGCTCATTCTCAGTGAGCCGATCGGCTGGAACTCCCTCGTCGCGATGCTCGTCATCTTCTCGGGCGTTGCCCTCGTTCAATGGGGACAGAAGTTTTCTGTGCCCGCACCTCAGGTGACGACCGCCGTGATCAAACCGGTCGAGCCCGAATCCGCAACGCTGTAAATGTGGCAGGGCCCTCCGAGGCCCTGCCTCTTCAATGGTGTGAAGAGCTCGCGACGGTTGGAGCATTCATCCGGGGTCGTCGCTCCAGATGTCGTACATCGTCACTACCCGAGGAGGCAGGGCCTGGGAAGGCCCTGCCACATGGGCCCTGCCTCATGCGTCACTGTACTGCGGCGGTGACTTCGATGTCAGCGGTGACCGCTGAATCATCCTTCGAGCTCACAGTGACGATTTCGTCGACACCTCCGCTCTTGACACGTGCAGCGTCGACAGTGATTGTGAGCGTTGCCGTCGAATTGGCCGGAATGATCTGAGGATGCTGGAACCAGAGACACCGGCACTGAGAGCGGGATACCGCCAGAGGCATCGGCGCACCGGTGTTGTTCGCTATCTGAAAACGTCCGGACTTCCTGGTCCCTCGCTCGACGGCTCCGAAGTCGAACGATGAAGGGTTGATAGCCAGCGGGCCGGCTTCGACGACCGCCGGGGTCGGTTCCGGAGTTGTCCCCCCAGCGGCAACGGTTTCATCGACGATCACTGGCGAATCCGAGTCATCGCGTGTTGCGCTCCAGGCGAAGAATCCGAGGAATGCGATGGCTGCGAGGGCGACGAGCGCGAGGAGGGCTTTGCGGAGGCCGGACTGATCGCGCTGCACCACGGGGCTGTAAGTCTCGGGGGCGCCGGTCTGCCATTCCCGTTCCTCGATGCGGTCTTCGGCGCCGACCATGGCCGGATGCACCGGTCTCGACGGCTCCTCGACGTTAGGCAGGGGAATCGCGAGCGCACCGCCGTCCCCTTTGTCGAGATCATCGAGTTTCCTGATCGCCGAGTCGATCTCTGAGGTGACTCGTTCGTACAGCTGCGCCATGTGGCCTGTCGGCGCATCGGCTGCAAGCCGGGACAGCGTGTCGCGGTGACTGATGTACTTCGCGCGCAGCGCAGAAAGCTCACGATTCGGTGCGCGCCGTCGTCCGGTGCCGGGGCTGTTCCAGTCTTCTGACATGATGCCTCCCTGCTCGTCGCATACAAGAATGGCGCCGGTATCGATCTGCCGGTACACTACGCAGCCGAAGGCGGGAAACTCGATCCCGCTCACCTATGAAGATTTACATAGCTCAACTCAATCCCATTGTCGGTGCGCTGGATTACAATTCTGCGCTCATTCGGGCCGCTTATGAAAGCGGGCTGGCCGCCGGAGCCGACATCGTCGCGGTTCCCGAGCTGGCTGTCACAGGATATCCCCCCCGCGATCTGCTCGATCGTGATTTCTTCGTCGAATCGAATCTGAGGATCCGCGACGAGCTGGTCGCGATGACGACCGCTGAGACCGCTCTGATCTTCGGATGTGTGACACGCAACGACACCGGATGTGGAAAACCCCTGCGCAACGCTGCAATCGTGGCTCAGGGCGGCCGTACTCTGCTCGAACAGGGCAAGAGCCTTCTTCCGACGTACGACGTGTTCGATGAGCTGCGCTACTTCGAGCCGGTGACCGCCGTGCATGCGGTCACGATCGGAGAAACCAGAGTGGGCGTGAGCATCTGCGAAGACTACTGGTACGAGGACCAGCTCGCAGGTATCCGACTCTATTGCGAAAATCCCGTTGACGATCTCGCCGCGCAGGGATGCGAGCTGCTGATCAATATCTCGGCTTCCCCCTACAACCTCGGAAAGCGAAAAGCCCGGTACGAGCTGTTTGCGCAGATCGCCCGACAGTACAACGTGCCGCTCGTCTACGTGAATCAGGTCGGCGGGAACGACGAGCTTCTCTTCGACGGATCGAGCATCGTGATCGACAGAGAGGGGCGAACCGTTTTCTGCGGCGCATCATTCGCAACAGACGCGAGCCTCGTGTCGCTCGATGGTCCCGTCTGCGAGTCGGTCTCTTCGATGACCGAGGAGGAAGAGATCTCCAAAGCGCTCGTGCTCGGACTGCGCGACTATCTGTTCAAGTGCGGGTTCGAGGATGTGGTGATCGGACTCTCCGGCGGAATCGATTCGGCGGTCACCGCTGCACTCGCCGTCGAAGCGATCGGTTCAGATCACGTAACGGGGATCACGATGCCGTCGCAGTTCTCCTCCGGGGGCAGCGTGGAGGACTCGCGGATTCTGGCTTCGAACCTCGGGATTGACTTTCACGTGCTGCCGATCTCCGAGATGTATGCATCCTACGAAGCGGCGTTCGTCGAGCTGTTCGGAGAAAAGAAATTCGATATCACGAATGAGAATGCGCAGGCGCGAATTCGCGGCAATATGCTCATGGCGTGGTCGAACCGGCGGGGTGCGATGGTTCTTAGCACGGGGAACAAATCGGAGCTGGCGGTTGGCTACTGCACGCTTTACGGCGATATGGCCGGTGGGCTCTCGCTGCTCGGCGATGTCTACAAGACCTCCGTGTACAGGATCGCGCGGTGGATCAATCGCGAACGGGAGATCATTCCGGAGGACACCATCACGAAGCCGCCTTCGGCGGAGTTGAGGGAAAATCAGACGGATCAGGATTCACTTCCGCCCTACGACGTTCTCGACGCGATCCTCGAGCTCTACCTCGAAGAGTGGAAGGAAGTGCCTGAGATCGTCGAAGCGGGATTCGAGCGGCCGCTGGTGGAGAAGATCCTCAGAATGGTCGATGGAAATGAGTTCAAGAGAAGGCAGGCGGCGCCGACGATCCGCGTGTCAGAGAAGGCGTTCGGCAGTGGGCGCCAACTGCCGATAGCCCAGCGATGGCGGGCGCAGACTTTTTCGCGATGAAGCTGCGCTCGATCGTTACCCTGATCGCGTTGGTGTCGCTGCTCGTCGTTGCCTGCGGCAGGGGAGAGGTGAGCCCGGGCCGCTGGGAGGCGATGTCTTCCGATGAGAAGACTCTGATCGTCAGGGCGCTGCTGGGCGCGGAGACTGTTGCCGCCCGAAAGGGCGGAACGAACGCGAAGTACAGCGGCACGGCCGATGATTACGTCGCGCGGATCGACGCCGTCTACCAGCGTGGTGACGATCGCACGGTCGAGGGCATCTGGCCGGAGCTCGCAGACCCGGAGTGAGTCGCTCCACGTAGGCCGGGTGTCATCCTGAGCGCAGCGAAGGATCCCCTTCCTACTGGCTGTATCGCACGGATCGAGGGGATCCTTCGCTCCGCTCAGGATGACACCCGGCAGAGACGCCCATCCGAAACCCTTCGCCAGACCGCGATCGAGAGAAGCGAACGCTCAGAATCAGACCGTGGTTTTGCGGGGCGTTGCGCCGGGCGCCGTTCCCGCGGGAGCCTCGGCTGCACCGATCTGCGGGCGGGCGACAGATGACGTGATACCGACGGCCTCGGCATACTTCAGGTAGGTATCGATCGAAGCGATGACGACGCGAGCTTCGACGGTGATCAGGTCGATACCAACCAGCGAGATTCGAACCCACGCGTCGATGACGATTCCCTTGTCGAGAATTCGATCGAGAACGTCGATGAGACTGGTGCCGCCTGGTGCCCGTTCAACTGCCATACATTACCTGCCTTTCGTCGGACCGGCCGAAGGACCGCCGTCTGGGATCGCTGTTCGCTGTGCGAGCTCCTGCTCGAGCGTATTGATTCGTGCCTTGAGAGCGTTGATGTCTTCCTGGCTTCTGACCTGAGCCATCGCGTCGGCCGAGTAGAACCGATCGCCGCGCCACCAGTTGATGCCGATCTGCTCCGCCTTGTCGATCGAGCAGACCACCAGTCGCAACTGGATCGTAAGCAGCTCGACATTCGCGAGGGAGACCTTGATGTCGCCGGCAACGACGAGTCCCTTGTCCAGGATCTTGTCGAGAATGTCGACAAGCCCCTGGGGCTGGCGCATCAATCCTCGATCGTCGTTTGCCAAATCAGCCTCCGAATCCTCGCATCCGCAAAATGCTCCGGGCGAGAACATTTACGGGAACGGGCGGATTACGTCAATGTTTTTCTGACCGCGCGCACCTGGGGTGCAGGAAATGTGCCGCGGAAGGCAAAGATGAAAGATGAAAGATGAAAGATGAAGCCCGCCTCCCCCAGGCTGGGTGGGGGCTTCATCTTTCATCTTTCATCTTTCATCTTTCATCTCTGCCTTCCAGCGTCTTCACCGGGCCCAGCGACAGATTCAGGTCGTCGCCTTCCAGTCCAAACGCCGCTTTCATCTCTTCCATCTTTTCTTCGAGCTTCATGAGCGCTTCTCCCAGACGCTCGATCTCGTCATCGGAAAGGTTCCCGGCATCCATGCGCCGCAGCGCCTGCTTCTCGAGAAGGCGCCGAACAAGCTCGATGATCGACAGCACGAGACGGGCGAGACCGTTCTCTACGATCTCCGGATCTGCCGCGATCCGTTCCGGGATCATGCTCTCGGTAAACTCGAGACTGCGACGCAGCGCTGCCTCATCGTTCGAGACGATGATGCGATCATCAGTCGCCATCTGCGAACACCTCCAGCGGCCATGGGCCCGAAAGAAGAAACGGCACATCGGGAAAATCGGCTTTCAGCTCGAGCCCCGCCTCTCTGATCGACGGCAGACTTCCCCGCAGGGCCAGAAACGCCAGCTCCAGCCCGCCGTCATCTCTCCGTACCCATCGCCATCTGACCGCGGGCTCTCCCAGTCGTTTTTCCACCGCATCCCGAAACGGCGGGGGCACCGAGCTGGAACTGCGGGAGCGATGCAGTTCCTCGAGATAGGCACGCCCGGACGCGAACGCCATTCTGTCCGGACGTAGGGAAGCCCTCGAGCCAGCAATCTTCAGCGTCATCTCCACCGTGCCGCGACACCGTTCGAGAAGATCACTCCACGTTGCGGCGAACTGACGGCACTTCTCGAGCGCATCGGAAGGACCTGTGACCGAAGTTCCATAGCGGATCGCCACGAACGTCTCTCGCGCGAGAAGCTCACTGCGCACTCTCGATGCCGTTGCGATGACGTGCGGGTCCGCGAGACCTGCCGCCGGATCGTATGCGATTGAGCTCAGCGTGAGTTTTTCGAGAAGAACCGGTTCTACTCCGGAAACTCCGGCGATGTCTTCCTCGCGAAGGTGAGCGCCTATGAGAGCGAATCGCATTTGAGTTTTGGAGTGCCTTTCCGATGTCATCCTGAGCGGCCGTGAAGAGTTCCATAGAATGTGTCATCCCGAGCGTCGAGCGAGGGATCTGGGCGGTGGCTCCCTTTAAAAAGGCCCCCTCCCGGATCCCTCGCTCGACGCTCGGGATGACACTCGCGCGATTAATTCAGAGTCAGGACGACACTCGCGCCATCCTCAAGGCTTGTCCTCCCCTCCCTCGGAGAGCTCCTTCTTCATCGCTGCTACCTGACGATCGCGCTGCCGGGTGAGCGTGTCGACGTTTGCGAGCACGACGTTCAGTCCCAGGTAAACGAGGTCGATTCCTGCAATCGAGATGGTTGCCTCTCCCGCGATCACTACCCCGCGATCGAGCAGATGATCAAGCGTCTCCAGCAGCGATAGATCACGTTCTTCATCCATCGATAGCTCCCGTTGCAAACGTGTAAGGCGGCCACGGTCCCGTGCGAACGAGGGAAACGCCGTCGTCCCGATAGCGCCGGCTAAGTTCCTGATGGAGCACGTCGAGCTCTTCTCTCTGATCGCGGCGCAGCAGAAGGTTGATCTGCGGAAATGATCCGGCCTTCTTCTGCCGGCTTTCAGTCACGAAGGGCGCTCCGAGCCGGGTGCTCAGCTCTGTTTCGATCTCGGAGACGAGGCCAAGCTCCGCCTCGCGCGCCGCGGTTCGTTTCTGTTCTTCCATCTTCTTCTTCAGCAGATATCCCTTCCCGGGAGAAGTCTGCGAGATCTGTTCCGAAAGTTCGCTGAGAGCGTCGACACGCCGGATCGTCGCCTGCTCCCA
Organism: Thermoanaerobaculia bacterium; assembly: GCA_041750915.1. Classification (GTDB taxonomy): domain Bacteria; phylum Acidobacteriota; class Thermoanaerobaculia; order Gp7-AA8; family Gp7-AA8; genus JBGSYJ01. The sequence goes on along the minus strand of JBGSYJ010000265.1, from coordinate 7,837 downwards.
CTTCTCCGCCTCGAGCTCGATCCTCAGAGTCCACTCTTCCTTGTCCTCGAGACGGTCGAGCAATGCAGCCAGCGCATCCGCGTTCTCCTCGAGATACGACTCCAGTTTCTCGCGCGAGCTGAAGAGCGTGAAGGCGCGGAGCGGGATGATCGTCGCAGCCTCGGCCAGCCCGGCGACTATCCGCTCATGCCTGAATCCGATCGCGCCTAACCATTGAAGGTCCTGGCTCCTCCGATCGATCTCCTCCTGAGAGAACGCATCGGAATCGACCTCAGAGCAGACGGCTTCGAGAGCTCCCGAGCTCGCTACGAGAACGTTCGAATTGCCATCGACGCTTTCCGGGTTCGAAGGGATCGCTCCTTCGAGATTCTTACCGATAGCGTAGACGTAAATCACAGTCTGGTTCATGCGCGCCGGCCAGTGTGACGCATGGCTGCCGAAGGGGCAACATGTGGCAGGGCCCTCCGAGGCCCTGCCTCTTCCGAAGGGTGAAGTTGTACGACACCTGGGGCATTCATCCGGGGTCGTCGCCCCAGATGTCCTACCTCTGCACGATACGGAATAGGCAGGGCCTCGGAGGGCCCTGCCACATACTGAATCAGTCGTAAACGAGCGGGACCAGTCGCGCAAGCTCCTCGAGCGCGGTCACGGGCTGCTCCTTCTGTTCCACGATCGTCATCGGCTTGTTGAACGACCCGAGGATCTCGAGTTGGAAGCTGCGGCGGATGCGATCACACTGGCAGTCCGACTCCGGCGTCACATAGTTCGCGACCAAACCCTGAATCGGTATCCCGCGCGAGCCCAGCTCCCCGATCAGCCGTCGTGTCTCCGCGGCGACGAGGCGTTCCGGCCGGGTGACGACGACGACTCCGCACTCGCTCGTACGCAGGAGCGCATGAAACCGCGAGAGACCGCGCGAGGCGCGGACGAGCTGCTCGCCGAGCGAGCTCGGAGGAATCAGCTCGCGATAGTGGAGGAGGATGCGCATGAACTCACGCACCCATTCGCCCGCAGTATCGGGGAGATCGATCAATCGTAGAAAGTGCCCGGTGGGCGCCGTATCGACGATGACGAGCTCGTGCTGCTCCTCGAAGAGCAGTTCATGAAGCCTGATGATGGCGAAGATCTCATCGGCCCCGGGAGGTGCCATCTCGATCAGTCTGTTCATGACGTTCGTGTCGTGACTGAGCGACAGCCCCGAGCTCGTGAGGCGTTCGATCGCGCGCTCGATCTCCTGCCCGAGATTCGCACGTAGAAGCTCCCATTCCTTTTTCGTGTCGATCGTCTCGACGACGAGATTCGACGGAGGATTCTCATTCCGGAAGACGTCTGCGACGCTGTGAGCAGGATCCACCGACACCAGCCGATAGCTTCCTGCGGGGTTTGCCGCAGCCAGCTGCAGTGCGATGGAACTGGCGGAAGTCGTCTTGCCGACTCCACCCTTTCCGGCGAAGAAGATGACGCGGAGCGAGGCGTCGAGCGCGAGCGGCTGGCCCACTGTCGCGAGCCCCTCGGCCGCCGAGGTCTCTCTCGTGCCGGTCGCTCCGTCGAGCCAGGATTCAAGGCGGGACGTCGAATCGAGGGGCGTGCAGGACCGGGGAGCGAGGACAACTTCCATAGGGGCGAGCGCTCCGATGGCGCCACGCTCCTGCGCGAGCTTCTGTTTGCATCGGGAGCAGTCGCATCCGTGAACGGCCTGATTGAGTACCGCCATTGGAGCGTCGATTCCGCTCTCGCGCACCTCATCGATCAACCGGACCGTCTGAGCGACGACCCACGGCTCTGCGAGCGTGACGGCGACGAACGCCATCCGCGCGGAGTCGCGCATGAGTGCCTCACGTGAGGCCGCGTCGGCCCGGAACGACTCGACGAACTCGTCGATGGCATCGCGCATCCGGCGCCGGGTCAGCTGCTCGACCAGTTCGCGATGCTTGTCCTGCATCGCCTCGAGCGCCCGGCCGAATCTCTCGAAGTGCCCCGATGACGAAAGCATCCGCAGCGTGTGACCGGTGGGAGCCGTGTCGACGATGATCAGCGCGTCGGGATTCGCGTTCACGAGGTCTCCGGCATGCATCCAGGCCATCAGCTCGTCGATTCCAGGCAGCGAGAGCTCGAGGAGGCGCTGGACCTCGTCGCGGTCGAGATACGTTCCCCGATCTGCAAGCTCGAGAAACGACTCGAGGTTGCGCCCAAGGTATTTTTCATAGAGAGCCGCCGCGTCGAGCTGCTCGATCCGGAGCGAGCCGGAGCCAATTCCTTCTTCGAGCAGATCTCCGAGATTCGAAGCAGGGTCGCTCGTGAAGAGAATCACGGGCCTTCGGCTGGAGAAGTGGATCGCAGCCAGCGCAGAGATTGTGGTCTTCCCGACTCCGCCTTTACCGCCGAAGAGGATCAGCGAGCGCGTCTCGAGAGAGTCGAGTGAGCGTTTCAGCGCATCGGTCAGGCTGGAAAAGGCGGACGAGTCGCTCCCGACCGGGGAGACGTCATTTGCCATACCCGGTGTACATTCCGATTCCCGTCTCCTCTTCGCCCCGCTCGGCCGCCATCCTCGATGCGATCTCCTGACGCCGCATCTTGATCTCGCGCAGCTTCAGGAAAACGACCGCCTCCTCGACGGTGTAGTCATCCTCGGAGATCTCGCCGACCTCGAGCATCATCTGCAGCTCGATCAACCGCTCTTTCCAGGGCTGATCGTTCATCAGCTCTTCCTCCGCCATCGTTTGGATCTGCTTCATGATCCATGTGAAGCCGGACACCGGAAGCTTGAGCGGCAGCATCAGAACGTCGTCGATGAGGAACATCGGCCCTACCTCTCGGCCCGTTCGAGTTTGAGCCGGATGTTGACGAAGTTGTACGGAGGCCACGGCCCGGTGTAGAGAAACGAAAGCCGGTTCTCGTACTTCTTGGCGATCTCCGAGATCCTCTCGTCGAAGGCCTTCGTCTTCTCGCGCTCGACGAGGAAGGCGGCGTTCATGATCATCTTGTCACCGATAGGCTTGTTGGAGCGTGATGCGATCGCCGCGTCGCGAAGCGATTCGTAGATTTCCGTCACGAAGGAATCGGCGCGGGCCTGCAGCGCCGATTCGACAACGCGCCCCAGCTGCATCCGGGCAAAGTACGTCGAAGTGGTCTGATTGGTAGCGATCTCGTCTTTGAGCCGTCGAATCTCTTCGTTCTCGGCCTCGAGCTCCCGGATGACGGTGTCCTTGTCCCAGTTCACCTTCAGCCCGAACTCGATCTTTCCTTCCATCTTCTCCAGGACCTCGACGAGCGCTTCATAAGTCCCCTTGAGGAACTCGCGGATGTCGTTTTCGGTGCGGAAGACGGTTCCGAAGCTCATCGGAAGCACCGTGAAATCCTTCATGACGACTTCGTTGACGTGTTCGTGGGCAAGGGCGTTCTCACGCGTGGGATCGAAAATGATCAGCGGGCAGTTCGAGACGACTGCTGCAAACTCCCTGTGGTGGACGGTGTGCACCTCGTCGCCGCGCTTGCCGATCCCGATTGTCCCAAAGCTCTGCGGCGTATCCGTCCGGATGATGCAGTAGACGTATTTGCCCTGCTCGGCCTCGGTCAACGAGCCCTGTTGTCCCTGTTCGTCCATTCCCTTACCTCTCGAGACTCGATAGCACTCGACAAACTGCCATTCAAAGTCTATACCGCGAGACGATGATGCCGAAGATCTCGGAGGCGCTCGAGACGTGGTTCCTGAAAAACCAGCGTCCGCTGCCCTGGAGGGCCTCGTATCGACCTTACCACATCTGGATTTCTGAGATCATGCTCCAGCAGACGCGGATGGACGTGGTCCTGGCGTACTTCGAACGATTCATCGACCGGTTCCCCGACGTCCGTGCCCTTGCTGAGGCGGATGTCGAGGAGGTGCTGGCGCTCTGGTCCGGGCTCGGCTACTACCGCCGCGCGCGGATGCTGCACGCGGGGGCTCAGCACGTAGTGGATCGGCATGGCGGGGAGCTGCCGCAGTCCGTCGAGAGTCTGCTGGGCATTCCCGGAATCGGAAGGTACACAGCCGGTGCAATCGCCTCGATCGCGTACGACAATGCCGCGCCGATCGTGGACGGGAACGTCGCAAGGCTGCTCTCACGCCTCGAGGCGCTCGAAGCCCCTTCCGGGTCGGTTGCACTGAGCCGGGAGGAATGGGAGCTTGCGACATCACTGGTCTCGACCGCCTCGTCTCCACGAATGCTGAACCAGGCGTTGATGGAACTGGGGGCGCTGGTCTGCACGCCCAGCCGCCCCAGCTGTGAGATCTGTCCGCTCGCTTCGTGGTGTGAAGCCCGCAGTCGGGGCGAGCAGGAGCGGTTTCCGGTCGCGGGACCGCGAAAGGCCAGCCGCTTTCTTCGGATCCCTCTCTACATTGTCGAAGATCCGCAGGGACGCGTTCTCATGCGCATTGAACATGGACGTCTCATGGACGGGATGTTTCATCTGCCTCACGGCAATGACGCTCTGCTTCCCGGAAGCAACGGTGAGAATTTCCGGAAAGGAAAGCTTCTCGGCACCTTCCGCCATTCGATCACCGACAGGCGGATCGAGTTCAGCGCGTATCTGGCGGAACACGACTCCTCGTCGATCGGTGAAAGTTCCGGCGAGTGGACGTGGGTGGATTTGCGCGAGCTCGGAACTCTGCCGCATCCGTCTTACGTGAAGAAGGCGTTGAGGCTGTTGCGGGGGTGAGGGGTGAGGAAAAGCGAATGTTGAATGTTGAAATTAGGAATTTTGAATGTTGAATGAAGACCGGTAACTCAATTCAACATTCAACATTCACAACTTCAGCATTCAACATTCGCTTTTCGGGCTGGTGAAATATGAAGATCTGCTGACTCCCGGTCCCCTCTCCTGCTACCATGAAGCTCGATTGATCCGGACCCTCTGCTTCGTCGCGGCCTTCCTCGTTTCATCAATCCTCGATGCTGCGTGCGACTATCGCTCGATCTCGAGCGACCGGTACCGATCGACAGCACAGGATGTCGCGATCGATGGGGCCGATCTCTGGGTCGCGGATTTCTACGGAGTGGTCCTTTACGACCGTGCAACGAGTCCACCCACGCCGCTCTCATCATTGAGGCTTCCGGGCCCGACGACCGATCTGGTCGCGGCGAATGGGATCGTCTTTGCGGCGAGTGGGTCGTCGATTTATGGCATCACTCGATCGGCAAACCATCTGGCCGTGTCCGTCGCGCTCGATCTCGGTGCGCCAATTCAGGACCTTCTCCTGACGGAGACGCGGCTATACGCCGCAACAAACAAAAGCGTTGTCGTGCTGAATCTGTCTTCTCCGTCGGCTCCTCTCATTGAGACGGCGCTCGCGACGAGCAGCGGCTCGGCTTTTTCCCTCGCGGCCCGGGGAACTCTGGTTTATGTCGCCGACGGCGATGCCACGATCGAGGTGATCTCGAACGGAGCTGTTCCGCAAATCGTGGGGTCATTCCCTTCGCTTCCCCGCTCGCTCGCCATCAGCGCCGCCGGCGATCGTCTCTTCGTATCCGACGGCTCGCAGACCGAGGTCTTCGGCGCCGGCGAAGTGCCCGTGAAGGTGGCTGTGATTCCCTACGGGACGACATCGGTCATCGAACTGAACGGGTCTGCCGTCTATACCGCCGGAGCGGATCGACGCGTCCGAGCGATCGACCTTTCGACTCCCGAAGCTCCGGTCGTCCTGTTCGAGTCGGAGCTGCCGGCTTCGGGTGGGCTGGTGAACCGTATCGAAGGACTTGCCTCGGCCGAAGGGATGCTCTATGCCGCGGCCGGAGACCTGGGGCTCATCACATTCGACGCGCGCGGGTTCTCCGAACCGTTTCCCGTCCGTCATCAGAGTGTCGGTTCATCTCGTTCCGGCGTGAGCATTGGAGACAGGCTCTATCTGGCGCCCGCGACAGGAGGGCTCGAGAGCTACGCGATCAGCAACAACGGCACGCTGCAGCGCGTTCACCAGTGGAGCCCAGGAACGGTTTCGATCGTTCACGATGCGAACGCGAGTCCGCCGCGCCTTCTGACTTCGTCCGGTGCGTCGCTCACGCTTTGGGATGCCGGTCCCGCAAGTCCTTCGGTCGTGTCGACAGCGACATTGGGCGACACGATCCGTTCAGCAGTTCTGAACGGAGTGATCGCGCACGCAGTTCTGGCAGATGGCTCCGTCTGGCGCGTCGATCTTTCGACGAACATGGGAACGCCCTCGCTCCTTTCGGCGGTCGGTCCGGCTTCCTTCATCTCGCGTGGTGCCTCGGGACTCGCCCTCGGCAGTCTCGGCGAGGATGGAACGACGACGATTCGGTTTTTTTCTTCGGGAGACCCTGCTGCTTCGCCACGAGTCGTGGTCATTGAAGGGCTCGCCACCAGCGGTACTGCGATCTCGTCGACGGGCCTGATCGCGGCCGTGACATTTCGCGGAATCTCGATTGCAGATTTCAATGCCTCCCCGGCGACCGTGAGCATCATCGCCGGCTCGGCCCGGGGACCGGCGCGCGACGTTGTGATCGAGGGCAGCGACCTGCTGATCCTCTACGCTGACTCGCTCGACGTGTGGGACCTCGAGACGCGGAAGCTGAGCAGGCGGATTCCACTCGCGGTATCCGGCAGTTCGATATCCGTTACCACAGGGTTCGCGTTTGTTGCTGGCGACGACGGAGTCACCGCGGTGATCTACGCCGGTTCGTCGAGGCTGCCCGAGAGAATTGCCTCATCGGGCAAGAACGCGTTTCATCGCAAAGTCATCATCCTTCCGGAGCGGATGTATCTCCTCGGCGGGACTGTCGTGGAGATGCGACGGATCCAGTGGAACGGACTGCCGGGCAACGCGACGGATATCGGCGTTGCATCGAGCACGATCGACATTGCGGCAGCAGGGTCGACTCTTTTCACCCTGACCATCGATGGACGGGTGAGCGCGAGAAATTCTGCGGGAATCGTGCTCGCGGAGTTTCAGATGGCGGAAGGAAACGACGCTGTCGCACTCTCGCTGACGGAGATCGTGGGAGCGCTTCACCTGTCGCTTTCGAGAGGATGTCTCACCGGTGGGTGTGAGAAAAAGACGCTCGTTTTACGCTTCGATGGAAGCTCGATCACGCAGTCATCGGTTTACGGGGGAGCGCTCGTCGACGTGGAGCTGGACGGGTTGCGAGCGTTTGTGCTCGTCGAAGGGCCCGATGAGATCCGTGTACTCGATATCCGCGATCCTCTTTTGCCCGTCGTGATCGGATCCCGCCCGTCGGAAGGCAACCCGGTGGCGATCTCTTACAGCGATTCTTTCGTCTACACACTCGGCCGGCGTCTGTTCGTCTACTCCGAGGCGGGGCTCGCGAAGGCGGGGGAGCTGCTGGAAGACTATGTGCCCGAGCCGACCGGAAGCCTCGCCTACAACGACCAGTCGCTTGCGATCGTCGGGTCGTGTGCAATTGTCTCCGGCCGGACGTTCTCGCCGCAGGTCTTCAGCATCCTGGCGCCTGCGCAGTGGGAACTCCTGCAATCGCCGTCGATGCCGTCGGCTGCCCGCGAGGTGGTTGCAGTCGGCGAGCGGCTTTACTTTCTGACGGGCCATTCGCTGGAGATCTGGACAACCGAAGCGCCCGCATCGCGACGACGGCCCGCAGGGTAGCGGGCGAGTCGAACCCCACGAGGGGAGGATCTTCAGCGCTTGTCATCCCGAGCTCGGTTGTGCGGGCGGGAGGGGCGAGGGAACGGTACAAACCGGGTACCCTCTTTACAGAAAACTCGGAACCTCCTTTACACGTTGGCTGACATCATGGATCGCAAGGAGACAAGGCGATGCCATGGAGAGAGGCGACGAAAATGAGTCAACGGATCGAGTTGGTAGAGAAGT
>JBGSYJ010000264.1:0-3446 GCA_041750915.1 Thermoanaerobaculia bacterium | reverse complement strand
CATCCCGAAACTTGCACTCCGGAAGGGAAGCTTCTCGCCGAACGCCTGGACTCCTGAGATCCGCATTTCCCGCCGGCCCGCGAGCAGCATTCCGATGCTCGGGTCGAGACCCAGCACATCGCTGCGATTGCCAAGAGCAACTGCTGCCCGGGCAACGACTCCTGTGCCGGTGGCAACGTCCAGCAACTTCGTCCCCTTTTTGTAGCCGGCCCGCCGGAGGGCGTCGCGCCGATACCATCCGCCGCTCCCGAATGAGAGCAGGACGTTGATTTTCTCGTACCACGGCGCCGTCTCGTCGAAGAGGCCGCGGACGAAATGCTCTCTCTCGGCAGCGCTGCCGTAGTAGTCGGGAAGCGTAGGGTGGGGAGGAACGGAGTCAGTCGGCTGGATCGCTGGATTATTCACGGAGTGGGATTGTACCAATGGATTGGCCGGGATGGTCTTACTTCCGACCTGAATCGTCGTGAAGCTCGAGGTTCGATGCGACAAACCGTTCATCGCGATCGTCCCCTCGCCCATCGTCACATGTTAGTAACCGGCTTTCCTCACCCGGAACACTGGAATAATCGAATCAGCACGCTCGCTCTGGTAACCTTCGGCGTCATACGTCCAACGCCCGGAGGCCCAGTGTTCCTTTCTCGAATCTCGAATCCTCGTTCCTCGCATCACCGATCCCGTTTTTTCCCAACGACTTCCGGGTCGTTTTTGACAGCCATCGCGCTCGCGATTTTCACCTTGATCCCCGCGACAGCGCACGCTGCGGATGCCTCATCGAAGATCCGCTCCATCGAGCCACGTCAGATGACACCCGCGGAGCTCGGTAAGGCGGGAGGGCAGGGCCGACTTCTTTTCCTTCAGGCCGCGGTCTTCGATCCGCTCGTCGAAGCACCCGATTTCCGGAAGCTCGGACTGGAGCCCCGTACAGCGAAGGCTGCATCCACCGGATACGCCATCGTTCAGTTCGTTTCTCCGGCGACAACCGCGAGAGAGCAGCTCGAGAAAGCCGGCGTCGAGTTTCTCGGCTACATCCCCGAGAACGCGTTTCAGGTCCGGGTATCGCCGGCGCTCAGGTCACAGCTCGAGACACATCCAGCGGTCCGCTGGGTAGGCGACTATGAACCCGGCTGGAAGGTCAGCCCACGTCTGTGGCCCGACGGCGGCAACTATTCCTCTGAACTGAGCGTAGTGGTCTTCCCGAACGCCGACACCGACGCGGTCATCGGAAGAATCACCTCCGCCTATCCGGCTGTGCAGATCCGCCACATCTTCGAGGACTCCCACACCCCCATCGTCACGCTGGCCGTCCCTCTTTCTCTCCGAGACGAGATCGTCAGGGCAATTGCCGAGATCGACCACGTCTCCTGGATCGAGCCGAATCTTCCTCTCGAGCTCCACAATCAGGCGACGAACGGACCCATTCAGGGGAATCTCGCGGGAGATCCCGGACGGACGTTCTTCGCAAGGAATCTCACCGGAACCGGCGAGATCGTAACGATCGTCGACTCGGGAGTCGACGTCGACATGTGCTACTTCAGAAACCTGAATGGCAACGAGGCCGTGACCGAGGCAACACGAACCAGTGGCCCCACTCCGGGACCGCTTTTCCCTGATCGCAAAGTGATCGGCTACTGGGTGCAGCCGGGAGCCGATCCGTACGACGACAACCAGTCGTGCAGTGACAGCCCCACTTCGTTCCACGGAACGCACACCGCAGGCACGGCCGTCGGTGACAACCTCGCGAACCCTTCGAGCCCAACGAGCCCGGGGCTCGACACGGCTGACGGGAATGCCCCGAACGCACAGCTGCTGGTTCAGGACATCGGCAACGCAAGTGGCTGCCTCATCGGATCGTCGGCACGCGCGGACCTCTACATGCAGGCCCTCAATGGCGGATCGAGGATCCATTCGAACTCCTACGGGTCGAACTCCGAGGGTGCTTACACGACGAGCGACATGAACGTGGACCGACATCTCTTCGACAACGAACAGATGACGATCTTCTACTCGGCTGGCAACAGCGGTCCGGCCGCGACAACCACTGGATCGCCCGGCAACTCGAAGAACGTCGTTACGGTCGGATGGTCAGGCAGCGGTCTCAGCACGAACCTCGCTGGCTCCTCCAGCCGCGGCCCGACGCTCGACAATCGCATCAAACCAGACCTCGTCGCGCCCGGAAGCTCGATCATTTCCGCGGGAGGCGACACGACGTTCGGCAACGGGAATTGCGGAACCCGTCAGCTGCAGGGCACGTCGATGTCGACTCCCGCTGTCGCCGGCGGAGCGGCGTTGCTGCGGCAGTATTTCGACGATGGCCTCTACCCCACTGGTACGCCCAACGCGGCCGACGGCTTCCATCCAAACGCACCACTGATCAAAGCAGTGCTGCTAAACGGCACGCTCGCTTTGCCTGCTGCCGGAAGCTTTGGCGACAACGGCTTCGGCTGGGGCAAGATCTTCCTCGACAACAACGTGTTCTTTCCCGGCGATGCGAGAGATCTCCGCGTCTGGAATCTGCCCAACCCTTCTGGCATCAAGACCGGGGAAGTGCATAGCTACTCAGTCACTGTTGGAGAGGGCCAGGAGTTCCGCGCAACCCTGGTCTGGTCCGATCCCGAGGCCTCTCCAGGCGCTGTGGTGACTCTGGTGAACAATCTCGATCTGACCGTCACGAACAGCGCGGGAACTTTTCTCGGAAACGTATTCACGACTTCCGGCGTATCGACCACCGGCGGAACCGCCGATCAGCGGAACAACGTCGAGCAGGTCCGCTTCACCGCACCCGCAGCGGGAACCTATACAATCTCCGTCGCAGGCGCGAACGTTCCCGGAACGGGGCGCGCACGCACCAGCCGCCAGGGTTACGCGATCGTTACATCGCAGGCAACCTGTTCGACCGCTGTGACTGAAGCTCCGTCAGCGATCTCGGCCACGGCGAACCCGTCTGCAGGAATCAACCTGCAGTTCAGCAAGCCGGCGGGAGCAACCGTCGTACAGATCTATCGCGCCGACGCATGCTCATCCGACCCTGCCGATTTCCAGTACGTCGGCTCATCATCAGGTACGACCTTCACCGACCTGAGCGCTCAGGGAGGCTCGACGTATGCGTACCGCTTCCGCGCTGCTGACGGATGCGGAGAGGGACCGATGTCGACCTGCGTCATCGCAACGGCGACCGGACTGTGCGACATTTCACCAACCTTCACCGGGGCTACGACCGCGCAGGCCGATGCAGGCAACTGTCGCATCAACGTCAGCTGGTCTGCCGCAACCTCGAACTGCGCGACGAGCACAGGCATCCGATATCGTGTTTTCCGCTCGACCAACCCCGACTTCGTCCCGTCGGGCGAGCCGATCGCAATTGTCCAGGGGACGAGCTTCAGCGACACGACCGTCGAGTCTGGAACGACGTACTACTACATCGTTCGAGCCGAGGACAGCTTCGCGAC
>JBGSYJ010000263.1:0-3337 GCA_041750915.1 Thermoanaerobaculia bacterium | reverse complement strand
CACTTCACGCACGATGCCGACGATGAGAGTCGCGGTCGCGATCATCAGCCCGGGATCCGGAGTGAAATCGACTGTGATCTCGATCCTGTTTCCCCGCGGCCGGACACCAACACCCGTCGAGCGCCGATTGCAGCCGACGAGCGCTACCGGGACAGGAAGCAGGTGCGCAAGAAGCAGCGAGAGGCTGTGGATGTTCCTCCCACGACCCTGCTCCTTCCGGCTCAGCTCGAACGATACGTTGTAGTGGCTGCTGTACGCCTTGAGACGGACGTGATGTCCTGTGCGCCGCTCCCAGTCGGTGAGCGAGTTGCGGACGAAACCGATCTGCTCCCACAAGTTGCGGACGACTCGCGCGGTGCAACCATCGGCGATTTCGATCACCGGGGTGACAACCTCGATCACGCCCCGATCGAAGTAGACCGCACCGCCTGTCGGCAGCTGTGAAGACGTCCGTTCGCGCGCGAGCATCGGCTCGGTGATGAACGCGCTCGGATGTTTCCAGTACGCCTCCGGAACGATTTCGACGCCGTCGAGAAAAACATTGAACTCCGCCTCCATTCCGATGGCCGGCATCCGGAGACGGCCGTGACCCGAGGTCTGGGAGCGTTCAGTTACAGATTTCCATGGTTGGGGCATGCAGTTTCGAACGTTCCTCGGGATGTCTGAAATGACGAGATACTTGTAATGCACCCGTAGCAAACGGCAGGCCGATATCATTTCAATCCGTGGGGCTGAAAAATCTTTCAGGAGGGCTCTGAAGCGGGCTCTTCTTTTGTCTCCGGAGCAGCCCTTCGGTCACTCCGGCGCCGGTCTTCGAAGGCGAAGCGCGGGCTTTCCTGGGGAAGCTCCATCCTGTCCTCGCTGATCTCCCGCGGGGTAAGGATCACGAAACCGAGATCGAGGTGAATGTGGTCATCAGTAAACCCCTCGGTGTGACCGTAAGGCCAGGCGCGAATGTCATCGGAGACGTCCTCGGCAATCCTGTTGTATCTCGTGATTGTCTCCTCGTCGCGGAGGATGGTCGTCCCGATGCGATAGACATCGACGGCGGTACCCCAGAGGTGAGGGCTCGCGTTTACGGCCATCCGATGCCCCGGAGAGCGATACCCGCCGTTGACTGCCACATGCATCGACAGTCCCAGAACTTCGCGGACTCTCTGGAGGTAGAAAGCGAGCACCCGAACCGCGCATGGAATGAACCGCGGATAGTTCTGCAGACGCGCGGTCTCCTTGATGTCAACCTGAATGAACTCGTTGAGCTTGAAGTTCGCCGTCAGGCGAATCGACGAAGCTTCGTCATGCGAAGGCACCTCGTAGAAATAGCGCGGCAGTCGATGGCGCCGTCCCTCGCGGTCACGAACCATCTCGCCGGGCTTGAGAATCGAACGGAGCTCATCGTCGAGGTCACAGGCATCGACAATCTTGAGGCCGCGAATCGCCTCGACCTCATTCACGCCCACCCCCTGCGAGATGAGCATAGATATCCCGGGAGATCTCCGCTACGGCGGTGCTTCTGCCGCTCTTCGCGTCGAATTGAGTGAGAACCACGAGAATGTAAGGCTTCCGCTCATCCAGATAAACCACTCCCGCATCATGATGGACCGTCGATATGTTGCCTGTCTTGTGCGCTACCCGCGCAGCTTTCGGCAGGCCTGCAGGAATCCCGCTTCTGTACTGCTGGTCCAGCATGATGTCCATCATCTGACTCGAGGTCTCCGGCGACCAGGCGTGGCCTTCCGCAATAATTCTCAGAAGCTTGACCAGCCCGTTGGCCGTGGTCTCATTATTCAGCCCCGCCTCGAAAGCGGCCTGATCTTCGACGCCTCGCAGAACGTTGATGCCGTCGACTCCCATCTCATCGAGAGCCCGCTGAATCGTCTCGAGTCCCACGAGCTCGACCAGGAGATTCGTCGCGAGATTGCTCGACGTCGTGATCATCTGATAGGCGAGCTCGTGCACCGTGAGCGTCTTGCCGAGCTGTCCGTAAACGTCGGGATCGGCATCGCGGCTCAGCTCGAGCATGAAGGGCTCTCCCCGGACAATGCTGGTGAAGCGGTTCCGGACGTGGACGGGCGCGTCGAGTGTGAGGGTACCGAGCGCGACCTGCCGGAACACCCCGAGGAGCACAGCGAGCTTCATCGTCGAGGCGGCGTGAAACCAGGCGTCGGCGTTGTAGGACCACTGGATCGTCGTCTCGTAGTCATAGAACGAGATTCCGAGGTTTGCGAGTCCGTGTTTCTCTCTGATCGCAAGAACGTTCCGATGGAGAGAAACCTCGGCAGCCGCGATCGTGTCGGCGACGGGCTCGGCAACAGTTGTGATCTTTCGCGCGCCAGTGTCAGACATTCACACCGGATCATACCAATCAGAAGAACGTTCAGTCGCCTTTCGTTACACTGACTGTCGATGCTGACAATGGTGGACGCCGACAACGCCATGGGATCGCCTTCAGGTGACGTCGACGACGGATTCGCAATCGCCGCCATGCTTCTCGGTGATCCACGAGTGGTCGCACTATCGAGCGTTGGCGGAAACACCGGCGAAGCGCTCGCAGACAGCAACAACCGGCGTATCGCACGGCTGTGCCACTATCGAGGCCCTTGTCTCCGCGGAACGTCAAGCGCTGATGATCCCGGCGAAGCGTCCCGCTTCCTCACCGAGCGTGGCCCGCCTCTGCGATTCCTGGCCTTCGGGCCACTCACGAATCTTGCGGCCGCGATCCTGGCGGACGCTGGGCGTACTCGAGAGCGCGTGGGCGAAGTCGTCATCGTCGGCTCGAACGCCTCCTCCGCGGGACGCTGGCCTCCGCTCTGGCCGCACGAGTTCAACCTCACGAAGGATCTGCGCTCCACGCAGATCGTGTTCGAGTCGGGACTGCCTCTCACCTTCGCGCCGCTCGATCTGCTGAAGGGAATGGTCGTTTCGAAATCCGATCTCGAACCGCTTCGGGGCATTCTCGGAGACCACATCCGCGCAGCATCGCGCCGCTGGTTCCTACGCGCGCGGCTGCTGAAATTCTCCTCCACGTTTCCCGTCTGGGATCTGGTTGCCGCGATGTATGCGCTCGGGGAACCTTCGATCCGCACTGAAGCGGTGCGCGCCACCATGCGGACGAACGGATGGATCGGCTACGGAGAGGGACAACGGCTCGTGACACTGATTCGCGGCTTCGATCGCGATGCACTCTGGTCACGCTTCGTGACTCTGATCAACAGCCATCGTGACTGACGGGCGCCTGGAGGACTTGTCATCCTGAGCGGTTGTGAATGAGTCGAGGCGTGTCATCCCGAGCGTCGAGCGAGGGATCTGGGCGGTGGCCCCGTTCAGATGCCCCCTC
>JBGSYJ010000262.1:0-14299 GCA_041750915.1 Thermoanaerobaculia bacterium | reverse complement strand
GCTTTTCCCAGAACCCAGAACCCGGAACCCAGAACCTCAGGAGAACAAATGGCACGAATCGCAGGAATCGACCTTCCACTCAACAAGCGGTCGGAGATCGGGCTGACGTACATCTACGGGATCGGGCGTCCGCGCGCGACCCGGATCTGTGTCGAGGCCGGTGTCGACCCGAACAAGCGGATCAAGGATCTGGACGAAGACGAGGTCCGGAAGATCCGCGAGATCATCACCGAAGAAGGCAAGGTCGAGGGTGATCTCCGCCGGGATATCGGCATGGACATCAAGCGGTTGATGGAGATCAACTGCTACAGAGGCATGCGCCATCGCCGCGGTCTTCCTTCCCGAGGCCAGCGGACGCACACGAATGCCCGCACCCGCAAAGGTCCGCGCAAGACATCCATCGCCGGCAAGAAGAAGCCCGGCAAGAAGTAATCCAGCAGTAACAGGAATCGACGAGGAAACAAATGGCGAAACCAAAGGCCGCAGGAGCCCGCCGGGCGGGAACCAAGAAGAGAGAGCGGAAGAACATTCCGCACGGCGTCGCAGCGATTGCCGCGACGTTCAACAATACGATCGTGTCGATCTCCGATCCGATGGGCAACGTGCTGGCCTGGTCCAGCGCCGGCCGCATCGGATTCAAGGGATCGCGCAAAGGGACGCCGTTCGCGGCGCAGGTTGCAGCCCAGAATGCGGCTCAGCTCGCGTCCGATCACGGAATCCGGTCAGTCGACGTCAAGGTCAAAGGTCCCGGCGCAGGCCGCGAGTCCGCGATCCGCGCTCTGGCCGCCAGCGGGCTCGACATCAAGTCGATCAAAGACGTCACCCCGATTCCACACAACGGCTGCCGTCCCCCGAAGCGTCGCCGCGTCTGATCAAGTTTGCATAGCCGACGGACATGTCGTCCGTCCTTTCCGCGCGGTAACCAATCCGCCCTACCGGTTGTTGGTTTCGGTTCTCGGTTGTGGAAGAGCTCAGCTCGACCCACAACCCGCAACTCACGACCCACAACCACGGTGACCGGTAGCCTCCGGTCACTCAGAGAAACAAGGAGGCCAAGTGGCACGTTACACAGACCCCGTTTGCCGGCTCTGCCGGAGAGAAGGAATGAAGCTGTTCCTCAAAGGGGACCGTTGCTTCAAAGACAAGTGCTCCATCGAGCGTCGTAACTACGCTCCGGGACAGCACGGACGGCGACGTTCGAAAGTCCTCGGATACGGCCTGCAGCTTCGTGAGAAGCAGAAGGTCAAGCGCATCTACGGTGTGCTCGAGCGCCAGTTCCGGCTCTATTTCAAGGAAGCGGCAAGGCGCCCCGGAATCACCGGCGAGAACCTTCTCCGCCAGCTCGAGTCCCGGCTCGACAACATCGTCTACTCGCTCGGGTTCGCGGCTTCACGCCCGCAGGCCCGACAGCTGGTCCGTCACGGACACATCGAAGTGAACGGCAGAAAGCTCAACATTCCGTCCTACCAGGTTCGCAAAGGTGACGCGATCCAGGTCCGGGAGAAGAGCCGAAAGAACGAGCAGATCCGCCAGGCGGTCGAAACCGCCGCTGGCCGTGGCGTGCCGTCATGGCTTCAGCTGAACGCGGAAGAGTTCCGCGGGTCGGTCGTCGAGATTCCGAAGCGCGACGAGATCCGGCTCCCGATTCAGGAACAGCTCATTGTTGAACTTTACTCAAAGTAAGCGCTCGTTAGGAGGCCGTTGAATGTTGTCAGATTTCCAGAAACCGAAGAAGCTCGATTACGACACCGAGACTCTCACTCCGAACTACGGCAAGTTCATCGCTCAGCCGTTCGAGCGTGGATTCGGCACGACGATCGGCAATGCCCTTCGCCGCGTTCTCCTCTCGTCGATCGAAGGCGCTGCGGTCACCGCGGTCAAGGTCGAAGGGGTTCTTCACGAGTTCTCATCCCTCCAGGGCGTGGTCGAAGACATGACCGACGTGGTTCTCAACCTCAAACAGATTCCCTTCAAGCTTCACGGCAGCGGTCCAAAGACGCTGTATCTCGAAAAGAAGGGCCCTGGAACGGTGACGGCGGCCGACATCGATGAAGATGCCGACGTCGAGATCCTCGATCCGTCCGTCCACATCGCGACGCTGTCGAAAGAGGGATCGCTGAAGCTCGAGATGCGTCTCAAGCTGGGGCGCGGCTATATCGTCGCCGACAAGAACGCCGATCCCGATCTGCCGCTCGGCTACATTCCGGTGGACTCGATCCATTCGCCCGTCCGCCGGGTGAACTATCACGTCGAAGGCGCCCGCGTCGGTCAGGTTACCGACTATGACCGTCTCGTGATCGAGACGTGGACCAACGGCGCAGTCAGCCCTCAGGAGTCGCTGAGCCTGGCTTCGGATCTTCTCGCCGATCATCTGAAGATCTTCAGCACGTTCGAGGCGAAGCATGAAGACGAGGAGCTGATGCCGGCCGAGAACGTCGACCCTCGCATGAGCGAAATGCTCGGCAAGCCGATCGAAGAGCTGGACCTTTCGGTCCGCTCCGCGAACTGCCTGAAGAACGCGAACATCCGGACGCTTGGCGACCTGGTGCAGCGCTCAGAGCGCGAGATGCTTTCGACCAAGAACTTCGGCCGCAAGTCGCTCGATGAGATCAAGGACGTCCTCCAGAGCCTCGGGCTTTCGTTCGGGATGACGCGCCTGTCCCGCGGCGAATCGGTGAGCTCGAACGACTGATTTGAAGGCGGCCTTTCGAGGCCGCCTGGTACCCGGACGTAAGGGAAGAGGGGAAGTAACATGAGACATGGAATGGCACACCGCAAGCTGGGAAGGACTTCGTCGCATCGCAAGGCGATGTTCCGGAACCAGGTCGCGTCGATGATTCTGAGCGAACGGATCATCACCACGCTGGTCAAGGCGAAAGAGCTGCGGCCGATCGTGGAGAAGTTCGTCACACTCGGCAGGAAAGACAGCGTGCACGCGCGCCGTCAGGCCGCCGAGTCGATCTCCGACAACTCGCTCGTGCAGAAGCTGTTTAACGACATCGCACCGCGCATGTCCGATCGCGAAGGTGGTTACACCCGCATCATCAAGCTCGGACCGCGCCGCGGTGACGGCGCCGAGATGGCGATCCTCGAGTTCGTCGACTACGGCGGCGGCCCCAGCGCCACTCCGGAAAAGCCCGCAAAAAAGGGCGCGAAGAAGGGTGGCTCGAAGAAAGCCGCCCCCGCCGCCAAAGCCGGCTCGAAGAAGGCCGCCTCGAAAAAAGGCGGCGACGACGAAGAGAAGCCCGCGAAAGAAAAGAAGCCCGCAAAGAAAAAGAAGAAAGACGAAGACGAGTAGAACCTTCAGAACGCATCACCAGAAAGCCCGCCTAACGGCGGGCTTTTTTGTATGTGGCAGGGCCCTCCGAGGCCCTGCCTCTTCCGGATCGAAAAGAGGTACGACACCTGGAACGACGTCCCCGGATGAATGCTCCAACCTTCGTACCTCTTGACTGCCCGCAAAGGCAGGGCCTCGGAAGGCCCTGCCACATGCGCTGCCGACAGCGCGGCACGTATTCTGGATCATCCCGAGCTTCGCATTGAGATCACTCCCATCACTCCGGGGATGAAATTCTGGGCATTCGCAAGCGTCACGCACAATGTCACTCAGCACGTGACCACGGTACTGCCAGCGACGAAGCCGCGCGACGACTCGCAGTGACGATACGCGCCTGAGCGTCTTCCCCTCTCCCCGCGAAGCCGGGGAGAGGGTGGCGCGCGAAATTCGGGATACCGTTCCGATCGCCGGACCGCCGCGCGCCGGGAGAGGGGAGTGACGGGCTTGCAGCGACTTGTGCTCGATTTGCATGTTCCCTCGGTTGAACCGCCCCTCTCCCCTGCCCCTCTCCCCGTTCACACGGGGAGAGGGGTTTTGCTCATCCACCGTCCCCCTGTTGACCGCGGCACTTCCCCACGCGAGAATGGCCGTTCATCATCATGTCGGTGCTCGTCAGATTCGCAGTCATCGCGGCAGTGCTGCTCACGGCGGCTGCGCCGCAGGCTGCAGCGGATGATCAGTCCCATCTCGACTTGCTTCGCGAGAGCGTGAAGACGCTGGAACTGGAGCTCGAGCGATCGCGGCGCCTCATTCCGTCATCCATCGACGATGATGAAAGGCTCTTCCGCCAAAAGGCTGACCGGCTCGGACTGAGAGAGCTCGAGATCCGCCGGCTCGGGGACGAGGAATCTGGCCTGCCTGCCGATCGGGAGCCTCTCGTCCTCGAGGTTCACCACGTGGAGCTTTCAGGCCGCGAATCGTTCGAGAGCGTCAAGCGGTTCCTCTCGATCATTCCCATAGGTCAGGCCTCCCGCATTCAGAGTGTCCGGGTTCAGGCGCGGGAGGGCGATACCGTCTTCTTCACGGCCCGGCTCGAGCTTCCGATCCTGCCCTTCGCTTCGTCCGGGGGTTCAGCTTCCACGGTCGAGCAGGAGATCGACAGGCTGAGTGCGCATCTCTCCCGGCTGCAGTCGGCCATCGAAGCCATTGAAAGGTTCTCCAGCCGTCCCAATCCGATGGGACTTCTGTCTCGTCTCGAGGAAACGCTCGACGGCCATCCGATCGCACTCACGGACGTTACGCTGGGAGAAGAGTCGTCAATCGAAGGCCTCCTGGTCGGCAGCGCGGCACGCTCGGCACTCGTTGTCGGGTTGCCTTCCGCAGGATTCGACGCGAAGGAGCCGGTATTCACCCCGCAGGGCGGATGCCAGAAGTTTTCGATCAGGGCGCGCACCAATCAGGACGCATGGAACGATTCGTCACCGCTCGGGCGGAACTTCGAAAGCGGCGCCGCAGCATTCTGTGAGGGACTGATGACGCCAGGCCCGCCTCGCAGCATCATCGCGCGCGGCGCACCGCAGGACGCTGACAGAGCTGTTCTGCAACTCCGCGATGTCGAGTTTGCCGACCTCTTCTTCGTGCTTCACGACCTCTTTCTCTGGAACTTTATCGTCGACGAGAACGTGAACGGGCGTGTGAGCCTCGAGGTCTACGAAAGCGCTTCGATCGATGGCCTGCTCGAAGCGATCCGCTCAGCCGTTGTGATCTCGGGAGAGGGTTCATTGCGGCGCGTTTCGAAAGCCGGTTTCGAACCGGGCGTGCCCGGGTCACCGGCCGGCGGACCGACGCAACCGGTGATGATGACTCTGGCGAAGGCCAACGTTTCGGATGTGCTCTGTACTATCGGACAGATCTCCGAGCGCGAGCTCCGTATCCCGCGCGATCTGAAAGCGCGCGTGAGTTTTTTCGCGGAGGAGATTCCCCTCGATCAGATTCTCGACGGAGTGATTGCGTCCGCCGGTTTATCGCCCACGATCGATGGTGCGCGCCTTCTGCTCAACCGTTCCGGAGAGAAGCCGGAGGCCTCGACGAACCTGGTCGCGTGCGAAGAGCGCGATCTGACGCGGCGCTCCATTCTGGACGGAGAGCCGGCGCGTATCGAGATGCTCAGCGTTGACGATCTCACTCTCGTCGGAGTCTCGACGATCGGCGAAGACCCCCGCGCGTGGGTCTACAATCCGTGGCGGAGGTTGCTGCCGCTCGAGACGGGCCAGCGGCTGGGGAATGCGACAGTGCGCCGGATTGGATCGGATGGTGTGACCTTCGAGACGGATCGTGGCACGAAGGTCGAGGCGCGACTCCCCGGTGCCCCCGGCGACTGATATCTACTTCTTCCTGCCTGTAACCGTGTGCTTGCGGGGATCGGTATCGAGAAAGTACGGGACAGCGGGATCGAAGGCGGTCTTTGCCAGCCGCTCATCGAGCGCGCGTAACGCTCCGCTTCTTCGTCGTGAACGGCGCGTGCGCGAACGTATCCGCCCATCGAGTGGATCCGGAATTCCTCCACTGAAAATCCAGCCTCTTCGAGCTCGAACGTGCCGTGCTTCTCCGGGCTGAGGTTGTAGACGTTGTCCATCACATACCGGGCGTCGCTTCCGAGTATCTTCTTCGCGACTTCGAATCCTGTGTAGTTCCCGAGTACGAAGTCCATCGCCACGACACTCGCACCGCGTCTTTCCATCCCGAACGAGAAGTAGCCGTCGGAGCAGCCGACGTCGAGCACTTTCAGTCCATCAGCGCGGGACGGAAGGCCGATCTCGTCGAGGATCGGCAGTTTCAGGCGGTTCGAATCTTCGCCCGGCGTGACGATGCCAGGCGCCAGTTCGATTTCATGAAACCAGCGTCCATGTTCTTCGATCCGCTTTCGAACGAGCTCCGAATCCATAGCGTCCCCTTGTCTTGGCGGCTCATCTGTAAGCCTGAGTGAGTGGCGGAAAGTGATCATAGCGTGGGCGCTGACCGAGGCTATACTCCTCGCGGGGAGAACAAAGACTCGAATGTCCAAACCGAAACAGTTGCTCGGCCTTCTCGTGTGGCTTGCGCTCACGTTTGCCACGGCGGCGATCGGCGCGGTCGCGTCCGCGCGCGCCGATGTGTTCTACCGGGAGCTCGTACGGCCGTCGTGGTCGCCTCCTGCATGGCTGTTCGGGCCTGTCTGGTCAGCGCTGTATCTGCTGATGGGCATTGCGGCGTGGCTCGTCTGGCGCGAGGGCGGTTTCGGAAAGGCGCGTACAGCATTGTCGCTCTTCATCGTGCAACTGGCTGCGAATGCACTCTGGAGCTGGCTGTTTTTCGGATGGCGTCAGGGAGCGCTGGCGTTCGTCGAGATCATCGTCCTGTGGCTGCTCATCGTCGCGACGATCGTGATGTTCTGGCGGGTGAACAGACTCGCCGGAGCTCTCCTCTTTCCGTACCTCGCCTGGGTAACGTTTGCAGCTGCACTCAACTTCGCCATCTGGCAGCTGAATCCGCAACTTCTCGGCTGACGCATGTGGCAGGGCCCTCCGAGGCCCTGCCTTTTCCGAGCAGTAGAGATGTACGAGACCTGGAGCGTGCACCTGAACTGCATGAGCTCCAGATGTCGTACAACTTCACGATCCCGAAGAGGCAGGGCCTCGGAGGGCCCTGCCACATAGGCACCTCGTATACTTGAATCTCGGAGGTTTCTTGGAGAACGCTTTTTTTGACAGCTGGGAGACGCTGCTTCGAACGCTGACCGTCGGCGTGCTGTCCTACGTGGTCATGGTCGTCTTCCTGAGAATGTCGGGCAAGCGTACGCTCTCGAAGATGAATGCGTTCGATTTCGTCGTCACGGTCGCACTCGGCTCGACGCTCGCGACGATGCTGCTGAACAGAAACGTTGCTCTTGCGGAGGGGCGCTCTGGCCATCGCGCTCCTCGTCGGTCTGCAGTTCCTCGTCACGTGGTCTGCTGTGAGAGTTGGATGGGTGAAAAAATTTGTGACGGGTGAGCCCGAGATGGTGCTTCATCGAGGATTGTTTCTCGACGGTCCGATGAAGCGCACGCGTGTGACGCAGGAGGAGGTCCGTGCCGCCGTGAGATCATCCGGTATCGCCGATCTGGCAGATGTGGAAGCGGTCGTCCTCGAGACGGACGGCTCGTTCAGTGTCATTCGTGGAGATGGAGTTCGGAGCGGATCGAGTCTTGCGGATGTCACACAGCACGCCGCGAAGGGCAGAAGGGAGAGCAACGGATGAAATGCATGGGTGAAGTTCGCCAATGATTACGGGACCTGAGGCACTCGAGCTGCTCCGCGAGGGCAATCGTCGCTTCGCGTCGGACATGAGCGGAGGAGGCGTGACGACCCAGACACGCCGCCGGGAGCTGACCGCCGGACAGGAACCGTTCGCGATCATCCTCGGATGTTCCGATTCCCGCGTTCCCGCGGAGATCGTATTCGACCAGGGTCTCGGCGACCTGTTCGTGATCCGTATCGCGGGGAACATCGTTGCGCCGTCGGGTATCGGCAGCGTCGAGTTTGCCGCGTCGCGATTCGGAACGAGACTCGTGATCGTGCTCGGTCACTCGGCATGCGGA
Organism: Thermoanaerobaculia bacterium; assembly: GCA_041750915.1. Taxonomy (GTDB): domain Bacteria; phylum Acidobacteriota; class Thermoanaerobaculia; order Gp7-AA8; family Gp7-AA8; genus JBGSYJ01. Next base: position 6,406 of record JBGSYJ010000262.1, on the reverse strand, counting down.
GCGATCCAGGCGACTCTCGAGGAACTGAGCCGTCCGACTGAGGATCAATCGCGAAATCTCCGCTCAATCGTCGACAGGATCCGCCCATCGATTGAGAGTCTCGTTTCTTCGGATGCCGGCGATATCGTTCAAAAGGCGGTTCGCGCAAACATCAGCGCGTCAGTCCGACAACTCCGTCATGGCTCCGACGTTCTGGAACAGCTGATCACAAACGATGGTCTGCTGATCGTCGGCGCCGAGTACTCCCTCGATACCGGACTGGTCGATTTTTTCGAAGGCATGCACAACGGGGAGTAGCCCGCCCGGTTCAGGGTTCAGGGTTCAGGGTTCAGGGTTCTGGGTTCTGGGACCACCCGCCTTCCAGTTCCGAGTTGCGAGTCGCGGGTTCTGAGGCCCGCTCCTCTCCCACACAAACGTACATTTCCTGCGCAAACGTGCTCTTTGCGATGCTCGTGCTCAGAACCCAGAACCCAGAACCCAGAACCGAGTGGGACGACGGAGGGGCGGAGGCGATTTCAGTGCCAGTCCGGCCTGCGTTGTGCACACAGGAGTGCACATGGCTTCATCTTCCAGGAGAACGGGACACCGCCAGACCACTCGCCTCACTGGGCAACATGGGACGGCTGCCCCGCGGGCCGATCGAACATCATCGACCGCACGGCGTCAGGCTGCGGCGCGTCGGTTGACCCGGCAGCGTGTCGCAGCGAGACGTCCTCGACGAGCATCGGCGGCGGCATACCAGCGTTCAGCGCAGCGGAGACTCAAGCGGTTCCGCCAGGGATCGATGCTCGCAGTCGCATTCACCGGCCTCTTTCTTCTCATGTGGGGAGTCACGGATGCACCTGCTCAGGAGTTGGGGAACACGACTCCGGAAGTGATCTCAGAAACGATTGCTGAGGATGTACCGGGGGAATCCGACCGTCCCGACCCCGCCCGCTCCGTCGAGGAAGCAACAGGGACACTTCGGCAGCTGGCGGTCGGATTTACCGATGTGCTCCCGCGGCTTCTTCTCGCTCTGGCGCTCCTTTTTGTCGCCGCGATGATCGTCAAGGCAGTGCGGTTCGTACTCCGTCGCGTCCTTGGCTCCTGGGAGCGCGCGGAGGCGGCTACCGCCATGGCGGGCGTCGTCGTCTGGCTCCTCGCCATCGGCGTTGCGCTGAGCGTCATCGCGGGCGACGCGCGAGCACTCCTCGGATCGGTCGGGTTGCTCGGTCTCGCCCTTTCGTGGGCGCTGCAGGCTCCGATCGAAAGTTTCGCCGGATGGCTGCTCAACTCGTTCAAAGGCTACTACCGCGTGGGCGACAGGATCGGCGTCGGCGAGGTCTTCGGCGACGTCTATCGCATCGACTTTCTCAACACCACCGTCTGGGAAGCCGGCGGTCCGGACAAACCAGTGCAGGGCGCACAGCCGACCGGTGCGATGATCACGTTCCCGAACTCCGAGGTGCTGCGCGCGAACGTTGTCAACTACACCCGAGGGTTTCCTTACGTCTGGGATGAAGTCGTCGCCGGTGTCGCGAATGAAAGCGATCGTCTCTATGCGATGCGGCTGATTGCTGAGGTTGCAAAACGCGTCGTCGGTCCGACTATGGTCGAACCGGTTCAGGCTTACCGCGCTCTTCTCGAAAAAGAAGGTCTCGGACTCGACATCGCTGATGAGCCGCAGGTGTACTTCTCGATGACGGATTCCTGGTCGAACGTGACGGTGCGATACCTCGTCAATGCAAGGGAACGACGGAAGTGGTCGAGCATGCTGCTGCTAGAGATCGAGACGGAGCTGGCGCGGCCGGAGCATCGGGAGCTTCTGAAACCGGCGTATCCGGTGACGCGGTTGGAGCTGCCGGTGAAGGAAGAGAGTAGTCAGTAGTCAGGAGTCAGTAGCCAGTAGCCCTCCTGCCGCGTTACGCGTGAATCTGCGATTCTCTCTGGTACACCCTACTGACTAATGACCGCTGACCACTGATCACGATTTCACCTCGCGCATAAGTCGGCAGAATTGCGGCGTTTGTCATCCCGAGCAAGCGCGGGTGGGTGGGAGGGGCGAGGGATCTCCGGCGATGGTACATAGTTACCAATCGCCCGCCGCCACCACCCTGAGCCCCTCACGAATCACGAATGTTCAATCGCCGGAGATCCCTCGCCCCTCCCGCCCGCACGACCAGGCTCGGGATGACAAGCTCCCTCATTCCAGCGTGATCACAAGCGTCAGTAGTCTCAGTAGCAGAGCGGGCGTCCTGCCGGGCCATCATCGCTCAGACCACTTCAAGCCTTCGCGAGGGCGCGCGGGCTACTGGCTCCTGACTCCTGACTCCTGACTACTGTTTCACGATCGATAATCCGCATTCAGGGAGACGTAGTCGTGTCCGAGGTCGCTCACCAGCAGGACGGTGGAAGCCGATCCGGCACCGAGGTCGACGATGACGGGGACGCGTTCACGGGCGAAGACTTTCGCGGCGTCCTTTTCTTTGTAGGCGACAGGATCTCCATCTTTCACTAGCGCAATCGTACCGACGTGCAGCGATACGCGGCGAGGCGAGAACCGCACACCGCTACGTCCTACAGCCGCGAGGATGCGGCCCCAGTTCGGATCGCCACCGTGAAGTGCGGTTTTCACGAGTGGAGACGTACCGACCGCATGCGCGGCGAGCTTTGCGTCGCGTTCGGTGCGAGCGCCTCGAACTTCCAGCTCCATGACCCGCGTCGCGCCTTCGCCGTCGCGCACGATCAGCCAGGCCAGATCGCGACAGACTTTCTCGAGCGCCTCGAGAAATGACGCGGCTTCGGAGAGCTTCGACATCGCCGGTCCGCCGAGTTTCCCGGAGGCGAGCAGCAGAACGGAATCATTCGTCGACGTGTCGCCGTCGACGCTGATGGAGTTGAAGCTCGTCTTCATCACGGCCGTCAGCGCTTCGTGCAGAAGGCGCGGTGTCGCATCGGCGTCGGTCATGAGAAATGCCAGCATCGTCGCCATGTTCGGGTGAATCATTCCGGCGCCCTTCGCAACACCGGTGATCCGGCCTCTCCGCCCGTGCCAGGTGAAGCTCGCCTGGGCGACCTTTGGACCGATGTCTGTCGTCAGGATCGCGTGCGAAGCAGCGTCGAGCCCTCCGGTGGAAAGTTTGTTCAGCGCATCAGGCAGCGTCGCGCGGATCTTCGCGTCCGGAAGCACGACACCGATCACGCCGGTCGATGCGAGGAAGACTTCTTCTTCAGGGCAGGTGAAGACCTGGGCGGCGCGCGTGCGAACGCGCTTCGCCGCATCCATCCCTTCCTTGCCGGTGACGGCATTTGCGCATCCCGCGTTGATCACGGCGACCGTGACGCGCCCACCGCTCTTCTTGAGCGCCGCTCGCGACAGAGTCACCGGCGCAGCCTGAAAGCGGTTCGTCGTGAAGACCGCTGCGGCCGTTGCGCCGTCGGGCGCAGCGATGACCGCGAGGTCCGGCCGCTTCCTCCGTATGCCGGCACGAACGCCGGAAGCGAGAAATCCCTTCGGAAGCTTCAAGTCACGATTCCTTCATCGCCGCGTGGTCACGGGCGGAATCGGGGGCAGAGGCGTCCTCACGCAGGGCTACGATCTTCTCGATTGCAGCGACAGCGGCCTGTCTGACGCGCGATGGAGCCGTTCCGCCGACGCTGGACTTGCCCTCCACGGCGAGCCCTGCGTCGAGCGATTCGAGATCGCGCTCGGTGATGTCAGGAGAGGTGCCCAGCTCGCGGAAAGTCTTCCCTTCGGCGATCGCTTCCGCGAGCCGCCGGCTCACGACTTCATGTGCCCGCCGGAACGGCACGCCGCGACGGACGATTGCGTCAGTCAGTTGTGTGGCGAGCAGAGTGTCGTTCGACGCCGCCGTCTGCATTCGGTCGCGCTGCAGATTGAGCGCTGCGAGCAGTCCGGAGAGTGCCGGAAGTGCCACATCGACGAGCGCGCGCGTTCGAAATATCGGCTCCTTATCGAGCTGAAGGTCTTTGTTGTAGGCGAGCGGCAGACCTTTCAGCAGGGAGAGCAGACCGGTCAGTTCTCCGACCATGCGGCCTGCGTGACCGCGAACGAGCTCGAGCACATCGGGGTTCTTCTTCTGCGGCATGCGCGATGATCCTGTGGACCAGGCGTCGGACAACTCGACGAAGCCGAACTCCTGGCTCGAGAAGGCGATCAGGTCCTCCGCAAGCTTCGAGAGGTGGTTGAAGAGCATGGCCGTCGCATAGAGATAGTCCGCTGCGAAGTCGCGGTCCGAGACGGCATCGAGAGAGTTCGCGGTTGGTCTCGTGAATCCGAGAGAGTCTGCGAGCCGGTGACGATCGATGTTCACGGGCGTTCCGGCAAGCGCTCCGGAGCCGAGCGGGCATTCGTTCGCGCGGTCGAACGCCGACTGAAAACGATCGACGTCGCGGAACAGCATTTCGACGTACGCAAGTGCCCAGTGCCCGAACGTGATGATCTCCGCCTGCTGCATGTGTGTGTAGCCGGGAAGCGGCGAGTCTGCTTCCGCTTTGCCGTGGTGCGCGAGAACGTCTGCGAGGTTGAGCGTCCTCTGCTTCGCGACATCAAGCGCATCGCGGACGAACATGCGGAAATCGGTGGCGACCTGGTCGTTGCGGGAGCGACCGGTGTGGAGTTTGCCCGCTAGCGGGCCGAGCTTCGCTGCAAGCTTTGCCTCAACGTAAGAATGAACATCCTCGTGATCGACATCGCCGGCTGCAGGCGGCACACGGCCGATCTCGCGCAGCTCTCCGACGATCGCGTCGGCTTCCTCGACAGTCAGCACTCCCCCACGCGCGAGGGCCTGCGCCCACGCGATCGATCCGATCACGTCCTGCTCGAGCAGTGCGATGTCGAAGCTGAACGAATCGTTGAATTTTCTGAGGGCGTCGGAGGAGGGTTCGGTGAAGCGTCCTCCCCAGAGTTCTTTACGTGCCATGCGTTTGGATCCTTTGGTTTGCGAGTGACGGATGACGAGTTCTGAGTTGTGAGTTGTGAGTTCTGAGTGGACCGGTCCGAGTCACGGGTTGCGAGGCGGTCCACTCACAACTCAGAACACACAACTCAGAACTTCGTCCCTGGGACGGGTCCACTCACAACTCAGAACTCAGAACTTCGTCCCCGGGACGGGTCCACTCACAACTCAGAACTCACAACTCAGAACTCGTCATCTCTACCTTCTCCGCCCCGCCGCTTCCTCGACGGCCATCGGACCGATACGCTTGCGTCCCCTGGTCGGCAGGCCGAACAGCTTGATAAAGCCCGCCGAATCGGTGGAGTCATAGCCGGACATGTCGAACGACGCCAGATTCTGCGAATAGAGTGAATACGGCGACTGACGGCTGATCACGCTCGCGTGGCCTTTGAACAGCGAGAGCGTCACCGATCCACTCGTCGTCTCCATCACCTTGTCGAAGAACGCATCCATCGCTTCCTTCAGCGGCGAGAACCACTGGCCGAAGTAGACCAGCTCTGCGTAGCGCGTGGCAAGCCGCTCCTTCTCGTGGGAGGTCTCGCGGTCGAGCGTCAGCGATTCGAGCGCTCTGAGCGCGGTCACGAGGATCGTTCCGCCCGGCGTTTCGTAGACGCCGCGTGACTTGATTCCGATGAGCCGGTTCTCGACGAGGTCGACACGGCCTACGCCATGCGCGCCGCCGATCCGGTTGAGCGCCTGTACGAGCTCGAGCGGCCCCAGCTCCTCACCATTCACGGCGACCGGAATGCCCGACTCGAAGGAGATCGTGACGTTCTCAGGTTCGTCCGGCGCGAAGCGCGGATCGACCGTCAGTCGGAACATCGCCGGATCGGGTATGAACGCCGGATCCTCGAGCGGTCCTCCCTCGTGCGACAGATGCCAGAGGTTCCGGTCGCGCGAGTAGGGATCCTTCTTCGTCACCGGAATCGGGATGTTCTTCGAGATCGCGTAGTCGATGGCATCTTCACGCGAGACGATCGACCATTCACGCCAGGGTGCGATGACGGTGAGCTCCGGCGCAAGCGCCTGCCAGGCGAGCTCGAAGCGCACCTGATCGTTGCCTTTGCCCGTGCAACCATGAGCGAGTCCGTCGCAGCCCGTCGCGAGCGCGATCTCCACCTGCTTGCGCGCGATCAGCGGCCGCGCTGTGGCGGTGCCGAGAAGGTAATCCTTCTCGTAGACCGCTCCGGCTTTGAGAACGGGGAAGATGTAGTCTTCCGCGAACTCCGCCTTTGCATCGACGAGGTGGAAGTCCGAGGCTCCGGTCTGGTAGGCCTTCTCTTCGAGGCCAGAAGTCTCTTCCGCCTGTCCGACGTCGACGGCCACCGCGACCACTTCGCATCCGTAGTTCTCCTGAAGCCAGGGAATGATGATGGATGTGTCGAGACCGCCGGAGTAGGCGAGGGCGACGCGTTTCGGTGTCTGTTTCATCGATTCTGATTTCCTTT
>JBGSYJ010000261.1:0-11374 GCA_041750915.1 Thermoanaerobaculia bacterium | reverse complement strand
GCCATCGACCGCACATACCATAATCTCGGATTCGGACCACCGCTCTTTGATGTTCGTGGCGGCGATAAATTTTCCGTCGCGGGACCACCGGGCGAAGCGCAGGGGCATCGTGAACGCGGTCTCACCGCCGGTCGCCAGGTCTCGAATCATCGTGGCGGCCGGCTTACCACTGTCCATACGGGTGTAAATGATCCGCGTTCCTGCGGGGTCCACGCTTGCGTGATTGTGTGTACCCCATTCCCACCCGCGAACCAGTTCGGTGATGCCGCGGTCGTGAAGCGAAAGCCTACGAAAGGAAGTCGTGGGGCGGTGCTGGTAGAAATAGACCGCCGAGCCATTCGCGGACCATTGCGGGTGAACATTCTGCTCGCCTTTTCCTCTCGTCAACTGATTGAGGTTCGTGCCATCCGTGTTGACAACGTAGAGATGCAGGCCTCCCCCCTCCGCGAATCCGAAGAAGAGGATTCTGTCCCCTTGTGGAGAGAAGGAAGGGTTCACCATATCGCTTCGCGTCTGATGAAGCTCCTGATGCCGCCCGGTGGCCGGGTCGGTGAGCGTGAGCACGAAGTTGTTCCGAGTGTTTGTGTAGATGAGTCGCCGGCCGTCGCGCGAGATCTCCGGGTCGGTGTCCTCGCCACTACCCACCAGGACCGGTTCTGGCTCCCCGCCCTGGGCAGGAACTTTCCACAGCGTCAGAGTCCCGGCACGTTGTGAGGGAAAGATGATGAACCCGTCCGGCGTCCAGGCCGGCGCGCCGCCGAAAGAGTCGTCGAAGGTCAGGCGGCGCGCTTGCCCGCCCTCCGCAGGAACGACCCAATAATCACCGTGCGGGCCTTTTGACATTTGGAAGAACGCGATCAGTGCGCCGTCAGGAGAGAACGCGGGCATCCGATCGGCCGCCAGGTGGTAATCGGTCGGCGGCGTGCCTTCCACTTTGCGCTGATCGCCTCCGTCGGCATTCGAAGTCCAGATGTCATAGCCGCGCTCAAACACCAGTCGTGCGCCGTCCCAGGACCAATTGGGATTGCGGCCCCCTTCGACGACTTTATGCGACGCCCCGCCTGCGGGCGGGACGGACCAGATGCTGTTTGAGCCCTGCGACCATCGTGTGTAAACGATCTGGTCATCCCGCGGAGACCAGCGCGGCCGGTCGGCCGAGTCTCCACCTGAAGTAATTTGTATCGGCTCGCCTCGGGCCAGGTTCTTCGTCCAGACCTGCGGCGCGCCGTCCACTGTCTTGGTGAAAGCGATGTTCTGACCGTCCGGCGAAAAGCTCGCCCCGCTGTGCGATCCGGGAAACGTCGAGATGAGGCTTTGCTGTGCCGGTGCGGGCGGCTTTGGTAACCTGGACCGCGAATAGGCGGCCATCAGGCCCAGGGTCATCAGCGCCGTGACGGCAACCAGAGCAACAATCGCCCACGGCGTGTTGAATACAGCCCGCCGCCGTTGCGGAACGTAGGGCGTCGTCACCCCGATGCGCGCGCCGGACGAACTGAAGAGGTGATCCAGCCCCCCGGCCTCGGCAACCACCTGCCGCAAGTCTGCCACCAGCTCTGGCATGGACTGGTAGCGATCCGCCGGCTCTTTTGCCAGCGCCCGGTCGATCGCCGCCGATAGATGCGCGGGTATTTCTTTATTCCACTTTGTTGCTGGCTCGTGTGGCCGGGTGAGCAGTGCGCTAATCAGATCGGCCCTGGACCTCCCGCTAAAGGGCGTGTGTCCGGTTGCCATCTCATAGAGCACACCGCCTAAGGAGAATATGTCGCTGCGATGATCCGCACGTTCGCCCCGCGCCTGCTCGGGCGACATGGTCGCGGGCGTCCCCATGACCGCGCCTGTCATCGTCAGATGATTTTCCGCCTCCTCCTCAACGCGCTCGAGCAGCTTGGCCAGGCCGAAGTCGAGCACCTTCACCTGACCGCGGGGAGTGATCATGATGTTGCCGCAGTTGACGTCGCGGTGGATGATCCCTCGCGTGTGGGCCTCCTCCAATGCGTCGGCCACTTGCAGGCTGACCGAAAGAAGGGAGTCAAGTTTCAGCGGCCGGCCGCTGATCGCGCGCCGCAGCGTCTCACCCTCGACGTACTGCATTGCGATGAACAGGTGGCCCGCATCCTCACCCACTTCGTGGATGGTACATATGTTGGGGTGATCGAGTGAGGCGGCCAAACGTGCTTCCCGGAGAAAGCGCGGGCGCTGCTCAGAATCGCCGGCAAGTCCGGGATTGAGCAGTTTCAAAGCCACCTTGCGGCCCAGCCTCTGGTCGTGGGCCAGATAGACTTTTCCCATCCCCCCTGCGCCGAGCAGAGACTCGAGGCGGTATGGGCCGATGGTTCGGCCGGTGAAAGACGTGGTGCGATCATCGGCGACCAGCTCGGGTGCGATCTCGAGGGCGGGTGATTCGATGAAACTGCCGGCCTGCTCGTCGGAAGCGAGCAGCGCCTCGACATCTCTCCGCAAACCGGGATCGTCAGCGCAGGCTTTGTCCAGGAAAGCGGCGCGATCGGAGGTGTCGCGCGCAAGCGCCTCCTGAAAAATCTCATCGATACGCCGGTTGCGCTCAGGCTCCAAGGCCGCCCCTTTGACTGATCGCGCGATGCAGCCACGCTTTGGCCGACCGCCACTCGCGCTGGACTGTTGTGGGCGAAACCTTCAGGACTTCGGCGGTCTCCTCGATGCTCAGACCCCCGAAGAAACGCAACTCGACAATCCTGCCTTTGCGCGCGTCCCACGATTCGAGCTCAATCAACGCCTCGTCAACCGCAATCACCTCCGCCGAGCGCCCCGCGGAGACGAGGGCCGCTTCATCCAACTCCACCTTCTGCGCCCCGCCGCCGCGCTTCGCGTAGTTCCGGCTCCGGGCGTTTTCGACGAGGATGCGGCGCATCACCTGCGCGGCGACGGCAAAGAAGTGTGCCCGGCTCTGCCAGCGCATTTTCTTGTAGTCGGCCAGCCGCATGTACGCCTCGTTGACCAGAGCCGTGGTCTGGAGGGTGTGGTCCGCCCGCTCATTCCGCATGTAGTGATGGGCCAGCCGGCGCAGTTCCTGATAGACGACCGGCATCACCTTGTCCAGCGCCGACTGATCCCCGTCGCTCCAATCCCTCAGCAATTGGCTCATTTCTTCGGGCGAAGGTTTCGTCATATCAAGCCTGATAAGGCCGGGACGGTCGGGGAGGGATGGCGGAATTCTACCATTTTCCCCGAACTGCCATCTCCCGGAACGATCGAAAAAAAAGTTTTCGGAGGATGGAGGGATTTCTTTCAGGTTCTCGCCATATGACGTGAAACCGGCCACCTGCCTTCAGACATTCTGACAACAGCCAGCCGAGTCAAACTTTGAAATAAACGTCGATCAAAAAGGAGAAAACATCATGTTCAAGCAAAGGCTCTCGATTGCGCTGTTGATGACTGTCCTGCTAACTGCAACGGCCCACGCACAGCTTCGCGTCACCGTTCCAGAAGAAGACCCCGGCCCGCCCTTCTACTCCTCACTCGAGCGGATATTCGTGCCGCACACGGACGAGTGGGCCGCAATCGCCTTCCTGCGTCAGCCGGGTTGCGTCCCCGACGACTTCAACCTGCTCGATCTGATCGACGTGCCCGCCGCGTTCGGCTGCCCGCTCACTGTCCAGGGTCATTTGATCTATAAGAACGCCCCGCCTCCGGTAGACGGCGCGCCCATCCAGGCGAACCTGCACGGCCTGGGGGCGGTGCCCGTCTGGTTCGTCAGTTGGCAGGACATGCTGTCGGCGCTCGGCGACGACGTGTTGACTGTCCCCGAACTGCTGTCGCTGCCGTCGCTACAGATCGGATCCGCCAGCTTCTACAAAGAGACACAGCACCCGGGCCACGAGCGACCGCAGGGAGCAGGCAACGGTAAGATCGAAATCAATGCACTCGGGACGCTGATGGACGGCCGCACCTTCCAGTTCCAGATCCGGGAGATGGGTGTCAAGCAGCAGAGTGTTGTCCGCCACGTCAGGATCGAGTTCAGGTGATCTCAGCCGAGGGGGTTAGTTCGGCAACTGCCACCACCCGATGGTGATGTGATGTCGGCGCCTCGACCAGACCAAAGATAAGGGATATTTCCCACACAAGTAAGCGCCGGCCGCCTTGCGGGAGCCCGCATCGCGGCCGGCCCATTCAGCTTGATGTCGGCAACGAAATCAGGAACGAGATGATGAAACGAACATGGATGTTTGCGGTAATCGGCGCGATGGCGTGCGGCGCAGTGAACGCCCAGATTCATCGCGTGGCGCAGATGAACATCGACCAGATTCGCGCCCTCGATAAACAGAAAACCGTGGTGATACTCCCCGGCGGCATGCTTGAGGAGCATGGGCCGCATCTTCCTTCCTTCACCGACGGCTACTCGAACGAGTGGTTGACTCAAGAGCTGGCGGAGGCGATTGTCGAGCGTCCGGGTTGGGCTGCGCTCGTCTTTCCGATCATTCCCCTCGGTCATGCCGGAGGAAACGAGATCGGCGGCAGATACGTCTTCCCCGGCACCTATTCGATTCGCCGCACGACCCTGAGAGCCGTCTTTATGGATCTAGCCACCGAGCTTGGTGAGCAGGGATTCCGCTGGATTTTCGTGACGCACGGTCACGGCTCGCCATACCACAATTTAATGTTAGACCAGGCCGGAGACTACTTCCGCGATGTGTATGGCGGAACGATGGTCAATCTGCACGGGCTGGAACCCACGGCGGAACAACTGGCTGACCTCGAGCTCACACCGCCTGACTTGAGCCTCTCAGATTCGGAAAGAAAGGAAATCGGCGTGAGAGATGACCACGCCGGCTTCGAGGAAACAAGCCGGTTGATGTTCCTCCGCCCGGACCTCGTAGACTCTGGCTACCTTACGCTGCCCCCGCTGGCCGCGAACGATTTGGGCGGGCTGTTCCGGATCGCCGGAGCACCGAACTGGCCGGGCTACGTCGGTTCGCCGCGCCTCGCTACGGCTGCTCACGGAGCACGGCTGCAACAGTATCGCGCGACCCTGAACAGGGCCCTGGTGCTGGCGATCCTGGGCGGCCTGGACGAGCGGGAGATTGGCCGTTTCTCACGCTACATGACAGGTGATAAGACAATCGTGGAAGCGCTCGAAGGCGCAACGAACCATGATGCCGACGTGGGACGAAAACAACGAGAGTGGATGAAGAAGAAGGGGATCGACTGAACCGCTGGTCGGTTCTCAAATCACTTTCTCTTTCTTCCGCGTGAAGATCGCGTCGACCGGAAGGAGCGCCTGGGGACACCGTGCCCGTCGGTCCTCTCAAATGTGGTTGACTTTCACCTCGGCACGCGCAGCACTTCCCATTGGATCAGTCCTGAGGGGCGGAGTTCCTGGAAATCACACGAATCGAACGCTGCGACTCATCGCGAGGAGGCCGAGAAGGCGGCTCTCGTCGTTCGCGACGGCGAGGTGATGGATCTGGTTTTTTTCCATGAGCTGGACCGCTTCATCCAGCGACGCTTCGGCGTCAATGAAAACGAGCGGACGCGACATGGCAGCTTCTGCAGGAAGTTCAGCTGCCTGGGGGACCCATTGCGGTTACGCGGCGCGCGATGTCGTGGTCCGTCACGATGCCTGCCATCCTGCCCTCGCGCATGACGACAACGGCAGTGGAGGCTCGCTCACGCAGGAGTGACGTTACGAACCGCAGCGTATCGCCTGCATTGCATGCTACCGGCGGAGTCATTGCGTCTCGAACTTTCATCGCTCACCTCAAAGAGTTCCGCTGCGAGACCTGACCTTCACTTTCTTTCTGTTCAGGTAGCGACTGAAGGGGACCTTACCACGAGGTGCCGCGGGCCTGGAACGACCTTTGTTCCACGGATCGAGGTCTTCTTCGCCATCTCGCCGAACTCCTTGTCGGACATCCTGCGGCCGAGATCCGACTGCGCAACGATGCCGACCAGCGCGCCATTGGAGTCGATCACCGGGAGATGGTGAATCTGATTCTCTTTCATCAGACGCGCGGCTTCTTCAACCGGTTCGTCAGGATGGATCGCAACCAGCTGCGCCGACATCACGGCGGCCGCGGGCACTTCGGGAGCGTTCCATCCACGCGCAACCGCGCGGCAGGCGATGTCCCGATCGGTCACGATGCCCAGAACCTCTCCCGCACGAAGGATCGGAACCGCGGAACAGTCGTTCGCCAGCATCACTGTAGCAACCGTGCGAAGAGTGCAGGCAGCCTCGCAGGCGACTGGGTCGGGCGTCATCACGTCTTGTACTCTCATGGGGGTCACACCTCCAATCGAAGGTAGTCCTGCCGCTCCGGGGATGGTGTGCTCATCATCACAGGCGACAGTGAGGCGGGCACTTCCCAGCCGGCGACGATTGTGATCATGTGAATCTCCCTGCCACGATCGCGTCCGAGGAAATGAGGAACCGGCGGTTCGACCTGCTTCTACCCGCTGCGTCGCTCAGTGGCTCGCCGCGCGTTGTGATTCACGTACGGCCGGTACAGAACGCCGCGCCGCGCACTTCCAAACCACGCTGAGAAACTCGGCGTTGTCGAGGGGGCCGTCTCTGGCAAGCATGACGGTCGCGAAAATGCTGATCGGACGTGCCTCGTCGCAGGAGACCGGATCGACGGTCACTACTTCGCGCACTTTCATCGGGTCGCCTCCAATCCAAGGTAGTCTCGCCGTCCCGGGGATGGTGTGCTCATGGTCACAAGGGAAAGTTAGACGGCATTTTCAGCCCCGCGAACAGAAGGCACAGGCGCGATGAAGCGGTGATGAACGGCGCACCGGAGGTGCGCTGAGAAGGTAGCCGGTGGCAAGCGCCAGCGCAGCCACCGGATAGAGAGTCCGCTTTGTACGTGCACCCCGGCGGGGTGCAAGATCGTCCGCTCTCGCTCTGCCGCCCCGCCGGGGCGGAGAGCTTTCGCACGATGTATCCGGGGGCTGCGCTGGCGCTTGCCACCTGCTACCCTCTGCCGCGCCTCCGGCGCCAGGGGAGCATTGTGAATCAATCGCGCGAGTGTCATCCCGAGCGCTTGCCCCGATCAGTTCAGCCCGAATCAGTACGCGATGCGCCGCGATGCCGGTTCAGGCACTACCAGCTCGACCCGGATCCGCGCGTCGACCGCGTAGACGCCCTTCTCGAGCACCTTCAGCGGATTGATGTCGATCTCGCGGATTTCCGGACAGAGCGTGATCAGCGCAGAGAGCCTCAGGAGCGCGTCTTCAACCGCGCCTGCATTCAACCTGGGCGAACCTCGGAATCCCTCGAGCATCTTCGTGAACCGCACGTCTTTGAGCATGGCCACCGCGTCAGCGTCGGTGAGCGGCTGGAGCCGGAACGCGACGTCGCCGAGGAGCTCGACCAGCGTTCCGCCGGCACCGTAGGCCAGAACATGGCCGAATGTCGGCTGCTCAGCGACTCCGACCATCGCTTCGACTCCTCCGGGAATCATCTGCTGCACCAGAGCTCCTGTCATCGAGTCGCCGAGCCGATGCTTCAGATCCGCATACGCCTGTCGCGCTTCCATCTCGGTTTTGAGATTCAGAACGACTGCGCCCGATTCGGTCTTGTGCAGCAGCGAAGGACCGAGCGCCTTCAACACAACCGGACAGCCGATCCGCATCGCCGCTTCCATCGCACCGATCTCCGAGGTCACTTTCTCGGAAGCAGGAACGCTGATCTTCACAGCAGCCAACAGATCTGCTGCCGCTGGAGCGTCCAGCCATCCCCCACCCTCGGAAAGTTTCTGCTCGACGATCTCGCGCGCGGCATCCGTATCGACGTCGGTGAACTTGGGAACACTACCGGCCGGACTGCGCCGCCATTCGGCGTACGTGACCGCCCGGGCCAGGGCCGCCACCGCACGCTCCGGAAATGCGAACGCAGGCACAGGCGCGAGCACCAGCGGAGTATTGTGCGCGCCCATATACGTGGCGAGAATGGTCTTGCCACGCGCCGCACCCGCGGACTCGCGGATTGCAGCTCCGACTGCGTCGGCCTCCTCCGGAAGCACCGGAATGTAGATCACCAGCACAGAGTCGAACTCATCGGTTGCGAGCATGGCGTCGATCGTTCGGCGGTATTGATCGGCGGATGCCGAAGCAATCATGTCGACCGGATTTCCGACACTCGCAGCCGCCGGAAGAAAGGCGCGGAGCTTCTCCACGAGCGCACCCGAGGGCATTGGCAGCTCGAGCCCGTTGGCTTCGCACATGTCCGCGGCGAGAATGCCGGCCCCTCCCGCGTTCGTGACGATGCCCACGCGGCGTCCGGCGGGCAGCGGCTGTTTCGCAAGCAGCGCGGCGACGTCGAACATCTCCTCGATCGTTCCGGCGCGGATGATTCCTGCCTGACGGAACAGATCGGCAACGATCGCATCCGAGGAGGCGAGAGCGCCGGTGTGTGATTGCGCGGCGCGTGCTCCAGCGGCTGACCTACCAGCCTTCACTGCCACGATCGGTTTGCTGCGGCTCACGCGTCGCGCGATGTCCGCAAACCTTCGCGGATTTCCAAAACTCTCCAGGTAGAGCAGGATCACGTCTGTAGCCGGATCCTCCGCCCAGTACTGAATCAGGTCGTTGCCTGATACATCCGCCTTGTTGCCTACAGAGATGAATGATGAGAATCCGATGTTGAGCTGCGAAGCGTAGTCGAGCACGGCGAGTCCCAGCGCGCCGCTCTGGCTGGACATCGCGATGTTGCCTCGCGCGGGATTCGTCACGGCGAAAGTCGCCTGCATTCCGACACTGGCATCGGTGTTGATCACACCCATGCAGTTGGGTCCGACCATCCGCATGCCTGCGCTCCGGACCTTCTCGACGAGCCGCTGCTCCATCTCGCGTCCGGCGGTCCCGGTTTCTCCGAATCCAGCGGAGATGACTACGAGAGCGGGTACATTCTTCGAGACGCAATCGTCAACGACGCTTTCGACGTGTTTCGCCGGCACCGCCACAATCGCAAGGTCGACCGGCCCGTCGATTTCGCGGAGCGAAGGAGAGCACTCCACGCCCTCGATCTCATCGGCATTCGGGTTCACGGCGAACAGTGTTCCCTTATAGCCGCCGGAGACGAGGTTGTGCAGGATTTCGGCGCCGAGGTTGCCCCGATTTCGGCTTGCGCCGACGACGGCAATGGAGCGCGGAGCGAAGATGGGCCGCATCGACGCTGCAGCTGCCGTTTGCGATCTGCCGGCAACGCGCTCGGTGTACCCGGTCGTCGGCTCGAGATCGAGAGTGACGTGAACGATTCCCTCTTGCGCGCCCATCTGGACTTCGAACCCGGAACTGGTGAAGACATCGAGCATCTGCTGATTGCCAGACAGAGCTTCCGCTTCGAAGCGCTGGATCGCATTCGAACGCGCGATCTCCGCCAGCCGTTCGAGCAGCCGCGTTGCGATGCCGCCTCCCTGGTGTCTGTCTGCGACGGTGAAGGCGACCTCCGCGCTTTGCGGGCGTCGCGAGGATCGGAAGTAGTGGGCAACACCGATGATCTCTCCGCCGATCACACCCGCCAGTCCGACGATGTCGCGATAGTCGATGTCTACAGGGGCACTTTTCAACGCCGCGTCAGCGCTCCGCATGTCGAAGAACCGAGAGTGGATCGCGTCGCTGGAGAGGTTTTCGAAGAATGTCTGCATTGCGGGTGCATCTTCAGGCCGGACCGGACGAATGTGCAGCGTTCTGCCGGTGCGAAGCACCACGTCGGTCTCGAGGTGTGCGGGATAGCTGCTGACTGCGGTCATGGTGATCCTCCGTGAACTACTCTAAAAGCCCGGCCGTCTGACGTGCATACCGACTGTCACTCCATCCCGTGACGGGCATCACTCCGCGCTAAGCGAATCGACGGCTTCCCTCACGATGCGAGCGGTTTCATCCGGGCGGTCGAGAAGGATGTTGTGGCCTCCGGGAACCGTGAACACTTCTGCGCCGATCGCGCCGGACAGCCGGCCTATGCGATCAAGGGATGTCACCGGATCCATTTCCCCATGGATGAAAATGACTGGAATGCCGTCGAGGCTCTCGAGAACCTTATCGAGCCTGGAGGGCAACACGACCCGCTGCAGACTTCCATCGAAGGACTTCCACCGATGGAGGACTGCGTCGCGTGCAACTTCCGGAGGTACGTTCTTTTCGATGTGCGGAGCGATATGCCAGAGGACCGGACGCGTGGCGCAGACCAGGTCGCAGCTCGCCCGGGCAAGAAACCGATTCAAAGAGAAGGCCGCCGCCATCGATGACATCGCGCGAATTCGGCGCCGGGCGTCTTTTTCGCTTTCGAATATCGGTGCATTGAGGAGCACCAGTCCCGCTACCTCCTCGGGATGCCGGACTGCGTATTCCGCCGCGAGAATCGCGCCCATGGAGTGTCCGACGAGAATTTTGCGCGACCCTCGGTGCTCGAGGCTCCGGTCCAGCGCATCGAGATGGTCCGCCACCGAATATCGAGCTACCGGCCACGGTGAGTGCCCGAAGCCGAGAAGGTCGGGAACGATCATCCGCCAGGCCGCGCCGTTCATCGACTGCACAAGCCCGGACCAGTAGCTTCCCGAGCCTCGCAGACCGTGCAGAAATACTACGGGCGCCCCTGTCCCATACGTTTCAACATGGAGACGGTCTCCAAGACCGGAAACTCTTCGGTTGTGAGACCATCGCGTGGCATGGGCTGCCAGCTGAACGACGGCCACTGTGGCGCCTATCGCAAGTCCTATGCGGAAGAGCAGCTTACGTCGCCTGCGGCGCATCTTCATTTCGAATGCTGACGTTCCGCCCCGATATCTCTCTGTAAAATTTGATCAGCTCCGCGTTGGAAAAGTCATCCCAGCCCCTGCATGAATCGTGCTCCATCTGCTGAACGTCGCATGCAAGTGGCATCTCCGTGACTTCCTGGCGCGCGAGATGCCAGCGATCGGCCACGTCTTCGAGCACCTGGCGGGGAGGATGTTGAAGTTTCTCATCAATCCACTGAAATCGCTGACGAAGCTGCGCGTCGGTGAACCGTAGAAATCCGCGGCAGAAGATGCCACGGTCGGCGACCGCCCTGCAGGCAGAGGAACCCTCGGGCGTCAGCTTCATGAGTTCATCCCGAAGCAGCCCGATCATTCCACTGCGGCTCACTTTCTGGCTCACCTTCTTGACCTGCTGCTTATTCATACTGCAATCCTCCCGAATTATTCATGCCGTCTTCATGATCGGTCTCATCCGCTGGGAGCGCGGTGCAGGTGCGCACACGACCAGGTGATGTACGACACATTCCTGAGCGGGAGCTTGTCATCCCGAGCTTGGTTGTGCGGGCGCGAGGGGCGAGGGATCTCCGGCGATGGTACATAGTTGCCTATCGGCGTCCGCCACCACCCTGTCCGATCACAAATCACAAAATGTACTACCGCCGGAG
>JBGSYJ010000260.1:0-11695 GCA_041750915.1 Thermoanaerobaculia bacterium | reverse complement strand
GGCACGCGACGGCTCGGCGGGGTCGGCGAATTCGTCAGCAACTACTTCGAACAGCGCAGCGGCGAACGCGTGATCTACCAGCGGCTCGCGTATCTGATGCGATCCGGCGCGCCCGACTCACTCGACCAGCTCGTCGCGAAGAACTACGGGCGCCTCGCCGCGGATCTGATTGCGCGGGGGGTCCGGGGCTGCATGGTCGCCCTCGTCGAAGGGCGATACGCCAGCGTCGAGATTCAGCAGACCGGCCGGAGAAAACAGGTCGACGTCGACCGCTTCTACGATCGAGCAACCTTCCGCCCGAAGGAAGGCAACGTCCTCGGCATGCCGATGTTTCACCCCTGAGGCAGACGACCCGAAGAACTCGTCATCCTGAACGAAGGGAAAGGTCCCCACGAATCGTGCGCTGATGCATCGAGGGAGGGGATCCTTCGCTTCGCTCAGGATGACACGAAGCGCATCACCGGTTCACCGTGATCAATCCCCGGCCATGAATCCCTGCATCTCCACCGATGGATGCGGGCCGTCCTCCTTGAACCATGGTGGCGGAGCGTCAAAGTCATAGTCGCCGACGACCCAGAGCGGCGTACCGGGCTCCAGGACTTCCCAACCGCGCTCGTCGAGAGTCCACCCATCACCCCAGTCGTAAATCCAGCGCGCATCCCGTTCGAGCAGACGCACGCATGCATGGCTCGCCGGGGTTCCGGGCAGCGCGAACTGGTGCAGCGCCAGTCCCCGCTTGTTGTGGAAGTTGAAATACCACTCCATGTACCAGTCCGGATCTTCGGTGCTCTGCCTGCCGGGCGAGCGCCAGTTCAGATGGAACGCGCCGCTCGGCGTCGGATGCTCGCGACGGCCGCTGCTCACCGGGCCCCAGCGAATGAGGTCGCCATTCTCGTAGGCACCGAAGACCTGCTGAGTCAAATGGACAATGAGCGCTTTCGGTCTGCCTGCGAGCGCTTCGATGCGCTTGGGGAGCGGGCTGTAGTCGAGCACCGGCAGCTCCCATTGATCAGGAACGATGAGCTGATCGAGACGCGGCAGGTGCCGGCTGTCGGCGCGATTGAGGATTTCGAGAACGGCGATCTGATCGGCGCTGAAACGCTCGCCGAGGTCTTTCGGGGTTAGCTCGAGGCGATAGGACACGGGCTGTGCCGCGAGGGGAATCGGGGTAAGGAAAATAAAGGTGGAGATGAGAGCCAGTAGCGCTTTTGACATGAGTCCTCACATTCCAAATCTCGGGCCATGATCGAAGTAGCGGGACATTCCGATGTCCCGTTCCCGAGGGAGTGGCGCGGCACGACATATGGAGCAGTCATCCCGGGGTCCTCGCCCCATAACGCGCGAGCTCCGGACGGACCAAAGAACGGCGGATCGGAATCCGCCGCTACTTACCGGCATTCCAGAATTGCTCACTTGACTAACTGAACGCTCGAAACTATCTTAACGGTGTTAGCTTAACACCGTTAAGCAAGGAGATCGGATGGGACCGAAAGAGCGACGCGAACGCGAACGGGAAGACACACGGGCAGCCATCATCGATGCCGCCCGTGAGCTGTTCGTCACTCAGGGGTACGAAGCCGTCACCATGCGCGGGATCGCCAAAAAGATCGAGTACACGCCCACCGCGATCTACTTCCACTTCAAGGACAAGGAGTCCGTGATCCGGGCCGTATGCGACTCCGATTTTTCAGCGCTCGCACAAAAGTTCGCAAAGATCGCGCGGATCGACGATCCCATCGAGCGCCTGCGGAAAGCGGGACATGCCTACATCACATTCGGCCTGGAAAATCCGTTTCACTACCGGCTGATGTTCATGACACCTCACCCGCCGATGAATACAGACGAAAGCGAATTGCGCCATGGAAACCCCGAAGACGACGCCTATGCATTTCTCGTCTCGATCATCGCCGAGGCGATCGCGAAGGGCCGCTTGCGCAAGGATCTGAAGGATCCCCATCTCGTCTCGCAGATCGTCTGGTCCGGAGTTCACGGGGTGATTTCTCTCGAGATTGCCAAATGTCACGACGACTGGATCGACTGGCGGCCGATGAAGAAGCGGGCGGCTGGCATGGTGGAGCTGATCATCGACGGTCTCCGGACGGAAAGGGACTGATCGATGGTCGATCTCGCTACCCGAAGCCTGCTGCATGACAAGCTCCGCTTCCTCATCACGATCTCCGGGGTTGCCTTCGCTGTAACGCTCGTGTTCGTGCAGGTGGGACTGTTTCTCGGACTACTCTCGAGCGCTTCGATCACGATCGAGAAGATGGACGCCGACCTCTGGATCACTTCGAAGAACACGCCGAACATCGATTTCGCGCACACCTTCCCTGAAAATTACGTGCAGCGTGTCCGGTCGATTCCCGGCGTCCTCCACGCGGACAACCTGATCGTCTGGTTCATGACGGTGAACCTTCCGAGCGGCGCCCAGGAGGGCACGCTCGTCTACTCGCTCGAGGACTTCTCACGCTGGAACATCCCCTGGAAACTCGAAGAGGGCGACCTGACCAATCTCCGCCGCGGCAAGTACATCGTCTTCGACAACTCCGCCACGAAGCGATTCGGCTCCTTTCAGGTCGGCGACTACCGTGAAGTTCTGGGACACCGTCTCCGGATTATCGGCAGGACGGATGAAGCCCGCTCGTTCACGACGACCCCGATCTCGTTCGTCGACTACAAACGCGCGCAGGCACTGTCTGAAGGCTTGCGAGGAAATACCACGTATGTCGTAGTCAAAGTTGCACCGGAGGCCGACGTCGGCGCAGTGAAGGCAGAAATCGCGCGCCGGCTTCCTTTCAACGACGTTTACACGAGCGGCGAGTGGGCCGCCCGCTCGCGCGACTACTGGATCGAGAGCACCGGACTCGGCCTCAACATGATTCTCACGGTGTTTCTGGGTTGTCTGGTCGGCGTGGTGGTCGTCGCACAGACGCTATACACCTCGACCATGGATCACATCCGGGAATTCGGGACTGTGAAGGCGATCGGCGGCGGCAACTCGGACATCTACAAAATCCTCGGCAAACAGGCCGGAATTGCCGCGGTGCTCGGCTACCTCGGAGGGGCAGCGATGGCCTTCGCCATGCGCCCTGTGATCGCGAAAATCGATCTGAAGCTGGTCATTCCACCAGAGCTTGCGGCGGTAGTCTTCGTCGGCGCCGTCGTAATGTGTCTCGCGAGCGCGATCGTGTCATTCCGCAAAGTTGCCTCGATCGATCCGGCGCTCGTTTTCCGGACTTGAGTCCACGGTGCAAACAGGAGCCAGACATTCATGAGCGTACTCATTGCAGAAGACATCACAAAGTCCTTCACCGAGGGACGACAGACGGTAGACGTGCTCAAGGGCGTGTCGCTGTCGATCGAACATGGGGAGATCGTTGCGCTGGAAGGGCCATCAGGTTCCGGAAAAACGACCCTGCTATCGATTCTCGGATGCATCCTCACTCCGAGCGGTGGTCGGGTCGCCATCGACGGCGAGGAAATCGATCCGCAGAACCCCGGCCGGCTGCCGGAGATCCGCAAGCGTTCGATCGGTTTCGTCTTCCAGCAGTTCAATCTCTTTCCCTCGCTGACCGCAGTCGAGAATGTCGAATACGCCCTTAACGTAAAGGGAATTCGGGGAGCTGCTGCGCGGACGGAGGCAGAACGGGCGATTGCCGCGGTAGAGCTCGTTGACAGAAAGCATTTTCTTCCGCGAGATCTCTCCGGCGGACAGAAGCAGCGCGTCGCGATCGCCCGCGCGCTCGCCGGCAGCTCACCGATTCTCCTCGCGGACGAACCGACGGCGAACCTCGACACGGCGACGGGCACGCAGGTGCTCGAGCTCTTCCGCAATCTTGCGAAACAGGAAAACCGCGCACTCGTGGTCGTAACCCATGATCCGAAAGTGCGCACGATCGCAGACCGCGTCGTCCTGATTCAGGACGGACGGCTGGTCGCATGAAAGGCATGACCATGAGTTACAGAAAGAGGATCACGCGCGTTGCAGTTCCGGCTCTGGGATTAGTGGCTCTCGCATTTCTGCTGCTGCAAACGCGTGCACTGACCGGCGGAGGGACGACGGCTCTCTCGGCTACAACGCCGCCGGCCCCGCTTACGAGCTCCGTGATCATGGCAGAAGGGCGGGTGGCCGCGTATCCGGGGAATGAGGTGATCACGGGGAGCGACAGGTCAGGCACGATCGTCCGGATGTTCGTGAATGAAAAGGATGAGGTGACGAAAGGACAAGTGATCGCCCGACTTCGGTCGGACGACCTCGAGGCCGAGCTCGCGGAAGCACGGGCACGCGTCGCCGAGGCGGAGGCGGACATCCGGCTCTATGACGTCGAAGTGTCGCGGAGCCGTCATCTCTGGGAGGAGGAAGTCGGTTCGAAGCAGGCCTATGACAGGAGTCTCCGGGATCGGGACGCCGCGCTCGCAAGACGGAGAACGTCGCTGGCCGCTGCGCAACGACTGGAAGCTCTGATCGACAAGACGAGGATTCTCGCGCCGATCAGTGGAGTGATTGTGGAGCGATTCGTGGACGAGGGAGAGTCGATCGAGGCGGGAGACTCCATCGTTACGGTAGCGAATCTCGATCGGCTGCGGATCGAAGCTGAAGTGGACGAGTTCGATACGGCACGGCTCGCGATCGGGGCAGACGTGATCGTCATCGCCGAGGGCTTCGACCGCGAGTGGCGCGGAACGGTACAAGAAGTGCCGGACGCCGTCACAGCACGGAGGCTCAAGCCACAGGACCCGGCGCGTCCGGTGGACGCACGAGTGCTCCTTGCGAAAGTCGAGATGCAGGAACAGACACCCTTGAAACTCGGACAGCGCGTGGAGGTTCGAATCGCAACGGAATGAATGCACCTGCGGGAGAGTGCTGCGAGGGGCATCGCGGAATACACCGCTACTTTGCGAGAAGTAGAGGGACATTCCGATGTCCCTCGTTCCAGAGATTTATCGCTGTACGACATGCGGGGCATTCATCCCGTGCCGTCGCCCCATAACGCGTGAGTTCCGACGAACCGAAATACGGCGGATCGGAATCCGCCGCTACCTATGAAGGCGACTCCTCGCCTTCGAGCAGCTGCAACTGCCAGACATCCTCTTTCGACGCGCGCATGATGGGTGCGAGCGCCAGGGCACCGGTTCTTCCGATGCTCTTCTCCAGGTAGCGAAGCTCGGCCAGTGAATCGTCGATGTGAGCATCTCTCCGCACGGTGAATCCATTTTCACGCATGAGCAGAATCCCCTTCGCCCGGAGAGACAGCTCGCTGTAAAGCCGGAGATAGCAGAGCATGTCTGCCACGGTTGCGCCCTCGAAATGCTCGCGCAGCGACTGCAGATACTTTCCGGCCCGCGATTGCTCGAACTCTCCGGAATGTACGGTCTCCAGAAACTCGGCGTCGAGATCGAAGCCCGTTCCGAGCCACGATCGCAGCGAACGTTCGCTCTGTTCGAAAGTCAGAAGGAGCATCGGCGGCAGCACCAGAATCACGATCACCGCAGAAACCAGCGGGGTGAACAGGAAGTGGTTAAAGGAGGAGTGGATGCCCCAGGCAAGCAGGAATCCGGGGAGCATGATGATCAATCCCGCGCCCTCCCGCCTTTCCAGAAAGAGGCGGCTGGTGATCGCTAGGATCGCCGTCGTTCCGCCATGCATCACAGCGGTTCCGAAACCACGAACGATCCATAGTCCCAGCGACGAATCAGGAAGCGCCCAGAGATAGTAGAGATTTTCGATCAGGGCGAAACCCGTTCCCGTGGCGAACCCGCAAATTGCGGCATCGACCAGGAATCCGATCCGCTTCATGCGCAGCAGCACGAGAATCGGGATGGCCTTGAGGACTTCCTCGATGAGAGGCGCGATGAATCGCGTTATGAGCAGCGGCTCGATACCCGACTGCTCAATGACGAACCTGTTGGCCACATAGCTGAGGACTGCCGCACCCGCTCCCGCCAGAATCAGCTGAATGACGTTTCTGAGACGAACGAGCTTGTAGCTGTCGAGGTAGATCAGCCCTACGAGAAAGACGCAGACTGGAATCAGCCCGAGCGGTATCCGTAGTGCCAGACCAGCGAGTCCGTCCATTCTCCCAGGGTCAGTTTAGCAGTCTGAGCGAGATCATGACTTCATCGGACGATGACCCGCCATCCTCGAATGCCACCGCATAGCCGATCGAAAACATCGACTCGAGATTCGAGAACATCACCAGTGAGAAATCGACCTGCCCGCCGACATTGTAGAACGTCCCTCGCAGATCGCTGCTCCCGGCGTTGGTCACGAGTCCTCCGGTGAAGAGCGCGAGTCTCGACCAGTTCGCGTACAGGCCTGGAACGCCGACCTTTCGGAACCGCACGGGAGGAAGCGTCCACTCGAGCGATACTTTGCCGAAGTCGTTTCCTCCTGCTTCGTTCAACTCGAGACCGGGGAAGCTGTAGTACTCCCTGTAACGCCGGACCTCTTGAAAATCGATCCAGTTGTTGCCGAACCCGCCGAAGAAGAAGTTCGCGAATGCGTTGTCGCGATCTCCCCATGACTTGCCCGCTGCCGTTCGGACCCACAACGAGGAGTGCTCGAGCGGCAGAGGAAAGCCCTGATCGAAGCTCCCATAGATGCGGGGAAACAAGTCGGAGTCGACGTAACTCGCGTTCGCCGCGAGGCTCCACTTGTGGCCACTCTCGGAATCCACGGCCCCGATCGTCCTCCGCAGGTCCGTGTAACCGAGCTGCCCACCGAGTACCGAGTATTCCTCGAAGGGTGCCCGGATATTCTGAAAGTCCGGCAGGGTGTCGAGACCGCCGAAGTAGCCCGCCGTGATCGTGTAGTCGAGAATCCTCGGACGCTCGTAGACGAGATACTCGTGATACGAAACGACGGCCGAATGACCCTTGCGGCTCGTCTTCGTCGGCCCGAACATGTCATAGAAATTCGACGCGTTGTACTTGAGTCGCACATTCCAGGGAGCGTGGCTGTAACCAAGATTGAGATGAAGTCGCTCATCGCTCTCGAGATCGTCGTCAGGTGAGTAGGCTGCGGTGAGGTCAATCGCATGGAGGCCGAGCGGATCCGACATGTTGAGCCGGAAGCCTGCCGCGATGGAATCCTTGTACCCCTCGAGCACCGGATACATCGATCCCACTCTCATCAGCTGGAACGGCTTGTATCTGCCGTCATAACTGGTGCGCGCGTCGATGTCCACCCGCGCAGGGGACCCGGCGTTCCACTTTTTCACCATGGGGTGGCGCTCGACCACTTCCTGCCCCAGATAATGAATCGCATTGATGTCCTCGAGCACGGTGACCGGCATCTTCACCGGGAAGAAGCCCTTCGTGGTGTAGTTGAATGCTATGAGGTCGTCGGAAGATACGGGCACAGGGCGGAACACTCCCGATTCCACGTTCGTGAGCGCCTCCATCTTCCGATCCAACAGGTCGTAGCGAAAGACGTTCGACACGCCGGTGTGGTACGAAGTTCCGTACAGATAGCGTCCGTCCGGCGAGAAGACGAAATTCGCCGGCGTGTTGTTCTCGAACTCGTGAAGCATCACCGGCGCAGAATCTCCAGCGAGCAGGCCCGGAATGCTGAGTGTCGCGAGCTGCTGCCGCGCCGAGACATCGATCAGCGAGAAGCTCAGCGTCGAGCCGTCCGGTGAGATATCCAGATCGAACATGTCCCGGCCGTAGTCGAGTGTAAGAACGACACTCCAGGCATCGTATGGCGGCGGGATCCGCACCAGCGAAGAGAGGCCATTGTGATGCTGCACGCCCCAGATGGAGTGGTCGGCACGATTCACAACGAGGTCTCCCGTGCGGAAGTTCTTCAGCAGCTGCCGCTGACGTCCGGTAGCGAGATCGAGCTCGTTCAGATCACGCCATCCCCGCGTGTTGTCCGAGGTGAAGTACAGCTTGTTTCCCTTCGGATCCCAGGCGAGTGAAGTCACGAAGTACAGCGCTGGTGCGCCGACCTTTGATAGCGGAGTGATCTTGCCCGATTCCGTGTCGATCGAGACGATTTGAGCGGGCTTCGCCGGGCGGTTGATCGCGGCGTAAAGGAGCTTTCGCTCGGGGTCGTAGTACGAGCGCGACACCGAGCCGAGCGTCTCGCTGGTGATCGCAGTCTGAGGCGTCACGGGGAACTCGCGGATGCGCTCGAGATTCGTCTTCTGCCACTCGTGTTCCCACGCGACCCATTTCCGCCACTCTTCATCCAGCGCGGTCCCATAGACCTGCTTGAACTGCCCTGCAAAGTAGCGTTTCGATCCCTCGCGCCTGTCGAACCATTCGATGACTTTCTCCGGGCCGTACTGAAGGCCCAGCCAGGTGATGAACCGCGTTCCATAAAGATACGAGTTCTGCCCGACCTGGAAATCAATCGTCGTTCCTTCGGACTCGAGCCCCACCACGTCGTAGAAATACGCATCCTCCAAAACCATCGAGCGAAAAGCCATCTCGTCGTAGCCGCCGAGCGATCTTCCGACTCCACCAGCCATCCACGTCTCCAGAAAAACAGCGATCCCCTCGTGATACCACCGCGGGGAGTACCACCGTGGACTCGTCAGGTAGCTGTAGAACATCGAGATGGGGTTCTCGCGGATCGGAGATACTTTGCCCTGGAACAGCTTCCGGTATTTCAGATCGCTCCCCGCTGCTTTGTCCGTCGCCACAACGTGAACGAGCTCGTGGTGCATGAGCCAGTTCATCCGCTCATTCGCAGGCATCGTGTCGTAGACGTAATCGAAGGGCGAGATTCCGATGCTGACGTAATTCCACGGAAGCGTCGACGTGCCGCCATGGCCATAATCACCGAAGTCCTGCATCAGCACAGTGACCGGCTCGGTAGGCGTGTAATCGAACAGATCCATGTGAAACGCCAGCGAGTTCTCGAAACTGCGGGCGAGGTGGTACGAGAGGTAGCGATGGGCCTGATCGTAGGTGATCAGATTCAGATGTTCTGTCCGGCGGGAATCGAGCTTCTGAGCGGACAGCTCGGCCACCATGGAGAGGCCGAGACAGAACGTGAGGAAAAGCTTGCGTCCATTTCGCATGAATTCCCCTCTCGGGAGACCAGCCCCCGTCGCGCGGAGGTTTCGCAAAATTCGTCGTTTATGGGAAAGCGGGATTCTACACGCTACGAATTGATATCCAAAAAAATGAACGCGGCCGTCGCCGGCCGCGTTCGTGAGGTGGACTTCCGAGTGTCGCTCTTACTGCCGATTTCTGCTCTCGAGCTGCATGGCGGTATTTTGAAGCATCATGACCTCGGAGCCGAGCTGCTGACGGTTCTGAAGCTTCGCGCCGAGAGAGTTGTTCCTCGCCTCGAGTGCGGCGGTCAGGCTGCCGAGGTATGCCTCGAAGCCACCGGCGTTCGCAAGAGAATTGCGGGACTGAAGGTCTACCGTGCTTCCAAGATTGCTGCGGCTCTGGAGGTCAACCATGCTCCCCAGATTGCTCCGGCTCTGAAGGTCGACCATGCTGCCCAGGTTGCTGCGGCTCTGAAGGTCAACCAGGCTGCCGAGGTTGTTGCGATTCTGAAGCTGCGCCACGTTGATTCCGAGCTGACTCCCGGAGTTCTGGACGCGCGACTCGATCTGCTGGCGGCTGCCCAGGTATGCTTCGATCGAGGCGAGCTCGAACTGCATGTTCAGTGCGACTTCTGACTGCAGATTCGACTTCCTGTTCTCGAGGCTGGCGGTCAGGTTCGCGAGCGACTCGGTGAAGCTCGACAGGCTCGCTGCATCGATGTTGTTGAGCTGATTGCGCGACGAACCAAGCATCGCTTCCATGTTGTTGAGTGCTGTGTCCAGCGCAATCGCCGATTCCAGACGGTCACTCAGATTGCCCAGAGCCATCGACTCGAGCATCACGGCGTCGCTTCCCAGCGCAACGCTCAGATCGGCGAAGCTGCTCTGGAGCTCGGCCACGTTCCCCATCTGGAGAGCCTCGGAGAAGGAGTTGAGTTTCTGATGGGCCTGCAGTGCAGTCTTCTGCTGGAGAGCCAGCGATCCGAGGTACTCGATCCGGTCGTTGATCCCGAGCGTGTTCTGCCTGCGCGATCCGAGCTCGGCGGCGAAGTTGCTGAGCTTCTTCGACGCCAGGCTCACGTCGCTCTCGAGGCTTGCGGTGTGCTGAAGCGACTCGACCATGCTTCCGAGCTCCGCCGTCATGCTCCCGAGGTTCCTCGCTTCGAGCGCCATGTCGAAGTTGTTGAACTGATTCTTGCTCTTGGCTCCCAGGACTTCAACGAAGTTCCTGAGCTTCGCGTTGAGGCTCAACATCTCCTCACTCTGCAGCTGATTGTTCTTAGCCTTGGCCGAGAGATTCGTGACTTCGGCGCTGAAGCTCTCGAGCTGAACCGCGGTGTCGCCGAGCATCAACTGCTCATCGCTCGCGAGCTGGTCGAGCGCGTTCAGCGTTTCGGTCATGCTTGCCAGGTACCGGCTCTGAAGGTCAGCCGAGTGGCTCTGGAGTGCGACTTCGACGTTGTTGAGGCTCGCCGAAACGTCCGAGCCGACCTGCTGGCGGTTGCCGATGAGGATCGCGATGATCCCAAGGTCCGCGCTCATGTTCTCGAGCTTGGCTGCGTCGGTGAGAAAGTCGGCATAGATCGTCTGCTCCGCCTTGCGCACCGCGTCCCCGGTAAGGACGACGTCCTGAGGAGCGATCTGGGT
Source organism: Thermoanaerobaculia bacterium (assembly GCA_041750915.1). Lineage (GTDB taxonomy): Bacteria > Acidobacteriota > Thermoanaerobaculia > Gp7-AA8 > Gp7-AA8 > JBGSYJ01. The sequence continues at coordinate 1,040 of JBGSYJ010000260.1, read as the reverse complement.
TTCGCGGTGCTTCTGAACCGCACCGATTGCCCCGCTGGCTCCCTCAGGTGGGAAGTCTGGAGACCAGATGACCAGACCTGCAACCAGAACGACCGCAGCGGCACCAGCCGCGACGAAGATGTTTCTTTTTTTCGTGTCCATCTGCTTTCTCCTCTGTCATTGGAGCCCGGCAGATTTTGCCGGCCTCAATCATCAAGTACAACTCGACTCTGTAAAAGTTGGTCGCACCAGTGCGCCAGCCGCGAATCAATCCATCGGGATCCATGCTGTGACGACGTCTCTGCCATCGATCGACAGGACGACCGGCACGCTGCCTTTCCCACCGGCCCGCTTTTCGAGTATGAGCACCGGAGAGACAGCTCCTCCGGTGACAGCTGCTTCTATCTGGTTATTGTGCGTGACATTCTGTCGTATTTGCGGAGAGAACTCCAACAGATTCAACTGTTCGCCATCCCAGCGAAGCGCGATCTGCCGTTCGCCCTCGGCTTCAACGCTGGGCAGCACCGCTATAAGGTTTCCCCTGGTCCGGATCACCAGGGTCGCTTCCGCTCCGGTAGATGCGAACCGGCCTGTCTCAGGCCACGCCCGCGTATCCGTCGTCCGGATCGAGCCGGCTGCGTCGCGCGGTTCGATCCGAGCCATCCTGGAAGTCAGCACTGGGACGCTCGCCAGAACTGCGAGCCCCAGAGCGGCGGCGGCCCAGACGGCCGTAAACCTCATTCGACGGCGCGAGCGGTGGACAGAGGGCTCTGCCGCCGCAAGTGCGCTCGAATCCGCCGAGGGCGAACGGAAATAGACGAGGTTGTCGGCGCGGCTCCGAAGTCCCGCGAGGACCTCCTCGACCAGTTCCGGCTCCAGATCCTGCGCACACGCCGAATCGAGCAGTCCGGCAAGTTCCGTAATCTCGGCGAAATGGGCGCGCGCCTCGCCCGAAGCTGCAAGCAACTCGCGCAGCGCCGTCTCTTCAGCAGGCGTAGCCTCGCCGTCGACTACCGAATACATCAGCTGGATGCTCGAAGGATCGGTCATGCCTGCCCCAC
>JBGSYJ010000259.1:0-23410 GCA_041750915.1 Thermoanaerobaculia bacterium | reverse complement strand
TCGCCGAACGGAACATGCTCGAGGCTGGCGCCGCCGCGATGCCTTGCCACGGAATCGGGCACCAGGTTGACCGTTGCACCAGCGCGCGCGAGCCGGACGGCGTAGTCGACGTCCTCGAACCAGGCGGGCGCAAACGATTCGTCGAACGGACCCACCTGCTCCATGAGTGACCTGCGCAGCATCAATGCAGCCGCCGCAGGTTGTTCGATCGCCTGAGGCCGCGTGATGTCGAGATCGCGGTACCGGTATTTCGCTGTGACGCGATTATCAGGAACGATTCGATCGAGGAGCAGAATCTCGGCTGCGAGACTGACGAGCGTCGGTAATCGCCGCAACTGGAACTCCCGTTGCGGCATGCCGGAGTCATCGAGCAGCAGCGGGACGGCGCCACCGACATCCGGATGCGATTCCAGATATTCGACGAGCAGGCGCAGTGAGCCCTCCACTGGCTCGCAATCGGGATTGAGACAGAGAACGTACTGGCCGCTCGCCCTGGTATACGCGCTGTTGATGCCGCCGGCGAATCCCAGATTGCCGGCAGAAGACTGCAGAATCGTCCGTTGATGCGACATCGCGGTAACGCGCGCTCGCGTGCTGTCATCCGAGTTGTTGTCATGGACGATGACCTCATAAGGCAGACCCGCGAAAGCTTGCGGGAGCGACTCGATGCACCGCTCGACCCACTCTTCGCTGTTCCACGTCACGATCAGAACCGATACGACGGCTGCAGCATCCGCCACTCCGGCTGTCCGGACCCCATCGTCGCCGCTCGCGGCTTCGGAATTCCGCTTCTCCTCGAGAGTCACTGCCATTGCGAGATCGCCTCGACCAGGGGACGCGCAACGGCGTCCCAGTGGTATCGAGCCTTGATCCGTTCGAGGTTTGATACGCAGGAGGCATGGAAAGCGTCGTCTGTGATGAGGCGCTTCATTCCATCAGCAACCGAGTCGACATCGGAAGGGCGAACGACGACTCCCAGCCCCTCAGAAGCGATCAGGTCAGCGGCGAAGCCACCCTCCGTTGCCACCATCGGAAGCGAGCACCAGATCGCATCGAAGAGCCGGGTTCGAATCGAGAACTCCGCCTCCATCGTCCGCGCATGCAGCATCACTCCCAGCCTTCCGCTGCAGAGCCATTTCGAGCGTTCCGCGTACGGGACCCACTCGGTGTTCCGCACCACCGCGTCTCCGGCCTTCGAGAGCGCCTGCTGCATCCCGATCGGGTTTCCCGCGGCTGCGACCTCGTGGTTCGGCCGTTCGGCACCCATGAATAGAAGCCGGCAATCGACACCCATCTCGTGCAGCCTGCCGACTGCATGGATCGCCGTCAGGGGGTCGAGCCACTCCCACGTTCCACCACCCCATATGACCCACGGCCGGGATGAATCGAGCGACGAGCCCGACTTGTCGGGAGGCTCGCTCGGGATTCCGAATGGAACCTCGACCCAACGATCCAGCCACTCGCTCGCCACCGGCGCAAAGCTGCAGTAGACGCCCGTGTAGAAATCCCGCTGCCGCGGAGTGCCCGCGAGGAGAAGGTCGCCCTGCTGAAGCGCCATCCGCAGACGCCCCCATTCCCGGTTGTAGTGCACGGTCTGTCGGAGCGTCGGTTTCGGACCATACAGTTCTCGAAGTTCGAGAACATTCGGATCGAACAGGTCATAGACCATCCTGCGGCCTTTCCGGGGAAGCGCGAGCAGATCCCTCGCCGGCTGGCCGACGATCACGTTCGCATGCAGCAGCGCCCACCGAGCCTCGGCCGAGTCCCGCTGTATCGCCGTGAACCCCTCGCGGTCGAGCGCGAAATCTTCGAACCGGGCGACCAGCGAAGTTGCAAAGTGACGGGAAAGCTCCTGCGCCAGATGATAGGCGCGGATTCCCGGCCCCGCCATGCGCGAGCCGACGACATCGGGTGTGGAAACAACGACAGAGAGCACGGGACGGACCTTACACGAGAACTGACACTACGTGAATTAAGAATTCAGAATTCAGAATTCAGAAGGGCCGCGTTTCTGAATTCTGAATTCTCAATTCTCAATTCGCTTCTCGGTCACACCCGCCCACAATCCACGAACGATCTGACCTACTTCCCCGAACCTCCCCGCAAGAGCTGCGCGCGCAAGAAGGCGCAGATCTTCTGCGAAGAGCGATCGTGTCCGGCCGACGCCTGGATGAAGCCGTGCGGTGAGATAACGGTTCCGTGTCCGGAGAAAGATTGCGCGTGCGCCAATCATTGCACCACTTCGAGAACCCGCATGGCTTGCGACTACGCGAGGGATGACAGCTGTGTGCCAGCCGCGTTCGTGGAGCCTCGCGCACAGCTCCACATCTTCGTACCAGGCAAAAAACGCCGGATGCAGCACATCGGACCCGAGTGCCACCTCGCGCAGAGCCGTAACGCGATACATCGCTGCTGTTGCCGAAACACCCCACGGTTTCGCAGACGGTGCGTACGAGTCGATCGCCTGACCATGCCCGGCCTGAACGAACGTTCCCGAACCGATCTCGATCCCGGCGCCATCTAGCAGGCGTTCATCGCGCCGGATCCATCCTTGTACCGCGGCGAGTTTCTCATCGCGAGCGAACTCGCTGGCGAGTGCTTCGAGCCACTCCGGGTCCAGGACCGCATCGTTGTTGATCCAGCCCACGAAAGGCGATGTGACGAGTTTCATCGCCCGGTTGATTCCGCCTGTGAAGCCGAGGTTCGTCTCGCTGCGTTCCACGACGAGCTCGAACTGATGGTGGGAAGCGATCCGCGCCGAGACGGGAACTGCCGAACCGTTGTCGAACACGATCACTCTCGCCGGCCTTACCGTCTGTCGGTCGATGGACTCGAGACAGGCATTCAGCATTTCGCCGCCGTCCACATCGAGAATGATCAGCTCGACTGATGCAATGTTGGCGGGATGGTTCACCAAACTGCCTCCATCCGGTCGATGACGACCCGGCCACTCGTGACTCGCGTATCGATCCTCCGTTCGCCCGCCGGCAGGGTGACAGTCACCTCTCCCCAGGCTTTGCCCGTCGGAGCCAGAGACATCGAAAGGCCGTCGATCGAAATGACGGCGCCCTCCTCTGATCTGTAATGCAGACGCGATTCACCGCCCCTGTACAGAAAGCTGACCTCGTCTCCCGAACCCATGGACCAACCGCCGCGGAAACGGAACCGGGCCACCGTGTACGGAGGCGGTTCGACGGCCCCATTGTTTCGCCATAAATGAGCGTCCTCGAAGTGGACGACCGGGCCCGGCATCTTCCCCAGGACGAGGAACGCTGTGAAAACGGACGCCGCAAAGGCTGCCGCAACGGGCGCCCTCACTCGCTGGAGCGTCTCGCTTTCGAGACGCAGCACTGCGTACAGGACGAACGCAACGATTGCGATGGCTGCACCCACGAGCGCGGCCGAATTCGGCCGGATGAAACTGGGAAACAGCCGTGAGAAATCGGTGCCGTACAGAGTGGACAGATGAATCCCTGCGAGGTTTTCCCCGTCGGCGATGCGGAACAGCGTCCAGGGCACGGCGATCCCGCGCACGGTCAGCACCGCAGTCCATATGGCGGCGAGCCCGGTGAAGATCCACGCGCGTGAACGCTCGAGGACGAACGCGGCCGACAGCAGCAGGAACGGCATCAGAAAGACGATGTAGCGCAGAGGCGGCGACCATCCGCCGTGCCACTCGTCGCGGATCACGAGAAGCAGCAGGTAGATCACAGACGCGGAAAGGCCGAGCCGGGCTCCTTCAGGAAGTCGCTTCCAGCGCGCGATACCGAGTACACCCAGGAGATAGATCGGTGCCTGAAACGCGAGCCCTGCTGCGCCGTCCAGAAGCAGCCCGAACGCACCCGTCGCGTAGCGCTCGGGGCTCCTCGGCAGCAGTTCCCACCATTCGTGAATGTGTAGCGGCGTTCCGGTGATCCCCCAGATCAGAAGCACGGCGGCCAGTGGCGCAGCCAGCACTCCAGTTCGGACCCACAGAGGAAACTGCCGCGACAGCGAGACCCGAACAATGAGCACGATAGCCACCAATACGAATCGCAGCTGCAGAAGGCAGAGTGCCGCGAGTGCGATGAGCATCCTGCCGGATCGCCGGTGGCGGATCGCACGAACGGCTTCAACGAAAAAGAACGCTGCGGGAACTTCGGTCCAGATCCGTGTGGCGTAGAAAACGATCGGGGGACCGACGGCAAAGAGTGGCAGAAGAAGAAGCGCAGTCCGCTGCGGAACGCCTTCCTCTTCCATCATCCTCATAGTCGAACGGACGAGCAGCGCTCCAAAAAGAACGAGGATGAGCGAGGCGCCGAATCTACCACCGGCAAGGTAGCCGGGGATGAGGAGAAGCGACAGAAACGGCTCGTGCCGGGAGTAGCGTTCTCCCGCTGTGCCGACGGGATCCCCTTCCTGAGCCGTTGATGGAGCATCGGCGAAGGGTCGCTCGGCTCCGGCGTATTGATTCGCCAGATCGACGTCAAGGTCGCGCACCATGGAATCCGTCAGGAGAAGGTAGTACGGCTCGTCACCATTCATCGGATGCTGCAAAGAAGCGGGCAGCATGAACGCATAAACGACAAAGAAGAGAAGGCCGGCGCGGCTGGCGCTCCATCGGATCCGGTCCGGCGATCCGAAAACGAGAAACGTGAACAGCAACGCGAGCTTGATCAGCGCGAACGCCACGAACGCAATCCACGGATCAACGGAGATCTCGAGGAGGGTCGAAAGGAGAACGAGGCCGGCCATCAGCGACGTGACAAACGCGTCGGCGAGCGCATGGCTGTTCCGCCACCTGCCGACCAGCGACCTCTGCGCAAACAGGGCGAGCACGAGGGAGAATGCGATCGCGGTGAGAAGTGGCAGACTCATCGCGTCCCCACCCGGAAGCCATCGACGTGAAGTGCCGCGCCTTCACCGAGATCGTTCCGCATCGTGACCCGGATCAGCCCGATCATCTCGGGAGTGGCGATTTCGATCGATCCGGCGCCGATCAGATACGACGATGCTCCGTAGTCGCTGAGCGGACCGACGGGACGAGAAGGCACTCCGTGCTCGGATACGAACCAGTGTTCCTGCCGAAGCCCCGCCCAGTCGTTGACTTCGCCTGCCGAGAGGCTGCGGCGGTACGCCCTGCCGCGAACCGAGATGACATCGACATCGGCAACGGGGTGGCCCGCCCGCATCCCCAGCAAATTTCCACCCGAAATCGTCAGCGTGGCTTCATTTCCCGTGGATGCAGGCGTGAGATTCACAGATTCTCCCGGCCTGAGCACAGCGTTCGCCGGTTCAAGTTCGAGAGCACCGGGAGCCGGAAGAAAAAGCGCGGCGACGAGGGCGCCGAGGGCGAGAACATACGTCGGCCAGACCGCGGATCTGAACATGGTCGCGGCAGCGCCGATCACGATCACGCCAACTGCTAGCGAGGAGACCGGAAGCGGAAAAGTTGCGATGAGCGCTCCGCTCCACGCGAACATCGCGATCATGAGCGACGCCATGACCGCGGCAGGCCCCGCGTGGCGCCGATCGTCAGATTCGACCCTCGCGACGAGCAACACTGCGGCAGCGATCGCATAGAGGATCGCCAGCGCAGGACGAAGCAGCATGCCGCCTGCGATGAGGGCGATCGCAATCACACCTGCTGCGGGCGCGGTCTTCACAGCGCCGGCGCCGGCGATGACAAATGCGGCAGTCCGTAACACGCTTTGAATCGACGAGGCCCACAAGCCGGGGAGGAACGTGGCAGGAGCCTCAGCGGAACGCGGTCGGCGCACCGCGAGGTGGATCGCCGCTCCCGCAAGCGCGAGCGGCCACGCCCATCGACCGGCAACGATCGCGAGCACGACGACCGTCGCAAGCGGCGTTGGGATTCGCGACGACCTGCCGAGCCAGACGATCGCCGAGAACAGCAACGGAACCACGGCGAGCCGTGACGGATAGAGTGGCACCGCCACCCCCGTTGCGAAGACCACCAGCCAGTGGCCGGCAGTCAGGTTGCGTCCGTGCGCGATCGCCGCCAGCAGAACAACGCAGCCAGCCACGATCAAAACGCTCTCCATCCACCTTCCCTGCGGCACGCCGATCAGGCGGAACATCATCAGCGTCGCAGCAAGGAGGATGGATCCCGTGAAACGATCGAGGCCACCTGAGGATGCGCGCGAAAACAGCGCGGCCCCGACCGCGAATGCGAGACCCACTCCGCATCCGAGCATCCGGACCGAATCGTTTGAAATCGTGCCGACGATCGCAACGATCATCGGCACCTGCACCAGCACGGGAACGACCCACCGGGTATCCCGCACCAGCCAGCCGCAGAGCATGATGACCACGACGGCGGGGGGCAGGGCTTCTACCGGTACTCCCTCCATGCCCGCTGCGCGCGCAGCCAGGAGTGTCGCCGTCGCGGCGATCCCGGTGGCGACGAGCCAGACGATCGCCTCGATCGTCGAATCCTTCACAGATCAGCCCGAAAAGCGGCTGGACATGGCATGCCCGCCCTCGCGTTCTCGCTCATCATCACTTTACGGCCGCGGCGGTTCGGACGTTGGGTTCCTCACCCACACCGGATCGAAACCACTCCACGATTCTTCCGTCATCACGCCTCGGTAGGTCAGCCGCGCATCACCGGACAGGAGAAAATTCTCCAACCCGGCAGAAGCGGCGTCCTTCGAGAAGGACACGGTGAGACGGATTCCACTGCGCGTGAGCACCGAGACGGGCGAATCGACCAGGCCCGACAGCGCGCACAACGTGACTGAGGCCACGACGCCCGACCCGCAGGCAAGAGTTTCCGCCTCGACTCCCCGCTCGTATGTGCGCACTTCGATCGACCCGCGTGACCTGACCCGGACGAAGTTCACGTTGGCGCCGGCCGGAGCGAGCTCCCGATGATTGCGGATCGCCCCACCATCCGGCACCACATCGCGTTCCCAGAAGTGATCGCCGGAATCCAGAATCACATAGTGGGGAACCCCGACCCTGAGGAAACTGCCCTCGATCTTCCTGCCATCCAGCTGCAGGGGCCGGTCCCGGTCGACATCGGTCGCAGGGAAGACCTCGAGCGTCACCGTTGGGCCTTCGACGCTCGCCGGTACGATCCCGGAATCGGTTTCGATCGTCATCCGCGGCCCACACGCGCTCTGGAGCACCGCGAATCGGGCCAGACATCGCGTCCCGTTCCCGCAGAACTCGCCTCGGGAGCCATCGGCGTTGAAGTAGATCATCCGGACGTCAGCAACCGAGGAGTTTTCCAGAAGAATCAGCCCGTCGGCGCCGACGGAAACGCCTCTGGCACAGACCCATAGGGCGAGGCCGCTGCCGTCTATGATTCTCCCGTCGCGGTTGTCGACTACGATGAAATCGTTGCCGCCACCGGCCATTTTGGCGAACTCGACTGAGGTCGGTCCGCCCTGACCCGTGAAATTCATCATTTCATTTCCCGTCTCCTGAAGGCCCCAGGAAGCGGCCGGAGCTTTCTGTTGTTCATGGCATTGTCGTCCAATTCCCTGTCCGTTGAAAATGCGGGGCGCCCGTAGCGGAACCTTTCCGCCGGTGAGGTGTCAGATGGGAAAGAGGATCTTTTCGCTCATGGAGGAGTCCGCGTGATTCGTAGCAAGTTCCTGACCTCAGCTCTCGTTCTCTCTCTCACCCTCCCGGTCGCTCAGGCCCAGGAGTCGGTCATCCCCGGTCTGCTGGAAAGCGTCGACGTCCGGGTAATCAACGTCGACGTCGTCGTCACGGATCGGAAGGGCAACCTCGTCCGAGGCCTCACCATCGACGACTTTCAGGTATTCGAGAACGGGCGGCCGGTGAAGCTTACGAACTTTTACGAAGTCGCCGGAGACGCGCAGGCGCCGCCGCCAGTCAGAACGGCAGAGCTTCCGGCCACGACGGTGACGCCCCAACAGCAAGCCGACGAGATCCCCGACAACATGAAGCGTCGGATCGTCTTCTTCATCGACAACCTGTCGATGCACCCCTTCAACCGGAATCGTGTATTTGAATCGATGAAGACCTTCGCCCGCGAGACGTTGCGCCCCGGAGACGAGGCAATGATCGCGACATGGAACCGCAGCATGAAAGTGCGGGTTCCTTTCACCTCTGATTCCAAACATATCGAACAGACGCTTGACGTCATCGCAGGTGAGAGTGCCTTCGGCGTGCACAACCTTTCTGAGAAGCGCCAGGCCGAGAGCCAGATCCGCGAGGCCCGCTCGCATTCGGAAGCCGTCATCGTGGCCCGATCGTACGCACAATCGGTGGAGCACGATCTCCGGCAGAGCGCATCTTCCCTCAACGCGCTGATGAGCACATTAGCCGGAGTCGAAGGAAAGAAGGTCCTCGTTCTCACGAGCGAAGGCTTTCCGATGCAGCCCGGCCGCGAGATGTTCGCCTACATCGACGATATCTCCAGGGAGAAAGCCACGACCTGGGGGCGATCCGGCTCGAGCCTCATCGAAGGGATGAACTTCAACTCGACGAACGTCATTCAGTCCGTGGCGAAAACCGCCAACGCGAACGGCATCACCCTGTACACCCTGCACGCAGGAGGCCTCGTCGCCAGCAATGAGGGCTCGGCCGAGAACTCACGGCCGATGTCGATGACCACGCAGCAGGCGGCCCTGTCGAACAGCACCGACTCCCTTCACCTGCTTGCCAGCATGACCGGGGGCCTCGCGACAACGAGCACGAACAACTTCAAGGGGGCGTTTGATCAGATTCAGCGCGACCTGTCGGGCTACTACTCGCTCGGCTACAGATCCGGTACGGAACGTGTGGATCGCCAGCGATCACTCGAAGTGAAGATGAAGAACCGCAACCACATTGCGCGCTCCCGCCGTTCGTTCGTCGAGAAGTCGATCCCCACGGAGATGAATGACCGCGTCGTTGCGAACCTCTTTTACGACAGCCGCGCGAACGACATGAAGATCCTCTTCACCACGCGCCAGCCCGTCGCCGTGCAGGATGGACTCTTCAGAGTGCCCGTGGATATCCGAATCCCGCTGGATAGCCTCACTCTCTTTCCCCAGGGCGAGTTGCACGTCGGCGGCTTCTCGGTCTACGTGGTCGTATCGAACAAAGATGGCGACATGTCAGACGTCTCCGTGCAGAACCATCCTTTGAGAATTCCGGCTTCGGAGATCGAACAGACGGTCGGCAAGTTCTACACGTACACCGTCGATCTCGTCATGGAGCGGGGACGCAACCGGATCTCCGTCGGCGTTCTGGACGAGGTGTCGAAACTCACGGGCTTCGAGCGCCAGGAAGTGCTCGCCGCGGATCTGCGGTAGACGACCGGAGCCCGAGCGTCGGGGCGAGCGATTAAGGAATTGTCATCCCGAGCAAGCGTGGGTGGGCGGGAGGGGCGAGAGATCTACGGCGGTAGTACATTTTAAGTTCTGAACGACGATGTGAAACGCGATCCGTTCAATAGGCAGCTATGTACCATCGCCGGAGATCCCTCGCCCCTCCCGCCCTCACGACCAGGCTCGGGATGACAGGTCCTTCCGATCTCCGTCAGACAATGCCATTACCTCTCCTCGCTTAGAATCCCCCCATGAGTCGCGAGCCCGAAGCCGTCACGCCTCAGTCCACGCGGCGATTCCTCCTCACCATTCAGTACCTCGGCACCAACTACGCCGGCTGGCAGACCCAGACGAACGCGATTGGCGTTCAGCAGATCATCGAGAAGGCCCTCGGGCGGATGTTCGGAGCGACCATCCGCATCGAAGGTTCCGGACGAACCGACGCCGGAGTTCACGCGTTCGCACAACGCGCGCACGCCGACATCCCGACATCCATTGGCAGCCACGGTCTGGTTCTCGGCCTGAACGATCTGCTTCCTTCCGATATCAGGATCACGTCGGCGGAGGTAGTCCCGGACGGTTTCCATGCGCGATTCGATGCGTCCGGCAAGACCTACCGTTACAGGATCTGGAACGACCCCGCGGAAAACGTGTTCCGCTCGCCGACGCATGCCCACATCCGCCAGCCGCTCGACGCAGGGTTGATGCAGGATGCGGCCAGGCTGCTCGTCGGACATCATGACTTCAAAGCCTTTACCGTGGCGGCGCCCTCGGTTTCGTCTACCTGGCGCACCATCGAGGACTTTGCGGTCGAGCGCTATGGGCGAGTCATCCTGATTACGGTCTCCGCTGATGGATTCCTTCGCTTCATGGTCCGGCGCATGGTCGGTTCCCTGATCGAGGCAGGACGAGGCGGCATCGAACCCGAAGCTGTCGCCGCGAGTCTCGAACCTGATTATGCGGTCGCCAGATGGACCGCGCCGGCCGCCGGCCTGACGCTGCTGTCCGTGCGCTACGGGGCTCAAAAAACTGACAGTTGAGCCTCTGCGCGGAGCCTTTCTGAATTCTGAATTCTCAATTCTCAATTCTTCAGTTTTGCGCCCCGGGCCACCCCCGAATCGCTATGCTAAGATGCCCGGCTGAGCATGATCGACCTTTCAAAACTGGCCGAACCGGGCTCGATCGAACAGGCTCTGGTTGAGTCGATCGATCTGAGGCGGCTGCCTCGCCACGTCGCGCTGATCATGGACGGCAACGGCAGATGGGCAAAGAGTCGAAAGCTTCCGAGGGTCGAAGGCCACAGGGCCGGGATCGAATCGGTCCGTGAGATCGTCGAGACTTCAGCGCGTCTCGAGCTCGGCGTGCTGACTCTCTACGCCTTTTCGGTCGAGAACTGGAAGCGACCGCGATACGAAGTCAGCACGCTGATGATGCTGCTCAAAGAGTACCTCCGCAAGGAGCTCGGCACGCTCATGGACAACAACATCCGCTTCGTGCCGATCGGAAGAATCGAAGGCCTCGATCCCTCCGTGCAGCGCGAGCTGCGACTCGCGGAAGAAAAGACGGCAGCCAACACGGGGCTTCTCTTCCAGATCGCGCTCAACTACGGCGGCAGAGCCGAGATCATCGACGCGGTCAACCGGCTCGTAGCTGATCTGAAGCAGAACGGGTTCCGCGACAAACCTCTCGACGAAGAGCAATTCGTCGAGCACCTCTACACCGCCGGTGTCGTCGATCCGGACCTTTTGATCCGTACGAGCGGCGAGCTCCGCGTATCGAACTTCCTTCTCTGGCAGATCGCCTACGCCGAGATCCACGTGACGAAAGTCCTCTGGCCCGACTTCAGGCGCCGTCACCTTTACGAAGCCATCATCGATTTCCAGTCGCGTGAGCGCCGCTATGGCGGGGTTGAGCAGTCAGACGCGGAGATATTTCTCGAGGCAGACCAGCAGCAGCGGGCGTGAGCTGAATGTCCGAGGCCTCCGCAGTGCCACGCCGTAAAAACTACACGCGCGAGCTGACCAGCCTTGCGGGAGCGCCAATCCTGATCTGGCTCGTCGGCTGGGCCCCTCCGATAATCTACACGCTGACGATAGCGCTCCTTTCCACGCTGGTCCTGTACGAGTTGCTCGACCTGGGCGAGAAAAAGGGATATCCGGTTCAGAAGCCACTCTCGATCGCGCTGCTGCTCCTGCTGCTTGCCGGATTCGTCTCAGAATCGATCGCGGTCGAGCCGGTTGTCCTGGCGACGTTGCTGATCCTTCCGGCGTGGTACGTGTTCGCACGAACAGAGCTCGAGGACGCGCTTCCTGCGAGCGCTGTCTCCGTGATGGGAGTGCTCTACGTCGGCATGCTCGCCGGGGCGCTCCTGAGGCTTCGGCTCGATTTCGGGGATCAGGGTCCCAGGCTGGTCTTCTTTCTTTTTCTCGTCGTATGGGCCGGGGACGCCGGCGCCTACTATGTCGGGAGAAACTTCGGGAAGCGGCCACTCTCCCACCGGGTGAGCCCCAAGAAGACCATTGAGGGAACCGTTGGCGGCGTCTTCTTCTCGATTCTCGCTGCCGCTGCGATCCACTTCACCTTCTTTCGGGAGTTCCCGCTGGTGCAGGCCCTGATCGCAGCCGCGATTCTCTCGGCGAGCGGTGTGATCGGCGACCTGGTGGAATCGATGTGGAAACGATCTGCGGCAGTGAAGGACAGCGGAACATTTCTTCCGGGACACGGAGGCTTTCTCGACCGTTCGGACTCGATTCTCTTCACTGCTCCGATTCTTTACGCCTACTGGACGCTGCTGGTCCGGTCAGGGGTGACAGCGTGAGAAGCATTTCGATCCTCGGAAGCACCGGCTCGGTAGGACGGAGCTCGCTCGAGGTCGTCGACGCGTTCCCCGAAGAGCTCGAGGTCGTTGCACTCGCCGCCGGGTCCAACGTGGAGTTGCTCGCCGAACAGATCCGGAGGTACAGGCCTCGGCTCGTTTCGGTGCAGACCGAGGAGCATGCGCGCAAGCTCGCGCAGCTGATCGGAGATTTGAAGGTCGAGGTTCTTCACGGCAACGAGGGTGCGTGCGCCGTCGCGTCGCTTCCCGAGGCGGGCACAGTGATCGCAGCCATCGTGGGAGCAGCCGGTCTCGACCCTGTCTACCAGGCACTTCTCGCAGGGAAGCGCGTCGGAATCGCCAACAAGGAAGTGCTCGTCGCAGGCGGAGAGCTGATGACTGCCGCCGCGAGCTCCGGGGGCGGCGAGATTTTGCCGATCGACTCCGAGCACAATGCCGTTCATCAGGCGCTGCGGTGCGGAACTTCAAAGGAAGTGCAGCGGATCATACTCACCGCATCGGGCGGACCGTTTCTCACGAGAGACCTCTCCAGCTTTTCCGACATCACGATCGCCGCGGCTCTTGCGCATCCGACATGGAAAATGGGGAACAAGATCTCGATCGACTCCGCGACGATGATGAACAAAGGCCTCGAGGTCATCGAAGCGCATCATCTCTTCGCGATGTCCGCCGATGACATCGATATCCTCATTCACCCCCAGTCGATCGTTCATTCGATGGTCGAATACGTCGATGGCTCGATCATGGCCCAACTGTCGACCACCGACATGAAGTTCCCGATCCAGTACAGCCTGCTCTACCCCGAAAGACTTGCCGCTCCCTTCGCGCGGCTGGATCTCGCCCGGATCCGGACTCTCGAGTTTCATCCGGTTGATCACCTTCGGTTTCCTGCGGTCGAGCTCGCCTACGCAGCCTGCCGCGCCGGCGGCTCCGCCACGGCTGTTCTCAACGCTGCGAACGAAGTGGCGGTCGCCCGGTTTCTCGCCGGAGAACTTCCCTTCACGGCGATCGTAGATATCGTGAAGCAGGTCATGGATTTGCACGCACCCGACATCGCCCGCCCCTTCTCCCTCGAGGAAATTCTCCATTGGGACGGATGGGCACGCAATCAGGCGGCCGAAATCAACGTTGTAAAGGCGACCCGGAGCTGAGCTCGGGCGTCAGCCGGCACAACGGTCTCTGACAGCTGCCACAATTCCGAATTTCAAAATCTCCACCGGGAGTCATATGGCATCCAGCATCGCAACCAACTTCGCGGCATTCGTCCTGGTCCTGGGGTTCCTGATCTTTGCCCATGAGGCCGGTCATTTCGTGTTCGCCAAGATCTTCAAGGTTCGAGTCCTGATCTTTTCCCTCGGCTTCGGAAAGCGGCTATTCGGATTCCACCGCGGAGACACCGACTATCGCGTTTCTCTCATCCCTCTGGGCGGCTACGTCCGGATGGCCGGAGACAATCCGGAAGAGCAGGACGCGTCGGATCCGGGCGACTTCCTGTCGAAACCAAAGTGGCAGAGGTTTCTGATTCTGCTTGCAGGCCCGGCGATGAACATCCTCATCGCGATCGCGTTTCTCACTGGGCTGAACATGTCCCCGACTGAGGTGACGCGCGAATTTCCGGCGATCATCGGAAGCGTCGTCGAAGGCAAGCCCGCCGCACTGGCGGGGCTGCGCATCGGCGACCGCGTCATCGAGGCCAGCGGTGAGAAGATCGAGACATGGGACGACTTCCGGATTGCGGTGAGCGTCCGCCCCGAAACAGCCATGAATCTCACGATCATCCGCGACGGCCAGCAGCAGGTTGTCGTGATGACGCCGGAGCGGGAGCTCACTGACTACGGTTCCGCAGGCAGGGCGGGAGTTGGACCCTTCGTTCCGTCAGAGATCGGAAGGATCCTTCCCGGCTCTGCGGCCGAAAAGGCGGGATTGCAGCCGGGCGACCGGATCGTCGAAGCGGGCGGACAACCGGTCCAGCAATGGTGGCCCGATCTGGAGACTGCGCTGGAGACTGCAAAGAAGGAAGGGACGACTCTGGCGGTTTTGAGAAGCGGAAACAGGGTCTCGCTTCAGCTTCCCGCAGCTGCGAATGAAGAGGAGCTCTATCCCGGCTTCATCCCACCCACTGAGATCCGCCAGTTCGCGTTTCCGCAGGCATTCCGCGAGAGCATCCGCCAGAACGTGCGGATGGTGCAGCTCGTCGGGTTCACTCTGGGGAGACTCTTCAAGGCCGAAGGAAGCGTCAAGGACTTCAGCGGACCGATCTCGATCGCGAGGATTTCGGGCGACATGCTTCGGACCGGCTGGCAGGCCGTGGTTTTCCTGATGGCAAGCATTTCCCTGCAGCTGGGGATTCTCAACCTGCTGCCGATCCCTGTTCTGGACGGCGGCCACATCTTCATTCTGGGCGTCGAAGGAATCGCACGGCGTGATCTGTCGATCCGCGTGAAGGAAAGAATCCAGCAGGTCGGCTTCGCTCTCCTGGTGACTCTGATGCTGGTCGTTCTCTACAACGACGTGATTCAGAACGTGGTCCTGATGCGCCGGGGCTGACGGTCGATCGTACCGTTGACGAAACCATGCTCTATCGCTTCGAAAATATCGAGAAGTCCTACGGAGTGCACGATGTGCTCACGGGAGCCACGTGGCAGCACAACCCGGGTGAGCACGTCGGACTCGTGGGAAGGAACGGCGCAGGAAAGACGACGCTGTTCCGGATCCTTCTCAGGCAGGAGGATCCCGATCGCGGCACGGTGGTCCGCGCATCGGGACTGACGGTCGGCCATCTCAGCCAGCACCTCGACGCGCCGCACGGCCTGAGTCTGTTCGACTTCGTTCTCTCCGCGTTCGGTGAAGTGCTTCGCATCGAGGGGAAGATGCGGGAGATCGAGCATCTTCTCGCCGATCCCGCGCATACGTCCGATCACGACGCACTGCTCGAGCGGTATGCCGTCCTACAGCACGATTACGAACACGCAAATGGTTACACGATTCACTCCGAGGTTGAACGGGTTCTTTCAGGCGTCGGGTTTGCGGAGGAAGACTGGCAGCGAGCGATCGGAGAGTTCAGCGGAGGGCAGCAGAATCGCGCGATGCTTGCACGACTGCTTCTAACGAAAGTGGACCTGCTGCTTCTCGACGAGCCGACGAACCATCTCGACCTCGCGGGCATCGAGTTCCTCGAGGAGTTTCTCCAGTCATTCAGCGGCAGCTACCTCGTCATCTCGCACGACCGGACGTTTCTGAACAGAACCGTCACGAAGATTATCGAGCTGACGCACGGAACGCTCATCGAATACAACGGAAACTACGAGCGCTTTCTGCGGCTGCGGGAAGAGCGGATGGAGCGACTCCAGGCCGAATACGCCCGTCAGCAGGATTACATCGAGAAGACCGAAGATTTCATCCGTCGCAACATTGCGGGGCAGAAGACCAAGCAGGCGCAGTCGCGAAGGAAGCTGCTTGCGCGGCTCGATGAGGTCGACCGTCCACTGACAGACGAGACTCTCGCGAAATTCGTTCTCGATGCAGGTCCGCGCTCCGGCGCCGTCGCGCTGACGGCCGAAGATCTTGCGGCGGGCCACGATGGGAAGAAGATCGTCAGCGATCTGAGCGTGACGATCCGCCGCGGCGAACGCTTCGCCATCATGGGACCGAACGGATCAGGAAAGTCGACGCTGCTCAAGACCTTCGCCGGCCGGCTGATGCCTCTTGCGGGAAAGCTGATTTGGGGGCACAACGTGCAGGTCGGGTATTACGACCAGACGCTGGGCGACCTCTCACCCGACGGCGAAGTCATCGATGAGATCTGGAATCTCGATCACTCGCGCACCGAAGAGGAGGTTCGCAACTACCTTGCGCGTTTCTCCTTCTTTGCCGATGACGTCTACAAGAAGATCAAGGCTCTGTCGGGCGGCGAAAAGGGCCGGCTCGCGCTCGCGAAGATCATGTATGTCGGCGGCAACCTGCTGCTCCTCGACGAGCCGACCAATCACCTGGACGTCTACACACGCGAGGCGCTCGAGTCAGCACTCGAACAATTCACGGGAGCCCTGATTGTCGTCTCCCACGATCGATATTTCATCGATCGCGTTGCACAGAACATCCTTCTCGTCGAGGATGGCGAGGTCTCGATTCACTCGGGTAACTACTCCGACCTGGTTCGCAAATTCGCGGAGCAGTCAGCCGAGCTCGCACAACTCAAGGCGCCCACTGAAAAGGAGAGGAAGGCCGCTCCTGCCGCGCTGGCATCACCTGCGGAGGACCGCATGGACCGCAGGACGAGAGAACGAAAGCTGCGCAAGCTCGAGCAGGAAGTGGCGTCCTCGGAATCGCGAATCGCCGACCTCGAGAGCGAACTCGAAGCTCACGAGGCTCTGCTCTGCTCCGAAGAGGTTTATCGTGACCCTGTCCGGGCGCGCGAGATCCAGTCTCGGGTCGAAGCAATCCGGAGCGAGCTCGGAACCCTCTACGAACGATGGGAAGCACTCACAGGCGAGCGCGAATCGCTCCAGCCCGCAGGGACGGTCAGCTGACAAAAGGAGCCCCATGGATGCAACCATACTAGCCGTCGGGTCCGAACTTCTCGGCAGCACCCACGTCGACACCAACTCGCTGACGGTCGCCAGCGCGCTCGAACGGTACGGTGTGCGTGTGACCCGGAAGTGCGTAGTCGGTGACGATGTCTCGACAATCGGCGCCGAGTTGAGTTTCGCGCTCACACATACGGAAGTCGTCGTCATCACCGGCGGGCTCGGTCCGACCGATGACGACGTCACGAAGGAAGCTGTCGCGGCCACCCTTGGACTGAAGCTGATCAACGATCCGAATATTCTGGCCGACATCGAAGAGAAGTTTCGTGTCCGCGGCCTTCAGATGCCATCCGTCAATCAGCGACAGGCGCGAGTGTTCGATGGTCACAAGACCGTTCGCAACGCCCGCGGAACGGCTCCCGGGTTTCATCTCAATATCGGCATCGAGAACCGCGCGAAACATGTCTGGCTCTTTCCCGGCGTACCGTGGGAGCTCGACGGCATGATCCAGAAGGACCTCGAGCCGTGGCTCCAGAAGTCACAATCCGAGCTGGTGCATAGACGCGTAGTGAAACTCTCCGGACTGAGCGAATCGGCTGTCGAGGAAAGGCTCCGCCCCTACTACGACCGCCATCCCGGCGAGGCGCTCACCGTCCTCGCAGCGCGGGGAGAAGTGCACATCCATCTCAGGGCGGCTGGTCCCGCAGACGAGGCCTACCCGCAACTGACCGAAATGGAGCAGCAGCTTCGCGAGATCTTCAAACACCGTGTCTTCGGCCTCGATCATGACACGCTGGAATCGACCGTTGGAAGGATCCTCACCTCGAACGGCGAGACCCTCGCCACCGCGGAGTCGTGTACCGGTGGTCTTCTCGGTTCGCGAATCACAGATGTCAGCGGGAGTTCGGCGTATTACCTCGGAGGAGCGGTCGCCTACTCTCAACAGGCGAAACTGTTCCTGATCGGGATCGATCCTGCAACCATCGAGAAGCACGGCGAAGTTTCCGAGGAAGTCGCCCACGAGATGGCAGACGGTGTCCGCAGACGTTTTGGGAGCACGTGGGGCATCGGGATCACGGGAATCGCAGGCCCGACGGGCGGAACCGCAAAAAAACCCGTCGGCACCGTGCACATCGCCGTAGCGGGCCGTGAATTGCAGCGGCACAAACAGTTTCTCTTTGCAGGATCCCGCGAACTGGTCAAGCATTACTCCGCGCACGTAGCACTCGACATGCTCAGGCTGATCGTTACGAAGGAGTGAAGAGACCATGCGCCTTGCCGTCAACATCGATCACATTGCAACGATCCGTGAGGCACGGCACACCGACGAGCCCGATCCTGTCGCGGCCGCGGTGATCTGCGAGCTCGCCGGAGCGCAGGGGATCACCGTCCATCTTCGAGGCGACAGGCGCCACATTCAGGATCGGGATATCGAAGTGCTGCGACGAGTTGTCTCGACACATCTGAATATCGAGATGGCTGCAACCCGTGAGATGGTTCGCCTGGCGCTGCTTTACAAACCTCACCGTGTCACCCTCGTTCCGGAACGGGCGGACGAGCTCACGACCGAAGGCGGCCTTGACGCCGTTCTTCATTCCGGCAACCTCGACCGCATCGTGCGCGAGCTCCTCGACGCGCGAATCGACGTATCGGTCTTCGTCGATCCCGACCTCGAACAGATCCGCACCGTGCACAAGCTCCGCGTCCCCCGCATCGAGATCAACACCGGCAAATACGCCGATCACTGGGGCAGCGGGAACTGGGCCCCGGAGCTCGACAGAATCGCGACGGCAGCGCGAGCCGCGCGCAAGATCGGACTCTCGGTCTTCGCCGGCCACGGACTCACCTACCGCAACATCGACGCGATCGCCGCACTCGACGACATCGAAGAGCTCAACATCGGGCATTCGATCGTCTCTCGAGCCACGCTCACCGGACTCGACTCCGCGGTGCGCGAGATGATCCAGCTCATGCGCAACCCGAGAAGGTAGGGGCGGATCGCACCCTAAGAGCACGCCAGGTTCCAGAATGACGGGACAGGTGGTCGTGGCGAGAATGAACCAATTGTCATCCCGAGAAAGCGTGGGCGGGTGGGAGGGGCGAGGGACCTCACGCGATGGTACATAGTTGCCCGAGGAGAGAGCCGCGCTCGACTCTTTTCCCGTAACGAATTGACCATGTACTAACGCCGGAGGTCCCTCGCCCCTCCCACCCGCACGACCAGGCTCGGGATGACAAGCCCTGACGGATCGCCACGCTGCAACGCAAATCTACCGTGAAGCCGACGCCAGCGACGACAGCGCGCGTCTGGCGGCGGCCCTCTCTTCCGGTGTCAGGCCCGCTGCCGAAAAACGCTCCCGAACGTAGACGTCCACGATGTTCCTCACGTCTCGTTCGAGTTCCGGCCTCGTGGACCCGACGCGATGAACGATCTCGTCCGGTGTGTCGGCGGCGCTGATCTCTACGCCGAGTCGCGCAAGGCTTCGCGCCATCACCTGGAACATGCTGAGGCGTCGTTCGCGCCACCAGATCGCCGTGAGAAAGATCAGGATTCCTGCAAGGACGGTCAGGACAACGAGCTGCAGGGTCACCATCGCCCTCACGCTCGCGACGAGCTCGCCTCCGCTCGCCCGCGCATTCCTCGCGGCGGTCAGAGCTCCGGAGATCAATGTCACCTGGTCCTCGCTCCCGAACGTCAGGATGTACCGATCCCAGAAGAACTCGACCGAATCGCGGGCAGCGGACGCATAAACGCTGAGAGCTCCGGCCCCCCCGCTGCCCGGCCTCAGATCGGCCGGGGACGGATCGTAGGTGAGCCATCGCTGGCCATCGTGAATCTCCACCCATGCATGCGCGTCTCTCTGTCGCACGACGAAGTAGCCGGTGAACGGATTCCACTCTCCCCCGTAGTAGCCGCCGACGATTCGCGCCGGTACTCCGAGGTGACTGAGCATCACGACCATGCCGGCGGCGAAGTATTCGCAGTGGCCTCGGCGCTCGCTGAGAAGGAACTCCTCGACGCTGACCGCGCGACCCAGCTCCGCCGGATCCGCGACGTACTGAAACTGTGTCGCCAGGTACGTTTCGATTTTTGCGGCGATTTCACGCGGCGTCACAGCATCGCCGGCCACCTGCCTGGAGAAGAGCTGCACCTCCGGGGACAATGGATATTCGAGAAGCTTCACGACTTCGGGTCTTATCGGGTCGGTCTGATAGCTGAGTCCCACCCGATACTCGAGACTGCCTGAGTGCGCGCTCAGCCTGTACAGACCCGACCGGCTCTCTTCGAAGATTTCGGGAACGCCACTCACAACAAACGTGCCCGAGGGCAACAGCAGCCTTTGCTCCGGTGATCGAACCTGCTGGATTGTCGCTGAGGCGCGGACTCCGACGGGACGGGCAACATAGAATGTCCCCAGCTTTCCGCGGGCCGCCCGGAGCCGGCGGTCTGTCCCGCCACGCCACTCGCCGTCACGGAACGAGTCGTACACGGTGCCCCGCAGACGCAGCGGTGTAAAGAAGAGGACCGACTCCTGCCGCATCCAGACCCGCGCGACCACCTGGGGGTCGGGTGAGATGGTGCGCGTCTCGTCGAAGTTGATCGAATCACTGAGGCCAGTTGCGGCTCTGTCGAGCGACGTGCCGGTCCCGCGGATCATCGGAGTGCCGACGCGGGGAAGGAACGGAAACATCACGATCGCAATCAGAGCCGTTGAGACAAGATAAAAGATCGCGGGGCGGTTCGCCGGCGTTTCCAGTTCCTTCACGTCGATCAGCGCCACGCTCGAGGCATGGCTCACCTGAATGAGCTGGCGGAACATCATGAACGCGAAGACGACGATGAACGCCACGATCGACATATCCGTCGCCGTCGCGATGCTCGCAACGAAGAGAAGAAATCCGATGAGAAGCCTCTTGGTGTAATTGGATTCCCACGGGGCTTCAGCCATCAGATAGAAGCCGATGAAGAGCAGCAGGTTACTCGACGACTCGATCAGACTCTTCGACAGAAAGATCGCATCGATCGGGAAGAAAATAAGGTAGGCGTACGCGAGCCAGCGTACCAGGCGAGGCCACTGTGCCGGCTCACGACGGATGATCCAGCTGAGTGCAAGTCCGAGTAGTGAAAGATGGAACAGCGCAATCGGGATCCACCCCACCGCCGCTGTGAAATACAACGGCACGGCCGCCAGCGCCGTGATACCGATCGACTCGAGCTCACGCCGTAAGCGATTCACTCGATCTCCTCAGCGAGAATACGACCGTCTGCGGGTCGGACCAGCGGCCCCAGCCCTCGCCTGCCGGCTCGAGTAGCGCGAGCGCTTCGAAAATCGGACGCCGCGCAGCGTCGCCTCCGCCCCTGATCGTGCCCGCCGGCGTGTGGAGCACCACCTCGAGCCGCCGGGCAATGGCAAGATCCAGATAGGTAGCCGCTTCACTGATCATCCGCTCGAACTCCTCCTCCGTGGCGCCGGGAGGCATGACGGTGTCGACCGCAACTTCGATCGTCTGAGTCGACTCGGTCTCCGTCTGCTTCATGATCCAACGGCCAACGGAGGCCGACTTCTTCCAGTGCACCTGCTTGAGCGAATCTCCCCGGATGTACTCGCGGAATGCATGAATCTCGCTTCCTGGACCCAGCCGCTCGGTCCGTTCCATCTCCCCCGCCAGCACGTCGGCGGTCAAAAGCTCGAGAGGCGGCTCGAGCAGCGCGGGGTAAACGATTGCCTCACCGACGAACGAAACGCGACGCTTCTTGTTGAACAGGCCGAATGGGTATCGCGTGTAGAGACTTGCGGTCTTGAACTGCAGTCGTCCGCGCCGCCTGAAGAGGAATCGCGCCTCTCGCTGGATCGTATCTCCGCGCTGGAGGAGGGGCAACAGCAGCGGTTTCTCGAGCTCGTCCGAGATCAGCAGCACGTCCCGAACGTTCCAGATGCGAGAGCTGTTCGTCGCCCTGAGGATGCCGTGAGCAGGTCTTCCAGCCCAGGCTTCATCCACGCTGACGAATTCGACCTCGATGCGCTTGAGCCCGCCCTTCGAAGCAAGGCCTGAAATGAGCAGGCCACCGAGCATGAAGGCCAGTCCGATGTAGAGCGAATTGTTGCCCGTGTTGATCGCAGCGAATCCGATCACCAGCGTGAAAGCCAGATACCCCGTGCCGATCCTAGTCAGTCGGACCACACCATTAAACTCGGGTGATTTCTTCCGCATGTCTGGTTCTCAAATCGTGTCATCCTGAGCGAAGCGAAGGATCCCCTGAAGACTGGCTCTAATGTCTCCAGGAAGGGGATCCTTCGCTTCGCTCAGGATGACACGTGGTTCTGCCTTCGCCACGAGGACCCAGGATGACACTTCAAAATTGAACGTCGATCGCTCACCAGCTCACATTTCAACACCTCAGCGCGGCACGGGAATCCCTGCGATGATCCGGTCGATGAACGTTTCTTCCGGTGCGAAATCACCCCGCAGCATCTGCCGGCTCCGCAGCACGATGCGGTGCGCCAGCACCGGGCCACCGAGCTTTTTCACGTCGTCCGGTACAACGTAGTCGCGTCCGTTGGTCATCGCCAGGGCCTGGCAGGCTTTGTAGTACGTGAGCGCCCCGCGAGTCGAAACTCCAAGCGCGACCTCGGAGTGATTTCGAGTCGCGAAGATGATCGCCATGATGTAATCGAGGATCTCTTCACTCGCATGAATCCGAGAAACCTGCGCCTGGAGGTCGAGGATCTCGCTCGCCGAGAGCACCGGCTGCAGTCGATCGAGCGCCTCGCGCGCCCCGCCGGCTCGGACGAGCTCCTTTTCTTGTGCAGCATTCGGATACCCGATCCGCAGCCGCATCAGAAAGCGGTCGAGTTGTGACTCGGGGAGCGGGTAGGTCCCGACATGTTCGATCGGATTCTGCGTCGCGATCACGAGGAACGGGTTCGGAAGCGGCATCTGCTTCTTCTCGACCGAGATCGTTTCCTCACTCATCGCCTCGAGAAGAGCTGATTGCGATTTCGGCGTCGCACGGTTGATCTCGTCAGCCAGTAGCACATTCGTAAAGATCGGGCCCGATACGAACTGGAACTCCTGGTGATCCTGATTGAAGATCGTCACACCGACGATATCCGCGGGAAGCAGATCGCTCGTGAACTGGATGCGGTGAAACGACAGCGACAGAGAGCGCGCAAGCGCCTGAGCGAGAGTCGTCTTGCCGACTCCGGGGACATCTTCGAGAAGGATGTGTCCTCGGGCAAGCAGCGAAGCAATCGCGAGCTGGATCACGTCGGACTTCCCGCGGATCACGCGCTCGACGTTCTCCCGCAGCTCGCTGATCTTCGCCAGCGGCACGGCCTCTCGGGTCATCATTGGTTCGGTTGCCATGAGCTCAAAGATGAAAGATGAAAGATGAAAGATGAAGCCCCCCTCCCAACCGGGCGTGTGGTGGCTTCATCTTTCATCTTTCATCTTTCATCTTTCATCTTCTAAAGCTTCTTGTAGTTCGGTCCCCCGCCACCTTCCGGAGGTACCCAGGTGATGATCTGATAGGGATCCATGATGTCGCACGTCTTGCAGTGAAAACAGTTCGTGAAGTTCAGGAACGGTACCTTACCTTTGCCGTCCGCGCTCGGCTGCGGCTCATAGACCGACGCCGGACAGAAATGCTCACAGGGATTTCCGTACTCGACAGTGCATCTGGTGATGCAGATGTCGGTATCCGAGATCAGCAGATGCGGCGGTTGATCCTCTTCATGAATCACACCACCGTGATA
>JBGSYJ010000258.1:0-18055 GCA_041750915.1 Thermoanaerobaculia bacterium | reverse complement strand
GCAACGAGAACGCCGCTCATCCGTTCAGGTGAACCTGTGAGATACGGAGAGCGCACGAGCTCCATCGTGATGATCCCATCGCGGATGCTCGTCGACTCCGGCGCGCTGTGTTCGATCAGCGGACCGGCGGTTGCGAAGAATTTGATGTCCTCGCCGGTCACGTCGATCCCCGCTGGAGGCTGGACGTGGAGCACGAGACGATCCTCACGCTCGGAGGCCTGAATGTCCCAGCCATTCGAGCTCGCTGGAACTTTTGACCGCGTCTGTTCGAACGATGCTGACGACGGCCCTTCGGGCGGTACCGGACTCTCTCCGATCGGCATCCCGAGTTCGAGCGTGACTTCTTCGGGGATACAGACTTCCTCACAGACCATCCAGTAAACGCCAGCGCCGAGTTGCGATGTCGTTCCGGGAACTGCTTCAGCGGGAGCTGTGATCGGCACGAGCAGCATCACCTCGCCCTCGTACCCGTAGGTGGTGAGCGGGACCATGCTGATCTTCTGCGGATACGGCCACTGAATGTCGCCGGCAGTGAACCCGTCGGGGAGCTGCCAGTCGATGGTGGTCGCCTCGCCCGAGTCTCCCGGATGCTTCCAGTAGGTGTGCCAGCCTTCCTTCATCGTCAGGTGGAGCGCAACCCACGCCGTTTCGCCGGGAGCTATGGATCTCTTCTCGGCAACGAGCTCTGCGCGAACGTGCGGAGTCGAGACGGGTTCGGCGTGAAGGATCGATGTCGCGCTCCAACTCAGAACGATCAGGATGACCGCCGCTGTCAGGGCGAAGGCGCTTCGTAGCGTCTGTGGAGTCGTCATGAACAAGGCTTCACCGGATACGGAAGGGTCGCTATCGAGGTTTCAACAACATCGAAGCTCATGACCGTATGCCCCGCCCTTCACACCCACGCCTGCTCGGGATGACAAGTCCTGAAGATCGCCGCGCGATTGTTCAAACTCAAGTCTCGCGCCAGGGTGACATCCGATCCCTGGACGCCGTGTGGCATTCCTGTAAACTCTGCCCGTGAGCTCTGCGGAACGGACGAGATTCGCTTTCGGCTTGCTCGTAGCCGCACTCATCGTGCACGGCTGTCGGACGGCCGCCATTCAACCGGGCGCCGATGAGGAGCCGGCATCGATTCTCACTGCTGCGCGAGAAGTCATGTCCGCCTCGGGCCAATGCGCGCTGATCACGCTCGATCAGGACGGGCGGCCGCAGGCGCGAACGATGGATCCGTCCCCACCGGATGCCGAGATGGTCGTCACATTCGTCACCAACCCGGCGACGCGCAAAGTCGCCGAGATCGCACGCGACCCGCGCGTCACGCTCTATTACTACGATGAGGCGTCACCCGGCTACGTGACGATTCTGGGACGCGCCGTCGCCATCGAAGATCTCGCGGAAAAGCAGCAGCGTTGGCTCGCGAAGTGGTCGCCGCACTATCCCGGCGGCGCAACATCGGCAGCGATGTACGAAGTGATACCCGAGCGAATTGAAGTGGTGAGCATCGCGCATGGGATCGTCGGCGACGAAGTCCGGTGGCTGCCGCCCGCAGTTGAGCTCGAGCCGTAGGGCCCCAATGGCCTCAACTTGAGCCACGAAGTGTCATCCTGAGCGCTGCGCGAGACTGTGTCATAACCCAGAACGTGTCATCCCGAGCGTCGAGCGAGGGATCTGGGCGGTGGTCCATGGGACGAAAGTGCACGCAGATCGATGTTTCCCGAGCAAAAGGCCCCCACCCAGATCCCTCGCTCGACGCTCGGGATGACACTTGCTCCTGCGTGGGCCTTGAGTTGACACCAATGAGCCTATGGCCTCACTCCTACTCCCGCGGGATTCGGATCGTGAACCTGGCACCGGCCTCCGGGGCATTTTCAAGGCTGAACTCGCATCCGTGATTTTCGAGAATCTGTGCGACGACGGTCAGGCCGAGGCCGCGGCCGTCGGTTCTCGTGGAGTAGAAGGGTGTGAACAGGAGCTCGGATCGCTCGATGCCCGGACCGGTGTCGGTCACTTCGAGCAGCAGAGAATTCCGCTCGGCTGATGTGCGAACGGATACCATGCCGTTTTCTGCGCCAATCGCCTCGAAGGAGTTCTTCAGGATGTTGATGAGCGCCTGCTCGATCTGGTTGCGGTCGATCCTGACCGGGAGCAGGTCGTTTGCGAGGTCCCGACGCAACTCGATTCCGTCGGACGTTCCGTAGAGCGACAGGACATCGCCAACGACTTCGTTGAGATCGGCAGGACGCAGATCAGGAGGAGGAATCCTCACCAGCTCTGCGTAGTCGTTCACGAAACTGCTCAGGTTCCGAAGCCGCTCGGAGGAGATGCGGAAGATCTGGCGGATCCGCTCCGATTCTTCGAGCGTGCGATGCGATTCGAGCATCGACGAGATCGCTCCAACGGAGTTGTTCACCTCGTGAGAGATCGTGCGGATGAGCGTTTCGTATGCCGCTTTCTCGGACGCGCGCAACTCGCGCGTCAACTCGTCGATGAGGTACCAGCTCCTCCCGAAGCTCCGGTCGTGAACGTCAATGCGCGCGCAGCGGAATCTTCTGGCCCCGGACGAAATGACCATCGACGCGCCCGCCTGGAGTGAACTGAGCGCGCCGAAAGGCGGATAGTGTTCGAGCTCATCCGGTTTCCGGCCGACGACTTCGGCGTCACCGGCGAGACGTCTGGCAGCGGGATTCAGCATCTCGATCTTTCCGTCGAAATCGCACACGACCACGGCTGCCGGCATCGACTGCACGATTCGTAGAGTGAGCGAAGACTGTTCCTGAACACGCAGCCGCTCCTCGCGCATCGTGTCGGCCATCGAGTTGTAGACGCGGATCAGCGCATCCATCTCGTGTTGTCCGGTTTCGACGAAGCGCGTCGTGAAGTCGCGCTCCTGCAACAGATCGGTCCCGGTCCGGACGAGCTCCAGCGGCACGAAGAACTTTCGAACGAGATACCACCCGAGGGCCAGGGAGAAAAGGAAGCCGAGCTCAGAAATCAGCAACCAGAGGGGATCCGCGCGAAACAGCGGCATCGCCAGCGCAAGCAGGACGACATGCACGAGTGCGAGATAGATGAGAATTTTGTGACGGAGCGTCATTGTGGCTTTCGGAAGCAATTGAGAATTGAGAATTCAAAATTCAGAAAGCCACCACCCCTGTTTTCTGAATTCTGAATTCTCAATTCTGAATTCTCTGGAAGCTCATTCCGCGCGGATGCCGTGCTTTTCCATTCTCCTGTAGAGAGCGGGCCGGCTGAGTCCGAGTGACTCTGCGACGCGGGTGAGGTTTCCCGCATGGTGATCCAGTGATTTCTCGATCATCGCACGCTCAATCTGTCCAAGGGTCATTTCGCCCACTCCGGGCAGTGCGGATGATGCGGTTCGCTCGCGCTGCTCCGGACGTGAGAGCTCCTCCGGTCCGATTTTCGATGCGTCGCTCACCAGCACGGCGCGCTCGATCGTCTGCCGCAGCTCACGGATGTTTCCCGGCCAGGCACGCGTGCGCAGCCAGTCGAGCCCACGCGCGGAGAATCTTGCCTCGCGCTGGTAGGTCTCCGAGCAGCAGGCGAGGAAGTGACGCGCGAGCAGGGTGATGTCTCCGCGCCGTTCGCGAAGCGGAGGCAGATGCATGGTGATCAGGTTCAGCCGATAGAGGAGGTCTTCGCGAAACTCCCCGGTGGCGGCGAGGGCGGCAAGATCCCGATTGGTCGCCGAGACGACCCGGACGTCGACGGTGCGCGATCGGCTCGAACCGAGAACCTCGAAGGTTCGGTCCTGCAGTACACGCAGCAGCTTCACCTGCGCCGGTGTTGAAAGCTCGCCGATCTCATCGAGAAAGATCGTGCCTCCGTCTGCCATCTCGAAGCGTCCCTTGCGATCGGTGCGCGCGTCAGTGAATGCACCCCGCACATGACCGAACATTTCGCTCTCGAACAGCGTGGAGGAGATTCCTCCCAGATTCACTTTGACGAACGGGCCGTTCCTGCGGCGACTGTTGCGGTGAATTGCCTCAGCGATCAGCTCCTTGCCTGTGCCACTCTCGCCGGTGATCAGGATCGAGGCGTCCGTGGACGCCACGCGCCCGACGAGCTCGAGGATTCTCAGAAGCGCAGGGTCGTCCCCGACGATGTTAGAAAAGTCCCACCGTTCGTCGATGATCTCTCTCGACAGAGGGTTGCCTGTCTCCTCGCCGGGCAGGCTCAGATCGAGTGTCGTTGCCACCGAGCGAAGTAGCTGCTCGTTCTGCCATGGCTTCGTGACGAAGTCGGCTGCACCCTTCTTCATCCCTTCGACAGCCAGATCGATCGACCCCCAGGCAGTGAGAAGAATCACGGGAAGATGCGGAAATGAAACGTGGATCTGATCGAGGAGCTGAAGCCCTTCGTCTCCCGTTGTCCGCCGGGTGTAGTTCATGTCCTGAATGACGAGGTCGACGCCGCCGTTATCGAGAGATAGAAGTGCGCTCGCCGGGTCTTGCGCAGTACGGACCTTGTGACCATGATCCTCGAGCAGCATGCGCAGCGATTCGACGACGGACGGATCGTCGTCAACCACCAGGATCGTCGTGCCGCTTTTCATCATTCGTTACTCTACTCGTAGTGCAGGGCCTCGGCGGGCCGGATTCGCGATGCGAGAATGCTCGGATAGATTGCGCAAAGTGCCGCAATTACGTAGATAACGGCCGCTGAGCTGAGGGCTCCGAGCGGGATCGCCGCCGGACCGAGGAACGCCAGCTCGCGCGAGCCGAGCAGGGGAAGCTGCGCGACGACGAGCACACCCAGCACGATTCCGATCGTGACGAGGACCACCATCTCCAGGACGAGTTGGGTGTGGATGCTCCCTGCGCTGGCTCCCACGGCGCGACGCAATCCGATTTCTGAAGTTCGGCGGGTGACGCTCTGCCACAGGATGCCGGTCAGGCCGAGTCCCACCATCAGAACGAGAAACCCGGCGATCACCAGCGCCACGAGGAGGGGAGCGAGCTGAAGACGGAGGGATGCGTCCCGCGCCCGCTCCAGGGGTTGAATCGTGAACGACCATTCCGGCGCGAGTGCCGCGAGCCGGCGGGATAGCTCCGGTTCGAAATTCCTCGTTCCCTGCGCCATTCGAAGCACGAGATGGCGCGGCGGACGGCTCTCGATGTCGCCGACCTTCACACGTCGCAGCATGTAGTTTCGCGGCCCCTCGAGCTCTCCATCTTTCCGGAAGTCCGAGACGACACCCACCACGCGGATGTCTTCCGGCTCAGGCGCGCCGGGAGGCCTGGTTGGATCGAAGCGCTTTCCGATCGGGCTGCCGCTCCCGAATGCCGCTTTCGCCATGTCGCGGTCTATGATGACCGGCGTCCATGCGAGGGCATCATCCGTGGCATTGAACGCTCGCCCCTCGACAAGATCGATCTGCAGGACCTCGAAGACGTCATCCGTGACTTCGTTCCTGTGGAATTCCGGCTGCCCCGGCGCACTCCAGCTCGAAGACCCCTCTGTATAGGGCGGATACTGAATTCCTGCGACGCTTTCGACTTCCGGCATTCTCTTCACTTCTACGAGAAGTTGCGCGAAACGGTTTACAGTTTCCTCCGACCAGGTATCGTCCGAAGCCTGCCCGATATCGATGGAGACGCGCCAGACGTCTTTCCACTCGTAGCCCAGCGGGCGGCGGTAGCTCTGGGCGAAATAGAACGCAAAGGTCAGGGTCACGGCCAGCACCAGAAATGCGGCGAAGATCTCGAAGATGATCAGGGCATTGGTGCGCTTGCGGTTCCAGACCATTCGGATGAGGTGGCGGATCATCGCGAGTCTCCTTTGAGTGCTTCGATCGGATGGAGCCGGGACATTCTCCACGCCGGGTAAATGCCCGACACCACGGCGAAAACGAGCGTCAGGAGCAGGCCCCATCCGAAGATTCTGAAATTCAGTGAGAACGCGGCGGAAGGGATGAATCCCGAGTTGTTGAGTGCGGAAAGCACCAGCCCGGCGAAGAGGAGTCCTGCGGCCCCGCCGACGAGCGTGAGGACGACATTCTCGACGAGGAACTGACCGATGAGGGTGGGAGATGTCGCCCCGAATGCCTTGCGGACACCAATCTCCGAGAGCCGTTCCATGATGCGGCTCAGGTTGAGGTTGATGAGATTGATGGCGGGCAGCGCCATGAACATCAGGGCCAGAACTGCGATGACCATGCGGAGTCTCGAGGTGTCGCCGATCTCGAACAGGTCGAGGGCCACGAACTCGAAGAGTGTGCGGAGCTCGGCCCGCACGGTCTTGAACTCCTTGTCGGGGATCGGCAGTTGTGCCACGCGGCCGGCGAACTCGCGCTTCAGCCGCGGAAAGTCCGAATGATCGTGTGCGAGCACGATGCCGAACAGCGAACCACTCAGCCCTTCCCTCCACTGTTCTCCTCGGCTGGTCGTGAGCGGTACCCAGACGTCGGAGTATGGCAACACGCGCAGGAACGGCACGTCGCGCACGACGCCGACGACGCGGAACTGCTGGTTGTCGACATCGATCGACTGACCCAGCGCGGACCGCTCTCCGAACATCTCGGCAGCAGTCGACTGATTGATGACCGCGACAGGTCGCGCCTGTTCGTAGTCCGATGCGGAGAAGGGTCCGCCCTCGAGAAAGTCGAACGTCATGATCCGCCAGAACGCGTCGTCGGTTCTCTTGAGGAAGAGCTCGAGTTTGCGTCCGTCATCCTGGTAGGAAGCGACCTTGTTCTGCGCCTGAATGATCGCGGTCTGCTCGACATTCTCGAGCTGGCGCAAAGCGCGTTCGAGAAGCGTGTAGCCCGCGAAGCCGGTTCGCTTCGACTGATCGCCCTGTTGTACGACCGCGTAGACGCCGAGGGTTCTGCCAAGGTTCGATTCGGGATAGTGAGGCGCGAAGATGTGGTCGAGCAGTGCGGTCACCACGAGCAGAACGACGATCGTGAATGTGATTCCGAAAAGGCTGACGAACGTGAAGAACTTCCTCCGCAGCAGGACCTTCCAGGCAATCAATAGATAGTTTCGGATCATCGTCTCACCTCAGTTGACCTGGCGTCCGTCGAACAGGCGCACGATTCGATGCGTCTGCGCAGCCATCCGCTGGTCGTGCGTCACCATCACGACAGTCGTTCCTTCTTCGTTCAGCTCGCGGAGGATCGACATGATCTCGTCGCCCATGTTGCTGTCGAGGTTCCCCGTGGGCTCATCGGCGAGAAGAATGTCAGGCCGCCCGACGATCGCTCGTGCGATTGCGACGCGCTGCTGCTGGCCTCCTGAGAGCTGCGACGGGTAATGATGAACGCGCGATCCGAGGCCGACGCGCTCGAGCGCTGCCGTGGCCATCGATTTCCGTTCGCGAGTCGTGAGAGCCCGGTAAAGCAGCGGGATCTGCACGTTGTCGATCACGCTCAGGTCCGCGACCAGGTGGAAGCTTTGAAAGATGAAACCCAGTTTGCTGTTCCGGAGCCGCGCGAGGGAACGGTCGCTCCCGTGGCCAACTTCCGCGCCATCCAGAAGAACACGCCCCGCGGACGGAGCGTCGAGAAGACCGACGAGATTGAGCAGCGTGCTCTTTCCGCAGCCCGACGGTCCCATAACCGAGACGAACTCACCACGCGCGATCGACATGTTGATCTGCGCGAGTGCGAGCGTCTCGACCCTGTCCGTGCGATAGACCTTCTCAACTTCCTGCAACTCGATCATTCCTTTTCTCCTTCGAGACGAATTTCCTGTGAGCCTCGGTGGCTCGTCATGTCGGATACGATCACCCGGTCGCCCTCACGAACGCCCGACACGATCTCCACCGCGTCGTGCCCGGTGAGTCCCGTTTCGACCGGGGTCAGGACCGCCCGGCCATCGCGGACGACGAAGACTTCCTGACGCCGCGCCTCTCCGATTCCCGGGCCTCGAGGCAACCGGAGTGCGTTCTCCCGTGAGGCGAGCACGATGTGGAGATCGACGCGCAGATTGTTTCGCAGCTCGAGCCCTGCGTCCTCCGGAACTTCGACCTGGAAGTTGACGGCGCCGTTGCGAACAGTCGGATCGACCGATGCGATGACGCCGTTAGCTCTTCGGTTGCCGCTCACGACGATCGTCTCCATGCCGGTCGCGATCCGGGAGGCGTGAATGTCGGAGATTGTGCCTTCGATGCGAAAGCGGCTGACGTCGGCAATCCTTGCCAGCACTTCGCCGCGGGCGACCGTCGCTCCTTCCTGCGGAACGATCCACGTCAGGACACCGCGGCGTGGCGCGCGCATCTCCGCGAGCTCGAGCTGTCGCGAGGACTGATCGCGTTCTTTGGTGAGGATTGCCAGCTCGAGGTCGATGCCGGCGAGTTTCGCCTGATCGGTCCGCGCGGAGCTCTCCGCGGCCAGCCGCAACTGTCCCAGTTCGATCGCGGCCTTCTTCGCCTCGACTTCGGTTCTTCGCGCTTCTTCCTCCGCGATCAGACCTTCATTTGCGAGCGTGCGCTTCTGCTCCGCCTGATAGCCGAGGATCTCTACATCGAGCTGCTTCTGTTCGATCCGGCTCCGGCTTGCCAATTGCGACTGCGCGATCTCCGCCTCGAGCTGCTGGCGGCTGTTCCGCTTCTGCGCGATGCGCTCCTCGATGCGCTCGTGACCCAGGCGCGATTCTGACGCGTCGAGTTCCACGAGTACCGCTCCTTCTTCGAGTGTTTCGCCGGTCGTACGGAGGACACGCTGCACGCGGGCCTCCACCGGACTCGAAAGAACGAGCTCGAAGGCCGGGACCACCCGGCCGGATGCCTCCAGAGTTTCCCGGATCGCGCCGCGCTCGACCGTGGCGATTGTCAGGTCCGCGGGATCGATCGAAGGCTCCAGCAGAGCGATCGCGCCGGAGACCACGACGAAGAGCACAGCGATCCCGAGCACCCAGGGAAGGCTCCTGCGCAGGCGCAATCTACTTCGCTCCGCAGAGGTGAGATCTCGATCCATGGGACGAGTTCTGGGGCAATGGATGGGCCACTATGCAAGTTGTTGAATCTTACTAACTTCGCCGAAATCAGGCTCCGCTGAGAGCGTCCGAAAATGGACGTTGCGTCCGAATACGGACGCTCCTGGTAGCGGGAGATTCCGATCTCCCGCTCTCGAAATCCTGCCTTCCCGGCGTTATGGGAACCTGGTAATGGCGCCAAAGTTCGCGAGACTTTCACACCCGCCGATACGGCGCACGGGAGCAGCGTGATTGCGCATGCGACGGGATTTTCAGATCACGCGCACTTCTGCAGATTGTTTCGACTGCAGACGGGGCTGACGCCTGGAGAGGCGCGCGAGATGCTGCGGGGTGGAACGCCGGCGCGCGCAGGCGCGGCGTAGAGTTCTGGCCCCGGGCTTTGCACGATGGCGCGAACTGAGGGTCTGGAGGATTGTCATCCCGAGCATGCGTGGGTGTGAGGGAGGGGCGAGGGATCTCCGGCGGTAGTACATTGTTGATTCGTTAAGGGAGCAGGGTGGTGGCGGACACCGATAGGCAACTCTGTACCATCGCCGGAGATCCCTCGCCCCTCCCGCCCGCACAACCAGGCTCGGGATGACAAGCTCGTTCATCTCTCGCCAGAATGACGTGTCGCGCCTTTCTGGCGCTCGATCCTGACGCGTTCCTGCTCCCTCGCCGCGCCTCTCGCACCCTTTCGAATACAATACCCACTCTCCCGATGGACACGCACGAAACCTCGTACGCGGCGGCGGCGTTTCACCCGCAGTTCGAGGGAGGAAAGTGCGCGGGCACTCTCCGGGTGCAGCGAGGCGCCATTCGTTTCGAAGGTGAGGGTCAGACGGTGACGCTTCCATTCGACGGAATCGAGATTCGCGCCGGAGGTGCCGAAGACCGGCTCATCTTCTTCGCTCACCCTCGACACCCGGAGTGGTCGATCTACACCTCGGACCGCAACGTGCTCGACGACCCGGGTTTCAGAGAACATCAGGGCACAGCCGCAATGATCCGGAAGATTCGATCGGGCAGGCGGAAACGTATCGCTTCCGCTCTCGCCGTGGTTGCAGTCATCCTTGCTGCGTTATGGGGCCTGGTGATTCTGAAGGATCCGCTCGTACGGATGGTCGTGCGCCGCGTGCCACCGCAGGTCGAGGAGAAGCTGGGCGACGTTGCACTGCGCCAGATTCTGCTCACCAGTTCCACAATCACGAACAGAAAAGTGACCGAGCCTCTCGATGAAATCCTCGGGAGGCTCACTGAAGGAGCGGAGCTCCGGCAGACGTTCCGCATCCACGTGATCGACGATGAGACGGTCAACGCGTTTGCACTTCCAGGCGGGCACCTGCTCTTAAACACCGGACTTCTTCTCGAGGCAGAAAGTGGGGAAGAGATCGCCGGTGTGATGGCGCACGAGATCGCGCACGTCACCGAGCAGCATTCCCTCCAGCAGATCATCAGCACGATCGGCGTGTTTGCGCTCGTGCAGGCTCTCTTCGGTGACGTGTCGGGTCTGATCGCCGTGGCCGCGGACGGGGGAGCGCGACTGCTCACCATGAGTTTTTCACGGGATGCGGAAAGCGAAGCGGATGAGCGGGGACTTGCGTTTCTCCAGGTCGCCCGGATTGATCCGCGCGGTATGCTCTCGTTCTTCGATAAAATGAAGGCAAAAGAGCAGGAGTCGGGGATGGCGGCTGCCGGGGAGGCGCTCGCTCTCCTCAGCACGCATCCGGCAACGTCCCGGCGCATCGAACATCTGACTGCTGAAGTGGATCGAATAGGTAAGGAGACGGAGTTTCGTCCGATTGAACTCGATATGAAGAAGCTGGCGGCCGCAATTGGCGAGGCCCGCTGAGGGGAGGATTCATGCAGGCAACCATCAGAGGATCACAGGCGTTTGCATACATCGAAGCGGATCTGTCACCCGGCGACGTGCTGATCGCGGAGTCGGACTCGATGTCGAGTATGGCCGCGGACCTCGATCTGACGGCGAAAACCAACGGAGGCTTCCTGTCAGCAGTGGCGAAGAAGTTTCTCGGAGGTGAGTCGTTCTTCGTGAATGAGTTCAAGAACAATACGAACGAGATCAGGCGCCTCACGCTGGTGCAGAAAACTCCAGGAGACATCCGCCAGATGGAACTGAACGGTGGAAGCATCTGTCTTCAGCCCGGCGCCTACATCGCTTCGACCCCCGGACTCAAACTCGGGCTCAAGTACGCAGGAATCAGCTCGTTCATCGGCCGCGAGGGATTATTCAAGCTCGTGGTAAGCGGAACCGGAACGTTGTGGTTCGGCGCGTACGGCGGGCTTGTCGACAAGGAGATCCGCGGTGAGTACATCGTTGACAGCAGCCATCTGGTTGCCTACGACCCGCAGATGAAGTTGCGTACGCAGCTCGCGGGTGGCCTGTTCGCCAGTTTCCTCGGCGGAGAAGGTCTCGTGACGCGGGTTGAAGGCGAGGGACGAATCGTGATGCAGACGCGCAGCATGAGCGGTTTCGCGAGCTGGCTCAACCCGAAGATCTAGGAGAGAACGATGGATATCGAAATCGTACACGGTCCGGGAAATGCGGCTGCCCGAATCCGACTGAATCCCGGTGAGACGGTGACCGCCGAGGGCGGCGCGATGATCGCGATGAGCGGCAGCGTCAGCATCTCCACATCGACAATGAGCAGGGGCGCCGGCGGCATGCTCAAGGGTCTCAAGCGGCTGGTTGCGGGTGAGTCCTTCTTCGTCAATCACTTCGCGGCGGGCCCTGCCGGTGGTGAGGTCTGGGTGGCGGCCACGCTCTCGGGCGACATGATGCAGTACGAGCTCAAGAACGAAAATCTGATCGTGCAGGGCGGATCGTACGTCGCCTCCGAACAGGGCGTTTCGATCGACATGGGATGGCAGGGATTCAAGTCGATCCTCTCGGGCGAGAGTATGTTCTGGGTGAATCTCCAAGGCTCCGGCAAGGTCGTCGTGAATTCCTTCGGTGCGATTTATCCGATTGAGGTCAACGGCGAGACGATCGTCGATACGGGACACATCGTCGCCTTCAATGAGACGCTCGACTTCTCGATCACCAAGGCCGGCAAGAGCTGGATGTCGTCATTTCTCGGCGGCGAGGGTCTGGTCTGCAAATTCAAGGGACGCGGCACCGTATGGTGCCAGTCCCACAATCCCACCGGCTTCGGCCGTGAAATCGGACCGCTTCTGCGGCCGCGATAGCGCGAAGGGGAAATCATGGACAAGACGAAATCGGAGTACAGCTATCGGTTCGATGCCCGGCCGGACTTCAGCTTCCTCACGGTGCAGGTCGCTCAGAACCAGACTTTGAAGGTCGAAGCATCTGCCATGGCTGCGATGAGCACGAACATGAAGATGAAGACGAAGATGAAGGGAGGATTCAGCCGGTTCCTCACGGGCGAGTCGCTTTTCATCAACGAGTTCACCCCTGACGGCGGCCCGGGGGAGATCTCCATTGCTCCCGGCTCTCCGGGCGACATGGATCATGTCTACCTCGACAACGACACGATGTACCTTCAGAACTCCGCGTATGTCGCGTCGTCGCCCGGAGTGAATGTCGAATCGAAGTGGCAGGGACTCGTGAAGGGATTCTTCTCCGGCGAATCACTCTTTCTGATCCGCTGCTCGGGGACTGGCGATCTCTGGTTCAACACGTTCGGAGCGCTCATCGAGATTGATGTCGCCGGAAGTTACGTGGTCGACACCAGCTACATCGTTGCGTTTACCGAGGGCCTCACCTACACCGTAGGTCCGATCGGAGGGTACAAGTCGCTCTTCCTTTCGGGCGAAGGGCTCGTCTGCCGGTTCAGCGGGAACGGAAAGCTCTGGGTTCAGACCAGGCAGATCCCGGCCTTCGGTTCGTGGGTCTGGCCGTTCCGGCCGCAGAAGAAAAAGGGCTGAGGGCATGGTTTCTGCTC
This sequence comes from Thermoanaerobaculia bacterium, assembly GCA_041750915.1. Lineage (GTDB taxonomy): Bacteria > Acidobacteriota > Thermoanaerobaculia > Gp7-AA8 > Gp7-AA8 > JBGSYJ01. The sequence continues at coordinate 5,193 of JBGSYJ010000258.1, read as the reverse complement.
TGCATCATCGTGAATCAGGAGGATCACGATGAGAACCAGAAAAGCAGGAACGATTACAACGGCGCTACTCGCGATGGTACTGCTCGCGGGCTGCGGATCGAGCGGTTTAGGGGACATTCTCGGCGGCGGAGGAAACAGCCAGCCGACGTCCTCAGGTGACATTCGCGGCACCGTCAACTTCGTGGACACGAGCAACCGTTTCGTCGATCTGACGAATGTCAGCGGCTACGAAACGCGTCTTCAGGACGGCTCCTCGCGCGGACAAACCGCCCGGGTTTACTACGACGCGCAGACTCCGGTCGAATATCAGGGGAGGAACTACCGTCCTGAGGACCTCGAACGGGGTGATGAAATTGCAGTGAGGCTCCAGCAGTCGGGAAATCAGTTGATCGCACACTCGATGACCGTCCTTTACAACTCGGCGACAGGATCGGGATCGGGTTCCGGTTCAGGAACGGGAGCCTACAACACCACGGTCCGCGGCACGGTGCGATACATCGATGCCAGCCGCAGAACGATTGAAGTCGATCGGGGATACAACAGCGGCGCGGTGGTTGTCGAGTACGACGCCAACACTCCGGTCACATACAACAGCCGACAGTACCGCCCTGAGGATCTCCAGCGGGGCGATGAGGTCGAGCTCACCGTGCGGGATCTCGGCAGCGGCCGGATGCTCGCGCAGCGGATCGACGTGATTCGAAGCGTCAGCGATGGAGGGTCGGTCGGCGGAACCACGCAGTCGAATCTGCGGGGAACTGTCCGAAATGTCGACACCAGCCGTCGCACCATCGAGCTCGAGCAGGCAAGGTGGGCTTCCGGGTTCGTGACCGGTGGTTCGAACTCCAGCACCGTTCTGCTCCAGTACGACAACAACACCATGGTCGAGTATCAGGGCAGACTCTCGCCTCCGACAAACCTCGAGCGTGGCGACGTGGTGGACGTTCAGGTCAGACGGTCAGGCTCGGCGTATCTCGCCGACCGGATCATTCTCGTTCGTAACGTTCGGGACTAGAACCAGCAACCTTGCAGCCCTTCTCATGGTGTCGCTGAATTTCTCAGCTTGTGAGGCGGGGGATCGCATCCCCTGCCTCGCTTTTGAGGCCGCACGAGTCAGGACTTCGGTTTGAGCTCTGTCCCGCGCAGGACAAGCGTCTCGTCACCCATTTCGGTCTCGAGTGTTGCGGCATTGCCGCTCCGCTGCGCAACCGTTTCATCGCCGGAATCGAGATCGAACGCCCCGGTCGGATTCTCGCGCGTTACCACCGTTTTGTCGCCGAGATCGTCGTCGACGGCGTCGTGATCCTGGAAGCGACCGACGATCACCGTGATGTTGTCCGATCCCCCGCCGCGCAACGCTGCGTCGACGAGGGCTTGCGCGGCTGTTTCCACGGTCCCGCTGCCAGCCAGCTGTCCGATCTCTTCGTCGCTCACGTGCTTGAAGAGTCCGTCGGTGCAGAGCACGATCGTCTCTCCGCTCTCGAGGCTGAGCATGTAGGAGAGCACTTCCGGATCGTCGCTTCCTCCCACGACACTGGCGAGAACGTGGTGATAGCGAGAGCCTTCGGCCGCTGTGCGGGTTAGAACGCCTTGATCGATGAGAACCTGGGCAAATGTCTGATCTTTCGTGACCGCACGCGCGACGCCCTTGCTCACCAGGTAACAGCGGCTGTCGCCCACATGCCCGATGTAGGCCCGGTTTCCCAGCGTGTAGGCCATGGTGAGGGTCGTTGCCCAGCCCTTGAGCGCAGGATTCGTCTTGGCTTCTTCGAGAAGTCTCGCGTGTGCACCGACGATCGCTTTTGTGAATTCGTTCAGGAGATCCTGCTCGAGGGAGAGACCGCGCTTGGAGAGCTGCATCGCGGCAGTGATGTGATTGATCATCGTCTCGACTGCAATGGCGCTAGCCTGGTCGCCCGCGAGGGAGGTTCCCACGCCGTCAGCGACGACCAGCAGGTAACCGGCAGGCCCGGTCCCCACGGACCGTGTCCTTTCGGTCTGGAGGCTGGTGCTCCTGACCCTCAGGATGCGTTGAATTTCCCCGACGAGGAACTGGTCGGCGTTCTTCTCGCGCTTGAGTCCGATGTGCGTGACGCCGTGGGCCTCGAACGGGCGTTTCGGTGATGCAGCGGCAGCTGTTGGCGAAAGGGTAGGTGAGCTCACGGGGAGATCATATCCCTGAAAATTTGTTCGGTGGTAGTCCCCGGGCCCGAAAAGTTGGCCGGAAGAGCCCTTAGTCGTTGCTCTGCAATATGATTGCGGTCACAGATGGAAACGCGAGACTTCGCCAATCGGAGACTGGGCCACTACCGCCTCATCAAGCGACTTGGCTCAGGTGGCATGGGTGATGTCTTTCTCGCGGAGGATGATCGGCTCGGGCGGAAAGTAGCGGTCAAAGTGATCGGGTCGGCCCATGAGGCAAGCCCCATGGCGCGCAAACGATTGTTGCGAGAGGCCCGAGCGGCCGCGGCGATCGATCATCCCGGCGTCTGTACCGTCTACGACGTTGCTGAGGACGGCGGCGAGGCTTACATCGCGATGCAGTACGTCGAGGGCGAGTCGCTGGCCGACCGTCTCCGTCACTCGCCGATGTCGCTCGACGAGGTTCAGGGCGTGGCGCGCCAGGTCTGCGAAGCCCTCGAAGCAGCTCACGCGCGCGGCATTCTTCATCGCGACATCAAGCCGCAGAACATCATGCTCACTCCATCGGGTCGTGTGATCGTCCTCGACTTCGGGCTCGCAAGCTTTGCAGAGAGCGAGGGCCTTTCGCGCCTCACTCAGACGGGACAGGTCGTCGGAACGCCCAGCTACATGTCACCCGAGCAGATCAGCGCCGGCGAGTTGGACGAGCGATCGGACATTTTCAGTTTCGGGGTTCTCCTTTTCGAGCTTCTTACGAGCCGTTGTCCGTTCAGCCGACCCTCCGTTACGGCGACGATCGCGGCGGTCCTCTTCGACGAGCCTGCGCTCGAAGGTGTACCGCGCGACTGGCGACCGATCCTGACCCGATCACTCTCGAAAGACAGGACCGGGCGCTACGGCGACATGAAGCAGGTGCTCGCCGACCTCAACAAGGTGAGCTCGGGGATACGGGTCGATTTTGCCCGCGGGGAGGAGACGGCCGTAATGGAAGCTCAGCCGTCGAAGCCGGCGGAGGGGCTCACGACCGGCCCGCCTTCCTCGGTGGCGGTGATGCCGCTCTCGGCTGATTCGGCGACCGAAGAAGCCGAATACGTCGCCGAGTCGCTGACTGATACCGCGATCGATACCCTCTCTCGAATATCAGGCTTGAAAGTCATGGCCAGGAGCACGGTCTTCCGCTACAAGGGTGAGCCCGACCCCGCGGTCTTCGGTCGCACGTTGCGTGTCGATTCGGTGCTCACCGGCTACCTGCAACGACGCGGCGGCCGAATCATCGCGAGCCTCGAGCTGGTGGATGTTTCCACGGGAGAGCGACTCTGGAGCGCAAGACTCGAGGAACCGGAGTCGGGGATCGTCAATCTCCATGAGCAAATGAAGATTGCGATTCCCCGCCATTTCCGCAGCTCCCAATCGCTGCCGGCCGTCAGTCAGGTCTCGCAGGACCCGGAAGCGCTTCGATACTATCTCGTCGGACGACATCAATGGAATCGTCGAACAGGCCCCTCGATGAAGATCGCGATCCAGAGCTTCCAGAAAGCCATCGATCTCGACCCGCTCATGGCTCCGGCCTATGTCGGACTGGCAGATGGCCTCTCGTACATGGGCTTTCTCGAGGTGATGCTGCCGGGCGACGTCTTCCCGCGTGCCAGGGCCGCCGCCGAGATGGCTCTCTCTCTGGATCCTGATTCCGGAGAGGCACTAACGTCACTCGGTTTCGTCAGCGGTGAGCATGATTTCGATTTCAGTCGAGCGTGTTCCTACTATCGCCGCGCGCTCGCCGCAAACCCGAACTATGGCGTGGCGCATCATTGGATGGGGCTTCTCATGGTGTTCCGCGGTGAGTTCGACCAGGGTCAGCTGGAGATTACCAAAGCGCAGCAGCTCGACCCTCTCAATCCGATCCTCAACGTAGCTCTGGGGCTCCCACACTACTACCGGCGAAGATTCGACGAGGCGATCGCGATCTATCGTGGGCTGCTCGAGCTGGAGCCGAACTTCATGCCACTTCGAAACTATCTGGGCGTCGCCCTTTCCGTTTCGGGACACCCGGAGGAGGCCGTCGAGCATTGCAGGATCGCCCTCGATCTTGGCGGTGGTTCGACGATTGCCGCGGCATCCCTCGGGTTCGCACTCGCAAAGCTCGGTGAGGAGAAGGAAGCGCGCGCAGTCCTGGCGTCTCTCGACACAGCGCGCGCATCTCGCTATTCCTCAGCATTTGCTCCCGCGGTGATTCATGCCGGCCTCGGCGATGTCGAGCGGTCGCTCGACTGGCTGGATACCGCCCTCGGGGAACGTGCACCGTGGCTGCTCACCACTCGATTCGATCCTCGATTTGACGCTCTGAGGGATCACCCCCGATTCGAAGAGTTTGTGAATCGGGTCGGATTCTGGAGCTCCTGAATCAGCGACTCCAGATGCCGAGCTGCTTCATCCGCGCGTCGCGTTCGTATTGCTGGAAGAGATCGCGGTGGCGGAAGCGAAACTTTCGATAGCTCTCGCCGTGTCCGTTTCGAATGATCTCCGCATTGATGAACAGACAATCATCGGCGCGATGGACGTATGCAAGCCGGCGTTTGTACTGGTCGTGGGTTCCCTGGGCGGGATCAGATTCCAGATAGACGTCGGAGTCCGCGAGCAGCGAGCTGACGAACTCTTTCGCTTCGACGCCGCCCGAATCAGCGCGGCGATACGGACCATCGATCTCTGGCGAGTCGACGCCGATCAGGCGCACGGTCTGGGGTTTGCGGCCATCGATCCGAACGGCGATCGTATCGGCGTCGCTCACGTGCGCAACGCGATACGGTCCTTCCGCGTTCGAAGCGCAGTTCGGTGCTGCAGCGGTTTCCGCCGCCGAAACATACACCGTTTCCCGGCAGCCGGTCAGCAGGGGAAGGATCAGGGCGAGGACGCGCACGATGGTGTTCACAGATCGCGATGATAGTGCATGGAAGGATCACCTCCGAGAAACCTCAGGCAGGTCCTGAAGAACTTGTCATCCCGAGCAAGCGCGGGTGGGTGAGAGGGGGGGGGGGGGGGGGGGGGGGGGGGGGGGGG
>JBGSYJ010000257.1:0-1729 GCA_041750915.1 Thermoanaerobaculia bacterium | reverse complement strand
TCGCCAGTTCCGAGATCTCGCTGCGCTCAGGATGACATCTCCCGTTCAGAAACGGATCGAGAACCCGAGGTGTGCGCCGTACGCAAAGTAGTCGTCGATCGTGCGTGTGGCTCCGGAGACGCGATCCTCCAGTTTCCAATCCGCAAAGTGCTGCTCGGCGCGCAGCCCGAGCTCGATGGACCACCGGTTTCCCAGACGGTAACGTCGGCCGCCCAGGGCTGTAACCAGATACTCGGTTCCGCCGTCGGTGACGATGTCGAACGATCCTCCGCCGGGAAGCGATCCTCTTGCGTCCGGGACGTCGAGCGAGGAAACGCCGAGGCCGGAGCCCACAAACCACTCGCCGCGCGAGCGGTCGCGTGGAAAGCGCCGCTCCAGCCATGCAGACACGATCGTCGCTTTCGCCTTGGTGTCGACTACTTCGTCGTCCGGTCCGACCGGGAGCCGAAGCCGTTTCGCTGGCTCCTCGAAGTCGAACTCCGTTGTGTCGAGAGCAAGCCCGAGAGCCCAGTGATCGGTCAGTCGATAATGGCCGAACACCCCCTGGCCCGGCATGTCATTGGCGGGTACGCCGGCGGCGAGTCCCAGCCCGATGCGCACACCTGCATCAAAACGCTCCTGCGCAAAGGACGGTGATGCTGCGGTCACCATGATGATCCCGATCAGTGAAGCGAGAACTCGCATGACACTCTCCTCAAGAACTAGATTGGGAGCATTCGGAATTCTGATCGCTCAACGCAGGCGCGCTGAGTCCTTCGCTCCCGGTTTCATGGAGACGCGCATCGCACCGCCGGAGGTGGGGGAGTAGCGCGGGTTTCTCACGAACAGCGAGGCCGTTCTTCCGCCAATCTGTTGCTGGTGGACCAGCGATTCGTCGGGTATCAACGCCTGCAGCTCACGCCGATGGGATTCTTCAACTAGGACCATAGCATCTTCGTTTGCGCGCCAGAATGCGAGGAGAGTTGCCGGCTCCTCGAGATTCGGGATGGTGCGCCCTGCGTAATAGGAGTAGCCCGCGCGCCAGTTCCAAAGCCGATACGAAGCGATGGTTCCCTCCTCGAGGCTGATATGCTCGTTCATCGACGTGGCAAAGCCCCTCGCAGACTTGAGAGGATCAACGGCGGGAAGAATCCAGATCGCTGCGGCGAAGTAACTGACGAGGACAACCGACCACAACCCCGCGGGAACCCACTTCCGCGTCGCGTCCGATCGCATCAGAGCGAACAGAAGAAGTGATGCCGAGATCAATAGAAACATCACGAACGGAACGGCCACTGTCTGCAACTCGACGGGGATCTCCGAGTATTGGAACGCCCCATACGCACCGCCTGCAAGAATGGCAAGGATAAGCACGGAGAGGGCTGCAGTCGCAGCGATCCGCGCACGTCGAGCGAACATTTCGCGGCTCGCCCAGCGATCGACGACTGACGCTGCAAGCACGGCGACGGCAGGTGCGATCGGCAGGATGTAAGGCGCGCGCTTGCTGTCCGCAAGGGAGAAGAAGAAGACGATCGAGGCAATCCAGATCCAGCTCATCCAGCTCAGGCGGCGATCCGCTTTCGACACTCCCCGCACGACGAGCGCGGCTGGAAGCAACACGGACCATGGCGCGTAGTCGGTTATGAGGTAGGTGAAGTAGTACCACCAGGGATTCGCGTGATCCCACGCCTTTACGAATCGCGAGAAATTCTGCCGGACGAGCACTTCATGCAGAAATGCTGTGTCGCCA
>JBGSYJ010000256.1:0-8177 GCA_041750915.1 Thermoanaerobaculia bacterium | reverse complement strand
TCGCAGCAGGCGACCGATTCCCTCTGCTGGCGGATGTAGAGTCGCGCAACTTCGCGGAGGATGGCGGAGTTCTGGAAGGGAGTCGTTGTCATACGCAACAATATGGGGCCGGGAAGATCGTTGCGGCAAGCAACAAATTTGTGAATGGTAGAGGCGAGGGCTCCTTACCCTGACCCCCATATGCAGTAACTTTGACAGTCGAACCGGGAAAAGAGGCCGAATGTTGAATGTTGAAATTGTGAATGTTGAATGAAGACCGGTGCCCCATTCAACATTCAACATTCACAATTTCAACATTCAACATTCGTCTTTTTCAAGACATTACGTCTAAAGGTAGGCATATGCCCTGTCCCCTCTCCCGCGGGGAGAGGGAAAAAGGCGCGACGCGATGGACGTTGGGAGTCACGTCGAGGGAAACAGAAGTGCCTCGGTCAGCCGAGGCCGATGAGATACTGTTTGAGCGCGTGGAGCTCCATGTTGAGAAGATCGAAGCACCGCGAAAGGTAACGCCTGTCGCTGGTCCCGAGATCTTCGGACTCGACAGCCTGTCTGATAGAGGCCACGTCGGACTCGATCATCTGCATTCTCTCGATGACCTGGCTGATCGTGTCGGGTTGCATGGATCTCCGAGGGAACAGGAAAAACGCGCGTGCCGGCGTAGAGGCGTCGCCGGCACGCGCCACCCGCCGGGTTTGGTGGTGAGCAAACCCGGACGGACGTTTCCTATTGGATTCTTCCGGAGAGCACCAGGTGGGCGCGGCGGTTCTGTGCCCATGCGCTCTCATTCGACCCTTGCTCGAAAGGACGCTCCTCGCCGTAGCTGATGGTTTCGATGCGGCTGCGGTCGACGCCGAGGGTGGCGAGGTACGAGGCTGCAGTTTCGGCGCGGTGATCTCCGAGCGCGAGGTTGTACTGCTCGGTTCCCCGCTCGTCGCAGTGTCCTTCGATGCGGATACGGAATTGGGGATTGTCTCGCAGCCACGTTGCCGAGGCGCGGAGAGCTTCCTGCGCCGAGGAATCGAGCGTCGATGCGTCGTACGCGAAGAAGGCGTCACGGATCCAGCCACGCTGGCGCGCGATGCGGTTCGCCTCGACGATGTCTCCGCTCAGAACATCCGCATCAGGCGTCGGCGTGACAAAGTCGGTGTCTGTGGAAGGTACGCCCTGCGATGGCTGGGGCGCAGTGGATTCGACCGGAGGTGGCGTCGTCTGCGGGGTTGTAGCGCGGCGTGAACGGCAGCCGGCCACCGCCAGGATGCAGAGACATGAAACAATCAGCAAAAGGGCCCGTTTGCGCATTTTCGTCCTCGTCGTGAGAGTGTGACTGGTTTCGGGTAAGTGCGCGCAGTCTAGAGAGGACACCGGTCTGTTCGCATTTCTCTTCGGGTGAGGTTTCCTCGACTTTCGATAGGGGGCCGGAGGATCGCCGGGACGATAGGTTGGCACCAGGGTGAGTGAACAGAGCACGACGAGTTACACGCCGCACGCGCGAGCTGAACGCCTGATCGCGATCGGCAGGCTCGTGCTCGCCCTCTCCTCCCTTGGCGCGGTCTACATCGAGCCATCCACTCCGGCGCAGTTTCAGCGGGCGACGTACAGCCTGCTGGTGATCTTCACCCTCTACGCGATGGTCGTCGCGGTGATCGCGATGAGATCGGCGGTCCCTTCCGCTCGCATGCGTCTCCTCTCCCACGTACTCGATCTTGTCATGTTCTCGATCTTCGTCTACCTGACGGAGGGTCCTGCGAGTCCGTTCTTTCTCTACTTCGTCTTCTCGCTTTTCTGCGCGACGCTCCGCTTCTCGTGGCGCGGTGTTCTCGCCACGGGCCTGACCGCGATGGCGATCTATTCGCTCATGGCGCTGATGGCATCAGTCGGAGATTCGGAGTTCGGGGCGAGCCGCGTCCTGATCCGTCTGGCATATCTGGGAGTGACTGCCGCGCTCCTGATCTATCTCGGTCTCTATCAGGAAAGTCTTCGAACCGAACTTTCCGCGCTTGCGGCATGGCCGCGCGGGCTCGCTTCGCGAATCGACGAGGTTCTCCACGGCACGCTTCTTTATGCCGCCTCGGTGGTTCGCGCTGATCGGCTCATTCTGTTGTGGGAGGAGAATGAGGAGCCGTGGACGTGGGTTGCAATCGTCTCGAAGGGAGAGTTCATGATTCAGAAGCTGCCGCCCGGGACCCTCGATGCTCCTGGCGATCAGTTTCTCGAGGGGTCATTTCTCGTACGCGAAGGCGCCGACTCCCTCCTCGTTTACAACCCGGCGCAATCGACCGTCGGGGAGGCGAGCGGGGATCCCCTTGGCCCGTCGGCACGCGAGCGGTTCGGTCTGGGCGGCGCGATTGTCGTCTCTCTTCACGGCGAGACGATTTCCGCACGCATGGTGATCGCGGATGTCCGAAACGCCACGGGCGACGATCTCGCGCTGGCTCATATCGTCGGCCGGCTGGTGCTCGCGACGCTCGAGCAGTTCTTTTTCGTACGGCAGGTCCGGCAGACTGCGAGCGCCGAAGAGCGTCTCCGCATCTCGCGCGACCTTCACGACGGAATCGTTCAGTCTCTCGCGGGTGTCGGCCTGCGGCTCCATTCACTTCGCACGCTGTTCCCGGCAGAGTCGGATGCGGCCAGGCAGCTCGGGCACGTTCAGAGAGTTCTCGAGCATGATCAGCGGGAGCTCAGGACGCTTGTGCGTGAACTGCGCCCGGACGACCGGCGCGAAGGAAAAGAGGTGCTTCAATCTGAGCTTCAGCGCATGCGCGAGCGATTCACTCTCGAGTGGGGTATGGAGGTCGTCGTCCAGATGGGCCAGCCCGTCGCGGCGCAGACGAGGATTGCCTGGGAGGTCTGCCGCATCATCAACGAATCGCTCTCGAATGCTGCACGACATGGCGGTGCGTCAAAGGTGATCGTGACAGTCGCAACGAATCACGCAAGTGTTGATCTTCGGGTCGCAGACAATGGTTCCGGATTCCCATTCATCGGCCGGCGAGACCTCGCAGCTCTCGAGCGCGCCGGTATCGGGCCGCGGAGCCTCAAGGAACGCGTTCGCAATCTCGGTGGGACGATGACGATCGAATCCTCGCCCTCAGGCGCCACGATCGAGGCCTGCGTCCCCATACAGGAGGAAGCCCGATGACGATACGGATCGTCGTCGCCGACGATCACCCGTTCATTCTCGACGGCCTCGAGCAACTATTCCGCAATGAGCCCGACTGTGAGCTCGTCGCGAGATGCTCGGACGGCAAAGAGGCCCTTAGCGCGGTCGAGAAATACCAGCCCGATGTTCTCGTCCTCGACGTGAGGATGCCCGGGCTCGACGGCATCGAGGTCCTGCGCAAACTGCACGAGAAAGGAAGCGCGGTGAATGTCGTGCTGCTGACCGCATCTCTCGATGATGCGCGCCTGCTTGAGGCCTTTCGCCTCGGAGCGAGCGGCCTCGTTCTCAAGGAGTCGGCCCCGCGCCTGCTCGCTCAGAGCGTCCGTCAGGTGGCAGATGGCCAGCAGAGCTGGAATGGCAAAGCGATCGCGGGAGCGCTCCGTCTGGTTCTTCAGCGCGAGCAGGCCGTGGCGACGTCGTCTTCGATGCTCACTCCGCGGGAGATCGAAGTCACGCGAATGGTCGCCGCCGGCCTGAGGAACAAGGAGATCGCCAACCGCCTCGAGATCACGGAAGGCACCGTGAAGTTTCACCTGCACAGCATCTACGAGAAGCTGCAGATCGACGGACGCTATGCCTTGATGAGCTATGCGCGAGACCATGGCCTCGCATGACTCGCGGGCGTTTCAGGCGCTAGACGGCTACGGCTACGGCGACGTACGACGTGCGACGGCGACGTGCGACGGCGACGTTTGGAACGTATGAGGTGCGCGAGGTGAGAAGGCGACTACTTCAACCCGAGGGCGTGTTTTGCGACTTTCGTGATCTCTTCCGCGGAGAGTTTTGACTTCAACCCAGGCATCTTCCCTCTGCCCTCTGAGATGATCTTCACGTAACCTTTCTCGCCCTGCTTCTTGACCTCGGGCGAGCGCAGATCCTTCAGGCCGAGCTTCTTACCCATGGGGGTCTTGCCTGAGCCGTCAGGACCGTGGCAGACGGAGCACCTTGCTTTGAACACTTCCGGGCCGTCTGCGGCGAGTACGGTCGACGGCAGGGCCAGCATGGTCGTAAGAGTGATGGCGGCGGCGATCTGTTTCTTCATGGGTTCGGCCCCTCGGTTCAGCGCTGGGATCGCCCGTTGTGGCACTTTCATAGAGACACTGAGTTGGATCATGAAAGTGTATCGCGAATCACATCACCAGGTGATGGCACTCGCCAACGGAGTTCCCTCACCCTTTGCCCCCTTATGCACTAACTTTGATAGTCGAACCGGGACGAGAGAACCGAATGTTGAATGTTGAAATTGTGAATTCTGAATGTTGAATGAAGACCGGTGCCCCATTCAACATTCAGCATTCACAATTTCAACATTCCACATTAGTCTTTCTAAGACGCTACGATCTAAGTTAGTGCATATGCCCCCCTGACCCCTCTCCCGCCGGGAGAGGGGAAGGTTGACCCCCGGTTGACAACCGGCGTGATCCCGCTTAAGGTTTCGCCGATGAAGCTCGCATCGGCCGGTTCCCTCCATCGCACCTGGTGGCATTGCAGCGACTGAGGGCGTGCCATGACGCGTCCCGGACGGTGTGAGGGGCGCAGTATTTTCGGAATCTCGAATGACCTCTTCTCCGGCCGGGAAGAGGTTTTTTTATGTCGAAAACATTTCTGACGATTGCCGAACCCACCATCGAGCGCACTCTCGAAGCGCTGGCGGATGCTCCGGCAGGAATCGACGGCATCGAGATTCGCTTCGACCGCCTGCCCATGGCCACGACGGGACTCCTTGCGGAAGTACGCTCCGCGACAAAAAAGCCGCTGCTGTTCACGCGGCGGCAGACGGCCGGGGGAGCTGACATCAACATCTCCGAGCTGACCAGCGCCATCGCTGCCGGCTTCGAGCTCGTCGACCTCGAACTGGCCGAGCGCATCCCAGCGGAGCTCGAGCCTCACCGCAACCGCGTCGTTCTCTCGCATCACGATTTCGAGTCGGTTCCGCCGATCGCTCCGCTGCTGACCCTCATGCAGGGCATGGGCACGGGGCATGTGAAGATCGCCGTTACCCCCCGCTCCTTCGTCGAGAATCTGGCGCTGCTCAAAACCGTCGATGCGATCCCTCAGAAGAACGTGACAGTGACTGGAATGGGCGACTACGGCATCTACAGCCGGATGCTCGCACCGATGTACGGCTCCGAGCTCACTTTCGTGGCGCGTAACGCCGGATCCCGCGCGGCCCCGGGACAGTTGACACTCGATGAGTTCCGCGCGGTCCACCCGGGAAAGCCCGCGCGCCGCCCTTCGCGAATCTTCGCCCTCGTTGGAAACCCGGCGTCGCACAGCAGGTCGCCGGCAATTCACAATCCGATCTTCCGGAATTCGGGAGTCGACGCCGTCTATGTCCTCATCCAGAACGCCGAGTTCCATGAAGTGGGAGAGGCCCTCGCGTCCGGCCGCAGATACGCCCCGGCGGGCCTTGGTGTCACCGCGCCGTTCAAGCAGGACGCCTTCCGTTTCGTGCTCGAACGGGGGGGCACGATGACGCCGCGCGCGAGAATCTCGGGCGCAGTCAATACCGTGATTCGCCACGAAGACGGTTCGATCGAGGCTGACAACACCGACATCGACGGCTTTCTCGCCGCGATCGAGCGTCTCAAAATCGACCCGCGCGAATCCGCCGCCGTGATCGGTGCGGGAGGGACGGCTCGCGCCGCGCTCTACGCTCTGAGCCAGTCGGGGATTCGCAGCACGATTTTCAACCGTACCTATGAGCGCGCCCTGGCCCTCGGCAGCGCCTTCGGCGTCTCAGCCTCGCGACTCGATGATCTCGAGCGTTTCGAAGGGCGCGTCATTGTGAACACGGCCGGGGGAGCGCTCGATCTCCCCGACGGCGTTCTCCGCCGGGGCAGGGCGCTGATCAATGCCGGCTACTCCGAAGCTCAGGCCCGGATGGACGATCTCGCGAGGGCTGCGGGCATGGACGTCTTCACCGGGATCGAACTGCTCGAAGCCCAGGCGCCGGCGCAATCAAAGATGTTTCTCGAGGGCGCAGGGCCACGCACGAGCGGCGATGGAAGCGGGGCATAGATGGCGGCAAAACACGCAGCGCTTCCCGGATTCCGCGACTTTTACCCCGAGGAGATGATCCGGCGGCGACAGATTGTGACCGCCTGGAGGGACGTGGCCATCCGCCACGGCTTCGAGGAATACGACGGTCCTCCGCTCGAGTCGCTCGATCTCTACGTCGAAAAGTCAGGGCCCGAAATCGTCGGGCAGCTCTTCAACTTCGTCGACAAGGGTGGACGCGAGGTTGCGTTGCGTCCCGAGATGACGCCGACGCTTGTCCGCATGCTCGGCGCGCGGATCAAGGGACTCCCGCGTCCTGTGCGCTGGTTCTCGACCCCGCAGCTGTTCCGTTATGAAAAGCAGCAGCGGGGCCGGCTTCGCGAGCACTTTCAGCTGAACATGGACATCATCGGCGAGGAGTCGGTGCTCGCTGATGCCGATCTCCTCGCGGCCGCGCTCGATGTGCTCCGCTCGCTCGGTCTCACGAGCGACGACGTCGTCGCCCGCTACTCCGACCGGCGTCTTTTGCATCTCGCTCTGCTGGATCTGGGAGTCACGGAGGAAAACCTGGCCGTCGCGTATAACGTGATCGACAAGGTGGAGCGAGATCCGCGGGAGGTCTGTATCGAACGGCTCGCCGCGATCGGGCTCACTGCGCAACAGGCCGAGCAGGCGCTGGCCCTTACGTCGATGACTCCGGAGGATCTCGGGCGTCGTTTCTCGTCGAATCCCGCCTTTGCTCCGATCCTGAATGAGCTCGAGCAGTATCGCGCCTCTCTCGGCAGTCTCGGATTCGCTGACTGGATTCAGCTCGACATGAAGATCGTGCGCGGGCTCGCTTACTACACCGGAATCGTTTTCGAGATCTTTGACCGGAAGGGTCAGTTGCGCGCGATCTGCGGAGGCGGACGCTACGACAATCTCTTCAGCGCGCTCGCCGGGATCGACGTCCCAGCGCTCGGTTTCGGATTCGGCGATGTCGTGCTGGGTGAGCTTCTGAAGGATCGCGGCCTTGCCGCGACGACGGCTCAAGGTGCCGACGCTTTCGTAATTCCGGCTGAGCCGGGAGTCGACATCCTTCCCGTCGTCGCTTTCCTTCGCGCGAACGGACGCTCGGTCCTCTACTCCTACCGGCAGCCCGAACGTCCGAACCTCGGCAAGTCGCTCAAGTCGGCCTCATCTGCGAATGCCAAAGAGGCGATTCTCGTTTCGGAAGTTGACGATACGGTCGCCGGTACGCAGGTCGTCGTGAAGAATCTTACTTCAGGCGAGCAGCGGAACGTCTCTCTGTCCACTTACATCGCAGAGGCCCGCTGATCATGTCCGGTCCCGGCGAGGTTTCAGCAACCGACAGCTTCGAGGTGCTTCGCCGGGACTACGACGTGATCCCTCTCGTTCGCCGCCTGCCGCTCGACGGCCGCACTGCCGTCTCACTCCTAGAGACGCTCGATCAGGGCGGACCGCTTTTCGTGCTGGAAAAATTCGAGCAGGACGGCCGGCGGGGACGCCATTCAATCATCGGAGTCGCTCCGCGCCGGAACCTGTCGATTGAGGCGGATGGGAGCGATCCTCTGCCCGGCCTGCGCGCCGAGCTCACGCCGCTTCGCGTGCTGCGGCATCCGGACCTTCCCGCATTCAACGGTGGCGCAGTCGGATACTTCGGCTATGGAGCGGCGGGCTGGGCAGAGCGGATTCCCGACCGTCATCGTCAGGCTGCTGAGCTTCCCGACGCCCAGCTGTTCTGGTTCGATGAGCTTGTCGTGCTCGATCACGTGGAAGAAGTCCTGTTTCTGGTGACGAACGTGTTCACGTCCGGCGAGCGCAGCACAGAAGAGCTGGTCGCAGGCGCTGAAGCGAAGCTCGATGCCTTCGAAGTCGCAGTCTCCGGTCCGCAGCCAGAACCGCACGTCGGCTCAAATGCTTCGAACAAATTGAAGGATTGTGTCATCCCGAGGGTCGAGCGAGGGATCCGGGCGGCGGCTCCCGTCTCAGAAGGCCCCCTCCCGGATCCCTCGCT
>JBGSYJ010000255.1:0-5218 GCA_041750915.1 Thermoanaerobaculia bacterium | reverse complement strand
GGGCCGTGAGCGACCATGAGTGGGCGTGGCAGATCGCGAGAGCGAGGGCATCGGAGGCGTCATCCGACATCACGAGCTCGGCGCACCCAGGGAGCAGGAGCCGGACCATCTTCTTGACCTGCTCCTTCTCGGCATTGCCAGATCCAACAACTGCGCTCTTCACCGAACGGGGCGAATACTCGAAAATCTCCACTCCCGCCTCCCGCGCCGCGAGCAGGATCACGCCTCTCGCATGAGCGAGCTGTATCAGGCTCTTGACGTTCCGCCCCGCGAATGGAGCTTCCACCGCAACGGCCACCGGCGCGCTTCGCGCGATGACCTCTCGAAGCTCCAGGTAAATCCGTTCGAGACGCGCAGCCAGCTCTTCGCCCCGCGTCGTCCGGATCGCCCCATGCTCCACGAGCGACAGTCGGCCGCTCAATTGATCGATCACGCCGAACCCGGTAGTGATCGATCCAGGGTCGACTCCGAGGACGCGCATGGCCTCAGGCCTCGAGGAGCTCGTCGGGGATGTCGACGTTCGACCAGACGTTCTGCACGTCGTCGTGATCGTCGAGCGTGTCGATGAGCTTCATCACCTGCCGTACCTTCGATGCATCAATTGATACGAAGTTGCTCGGGATCATTCCGAGCTTTGCTTCGAGCGTCGGAATCTGCGCCTTCTCGAGCGCTTCTCTCACATTCTCGAAAGCTTCCGGCGACGTGTAGATCTCGTAGGCCTCGGGATCCAGCGTCTGCAGGTCATCCGCCCCCGCTTCCAGGGCGACTTCCATCAGCTTGTCTTCGTTCACCGCCGATTTCTCAATCCCGAAATAGCCCTTCTTGTCGAACTGGAAGCGGACAGAGCCGGGCGTTCCGAGATTTCCGCCATTTTTTTCGAAGATATTCCGGATCTCCGGCGTGGTACGGTTGCCGTTGTCGGTGAGGGTCTCGACCATCACAGCCACGCCTCCGGGACCGTAACCCTCGTAGGTCATCTCCTCGTAGGAGCTGCCTTCGAGCTCACCGGTACCTTTCTTGATAGCCCGGTCGATGTTGTCCTTGGGCATGTTGTTTGCCTTCGCCTCAGCAATGGCTGCGCGGAGTCGGGGATTGCCCTCGACGTCGCCGCCGCCGAGACGGGCAGCTACGGTCATTTCTTTGATAATGCGGGTAAACACTTTCCCGCGCTTTGCGTCGGCAGCACCTTTTTTGTGCTTGATGGTGCTCCATTTGCTGTGGCCGGACATGGAAGACGTCTCTCCTTCAGGTCAGTGCAGGTTCGTGGTCAGAGAATATCATTCACAACGCCGGAGGATGAAATGGAAGACACACCGCAGAGCCCGCAATTTCCCATCCGGATCATTTTCGACGACGGAGGGTGTGAGTTCATCGACACCCCCGACGAGCTGTACACCAAGCTCTATTCGATCGATTCCACGAACCCCTCAAACCGGCTCTGGATCCGCGATGACCAGGACCGTACTGTACGCATCCGCATGACTCAGGGCGAGCTGCAGATACTGGACATCGAAAAGCAAGGATGAAAGATGAAAGATGAAGCCGCCCCCCCCGGACGGGGCGGGCGGTGGGCTTCATCTTTCATCTTTCATCTTTCATCTCTTTCCCTTCATTCCCTTCCTCGCCCGGATCACGAGATGGACCGGCGTTCCCACGAGTCCCAGTTCGTCGCGGAACTGATTTTCCAGATACCGCCTGTAGGAAAAATGCAGCTCGGATTCAATGTTCGAGAAGAGGGCGATCGTCGGGGGCTGCGCTTTGAGCTGCGTCGCGTAGTAGAAACGCCTCGGACGGCCTCGTTCAGCGGGAGGCGCGTGATGCCGCACGGCCCGCTCGAGGATCTGGTTCAGCTCGGAAGTCTTGAAGCGTTTCCGGAAGCTCTCCGAAACGCGGTCAATCACGTCATACAGCTTGTCGACGCGGCGCCCGGTTTTCGCTGAGATGAACTCGATCGGCGCGTAAGCGAGGAACTTGAGCTTTCTACGGGCCTCAGACTCGAACTCGCGACTGAGCGTCGGGCTCGCCTCGATCGCGTCCCACTTGTTGACGAGAATGATCGCGGCGCGCCCTTCCTCTTCCGCATAGCCAGCCACGGTCGCATCCTGTCCTGTCGCTCCCTCGGTTGCGTCGATGACGATGAGCGCGACTTCGCATCGCGCGATCGCCTTTCTCGCAGAGATGACCGCGAGCTTTTCGGCTTCGTCCGTCGTCTTTCCCTTGCGGCGGATTCCAGCAGTATCGATGACCAGATACTCCCTGCCTTCATGCTCGATCAGCGAGTCGATCGCGTCTCGCGTCGTTCCGGAGATCTCCGAAACCACGGTTCGCTCTTCCTTTGCCAGGCGATTGAGAAGTGAGGACTTCCCGACATTCGGCCGCCCGATGATCGCCAGACGGATGGGACCGAGGGCGCCTTCTTCCTCTTCTTCCGCGACCTCGTCGGGTTGAGGAATCATCTCCTCGATCGCAGCCACGAGTTCCTCCATGTCGATTCCGTGCTCTGCCGATACGCCGAGCATCCGCTCGAAACCGAGCTGGTGGAAATCGTGAACGTTCTCCTGCGCGAGACGCTTGTCCATCTTGTTCACGACAAGGATCGTGTCGTCTGCCCTCCGGCGGAGGTCGGTTGCGATGTCGCGATCTTCGGCCATGATGCCGTCCGAACCGTCGACTAGAAAGAGAATGAGATCGGCGTCGTCGATGGCGATCTGAGCCTGACGCCGGATCTCATCCGCAAATGCGGAAAGAGGCGAGTCTCCGTACTCGAGACCCCCGGTATCGGTCAGCAGAAACTGCCGTCCGTCGTCGAGCGTGACGGTGTCGGACAGCCGGTCGCGGGTCATTCCCGGAAGATCGTGAGTCAGCGCCCGCCGCTTACCGCTCAGACGGTTGAAGAGCGTCGACTTTCCGACGTTCGGCCGGCCAGCGATGACGACGTGTTTTCGGGTTGGTGGCAAGAGGGTCCTTTCGAGGAGAGTAGTCAGTAGTCAGGAGTCAGTAGCCAGTAGTGGCGAGCCGGTGCATACGTCGCAAGATTGCTCAGTCGTCCGCCATTGAAGGGGATCCATCACTTTGCTCAGATGACACAAGATGCATAGCTTTGCGCCGGTGCCGTGACTGACCACTACTGGCTACTGACTCCTGACTACTCATTCAAAAACTCAACAACAGCACAGCAAGCACCGTCGCTCCGATCATCGTATTCATGAAATTCACCACACCGTTCGGAATCGGCTCTGTGCTACGGCGATTCCAGCTCCCGATGATGCTCTCCATGTACGACCCTAGAAACCCGGCCCCGGCGACCATCGAAACCATCTTCCAGAAGTCCGCCGAAAGAATCAGTCCTCGGGCCAGCTGAAACAGCGCCACGGTACCAGAACCATCACCCAGCAGGCGGTGTTGATACAGCACGACCCCGGCAAACGCGATCAGCAGCGCCCCCAGAGCTCCAGCCAGCGTCCCTTCCAGGGAGATTGCACCTTCTGTTCCCTTCGGGACTGTCCGGAACGTCAGCGGCAGAAACGTTCGCCGTCCAATCCACTGCCCCACCTCCGAGCCAAGCGTGTCCGCCGTCGCGGTCGCGAACGCGGCGACCGCCATCAGAAAGAGCAACTGGTCAGGGAAGCTCGAGTGTCCGATCAGAAGTGAAAGGAGCGCGGCGAGGCCGACGTTTGCGAATGCGTGACTGAATCCACGGCGCCCTCCCCTCTCCTGGGCCAGACCGAGTCCGCGCTTTCTCTCATAGCCGAGCTTCGTTGCGAGAGTACCCGCTACGAAGAAGATCAGAAGCACGACGTAAAGCTGCCATCCGCCGGAAACAATGAGAATCGCTCCCAGGACCCATCCACCGACCATTCCGGAGATCGTCACGCTTCGCGCCAGGTACCCGAGAAGTGCAAGTCCCGCATTCACCGCGAGCCACCACGCGGCGGTCCTGTCAAGAGCAAGGTCGGGAACGGACTCGAGGGCAAACAACGCGACCAGTACGATCGCCCCGGTGAACGGGACGCTGATGTTGTCGTCGATATTCGTCGGAAGCGATTCGACGATCGCGCAGACGACGACGGCGACCGATATCAGCAGGAAACGCGGAACGACGGTCGATTCGAAGTGCAGAAAAAGGGAGATCGCATATGCCGGAAGAATGGCCACTTCGATAAAACCGAAAAACCCGGCCCAGGTCTTGTCCTCATTCCATGGAAGGGTGCGTCCGCCGATCGCTCTACCAAGGAGCGTCGCGGCACCGTCTCCAAACGCCATGATGACCCAGACTGTCGCCGCGATGTGCAGGCGGTCGTGAAAAACGAGAATGAGCGCGAGAACGGCGAGCGGGTAGTAAAGGATCCCGCGGTCATGACCCTGCTCGTCGCGGGCTATGAGGCGACCTCCGATTCGCGGGAGGACGAACAGATTGAACAGAAACGCGGCGGCCGCGAGTATCGCCGCCTGCGGCGCTGTCAGCCACTTGAGGCTTACGGCCACGCAGCCGAAGGCCATGTGAACCAGCTTGCGAAAGCCTTCGTTCGTATTGGTCGTCGATGACGTCATGGCGTCAGAAGTGTACCGTCAGTGCTCTGAGAGTCGAAAAAGCAAATAGACGAAGGCATCTGGCGTCGCCAGACCACCCTATTGGCGCCGGTCTGCAGTCGCCTACAATACGCGGGCGCATGAGCGAGACCACCCCAGCACCCGTTCTCTCCGTGATCATTCCCTGCTACAACGAACGCGCGACCGTTGCAGAGCTGCTCCGCCGCGTTCGTGAAGTGCCAATCGAAAAGGAGATCATCGTCATCGACGACTGCTCGACGGACGGCTCGCGGGACGTCGTCGCCGGACTTGCGGTCGAGTGGCCGGAATTGCGGCACATTCTGCAGACGGTCAACCAGGGCAAGGGTGCCGCGATCCGAAGAGGGATCGATGAGGCGCGCGGCGATCTGGTGATCATTCAGGATGCAGATCTCGAGTACGACCCAGAGGACTATCAACGCCTCATCCAGCCGATCCTCGATGGAGATGCGGAGGTCGTCTTCGGTTCCCGCTTCGAGGGCTATCCCCGACGCGTGATGCTCTACTGGCATCGCCTCGGGAACACATTCCTGACGTTTCTGTCGAACGCAACGACGAACCTCGATCTGACGGACATGGAGACCTGCTACAAAGTTTTTCGGCGGGAGGTGATCCAGTCGATCCGCCTGCAGTCGAACCGTTTCGGATT
>JBGSYJ010000254.1:0-28065 GCA_041750915.1 Thermoanaerobaculia bacterium | reverse complement strand
CGTCGAGCGAGGGATCTGGGCGGCGGCTCCCGTCTTATAAGGCCCCCTCCCAGATCCCTCGCTCGACGCTCGGGATGACACGATGCGATCAATTCACAACCGCTCAGAATGACACTGAATTCAGTTCTCGCGACAATGACTTGAAGAATCTTTCGATGCTGGAGGGCGTCAGGATACGTCGCGAACGCGTTCCGGCTCTTCTTCTTCCCGGCCCAGCAATCGCTGCATGATCCGGGTGAGAGGATGCCGATTGGGAGTGGCGTGGACGACGGCGGGAGATCCCTGGGAAGACCTCTCGCAACATTGCAGAACCGCCGCGATCACTCGCTCCATTGCGAAGGGCTTGCGTACAACCGCGAAAA
Source organism: Thermoanaerobaculia bacterium (assembly GCA_041750915.1). GTDB lineage: Bacteria > Acidobacteriota > Thermoanaerobaculia > Gp7-AA8 > Gp7-AA8 > JBGSYJ01. The sequence continues at coordinate 27,703 of JBGSYJ010000254.1, read as the reverse complement.
TCGGGTCGCCGTTGACTACCTCCGGGTCCTGCCCTGTGAGCACGATCACTCTTCTGAGAAGGTAGGGATCCGACTCGCGGAGATAGTGAAGTACTGCAAACCCGTCGACCCGCGGCATCACCAGGTCGAGAACGATGACGTTGTACACAGACCTCTTCATGCACTCGATCGCTTCGGCCCCATCGTCAGCGGTGATGACGCTGAAGCCGGCTCGGCTGAACTCTCGGGTGAGGAGACGTCGTATCGCCTCATCGTCATCGATTACGAGCAGCCGTTTCTGATCCTGTCTCGAACCCTTCATCGCACGCCTCTTCCCAGCAACGGTCCTGCCACCCGTAATTCGTTGAAAACAAGTGACAGACGGATTGCCAGTGTACGGTTATGGTGACGCGGTGTCCATAGCAAGTGAGGGCATATGGAAGAGCTTTTGCCTCATTTCCCGTTTAATGTGTTCCAAAAGAAGCTAGAAAGATACGGTTGAGGCCGATCCGTCGGCTGAGGAGGCGATCGCATGGGGAAGCGTTACTGGCTGATGAAGTGTGAGCCTGCTGCTTACGACATCGATGATCTGAAGAGGGACGGCACGACCAGTTGGGAAGGCGTTCGAAACTATCAGGCGCGCAACTACATGCGTGAGATGAAGCGAGGCGATGGCGTGCTTTTCTACGCCTCGAATGCAGACCCATCCGGAGTGACCGGCGTCGCGAAGATAGAGCGTGAGGCGCACCCCGACCCCTTCGCGATGAAAAAGGGACATCGCTACTTCGACGAATCGAGTACGCCCGAGGAGCCGATCTGGTACTCGGTGGATATACGATTCGTGAAGAAGTTTCCGTCGACAATCTCGCTTGACACACTCAAGAAGACAGAAGGTCTGGAGCAGATGATGGTCACGAGAAAAGGCTCACGGCTTTCGGTGCTGCCGGTGACCCCGGAGGAGTTCAAGATCGTGCAGGAGTTGGGGAAGCGGAAATGAGCATTTGTCATCCCGAGCAAGCGCGGGTGGGCGGGAGGGGCGAGGGATCTTCGGCGGTAGTACATTCGTGATTCGTGAGGGGCTGGTGGCTGATAAGCGATAGGCAACTCTGTACCATCGCCGGAGATCCCTCGCCCCTCCCTCCCGCACAACCAGGCTCGGGATGACAAGCTCGTTCATTTGACGGGGCACGATGCCGCGCGTCTTTCACATCTGTCCGTATCGAGAGCCTCGAGGCACGAGAACACGCAGGGCTCCCGGTTGCACTCCGAGCGTTACGGGGGTTTCCAGAACGGTGTCACCGTCGATGTGTCCCGGAACCGGGCCGGCGGCGCTGCGGATGACGGCCGATCGCGTCCGCACCATCGTTACGTCCGCAAACGTACCCAACCTCTGAGAGAGTGCTCCGGCAAAATACCTCGTGTAGTCCATCCGACCCTTGCCTTGAAACAGAACGAGGTCGAGGAGATCGTCAGTCGGATCTGCCTCCGGTGCGAGGACGAAGTCGCCACCGTAGAGGCGAATGTTTGCAGCGATCACCATGCTGGCTTTCACGACGCTCTCGTCGATGACGATCTCGAGCTCGGGGGCCTGCAGACGTACGAACTCTTCCGCGCAGCGCACGGCATATGCGAGGCGGCCTAGATGGCGTTTGAGGAACGGATTGAATCCAGTCAGCACCATCGCATCGAATCCGAAGCCCGCCATCATCAGGAATCGGCGTTCATTCGCAAGGCCCACTGAGATCGCAGTTTCGACTCCTGAGTGCAGAACGAAGGCCGCGCTGCGAAGCGACCGGGGAATGCCGAGCTCGCGGGCCAGCACATTGGCCGTACCCCCTGGAAGAATTCCGAGAGGAATCCTGCTTCCGGCCAGAGCGAGAGCGGCCTCGTTGATCGTCCCATCGCCGCCGCATACGACTACGATCCCGGCTCCGGCGTCGAGCGATTCTCGGGCGATATCTGCCGCATGTCCCGGGGCCAGCGTTTCAAGTAGCTCGAGCGAGATTCCATGAACGCCGAGGTCCGCGGCGATCGACTCGAGCTTCCGCCTGAGGTCGCCCTGGCCAGCAGCAGCGTTGTAAATCAGGACCCCGTGGGTCACGGACGCTGGAACGAGACTCTCACGGGGATCCACATGCGCAGACGAACGCCGTCCTTTGTTGCAGGGGCGAACGAGCTTTTTCTGGCCACGTTGATGGCCTCATCGTCGAGAATTTTGAATCCGCTCGACGTGGCCACGCGGACCTCCTCAATCTGTCCGCCCGGACCGACGAGGACGTTCAAGGTCGTCGTACCTTCTGCCCGCTGGCGTTCCGCGCCGCGAGGGTAGCGCGGTGGGGACCACTTCGACACGCGCGCGTCGGTGACCCCTGCGGTGCCCTGCGCGACAAGTTCTCCCTCGCGTATGGGTACCGGTGTCGCTGGTGGTGGCGTGGGGGTTGGCCTTTCCTCCGCGGGAGTGGGCGTCGCCGTCTGCCGAGTGGGGGTGACGCGCGGACGCGGGGTTGCTCGCGGCGTTGGCGTAGGGACGAAATCGGGACCCATCGTCGTGGTTCCGACGCTGAAAGCAGTCTGTGTCAGCAGGTCTAGCGGATCGACCATCGGCGTAGGCGCTGGAGTCGGACTCGGCGTGGGACTCGGGGTGGACACCGGAACGCCAACACCGGGGCCTCCGGAAACTCCTCCGGCTGTGCTGGCGTCGGCGATCGTCGTGGTTTCGTCGTCACCGCCGAATGGAAGGAACTGCAGCGCGGCGAAAATTGCGGCAGCGAGAAAGAGCAGGATGATCGGCAGGATGATCCAGACAGCCCCCGACCGCCGCTTCGCCGGGCGGGGAGGAACTCCGGCGGGTGCCGGCTGTGACGCGGGGTGACCACCCGGCAGAGAGTCGATACTCTGAACGATCGTGCCGGTTCCGATAGCCGTAGCATCTCCGGCGGGCGGCGGCGTGTAGGCGTCAGTCTGCATCATCGTTTTCGGTGAGAAGGGCTGACTGCCAGCGACGGGTGGCGTCACGATCGGCTGCACGGTGGTCCGTGGAAGGTCTTCCGGAAGAGGGGCTTCCATCTGCGTCGGAAATCCCATCATCGGTTGCATCGTGGTCGGCTGTTGATCCATCGCCATCAGCGCGCGAGCCTGGTCCGACATGGGTGCGTCCGTCGAGAGAGGGACATCGAAGGCTGTCGGCACCTCTCCGCTTTCGGCCTGTGACGATTCGAGACCGTATTCGCCGGTTACGTCGGGGCTCGCAGTCGTGGGTGCCGACTCTTCAACCGCCGGCTCCTCCGCCGGCAGATCGATCTCGTCGGTACGCTCACGCACGGGAAAACTATTGATCAGAGGCAGCTCGGCCGTCGTCCTGTCCGGCGTCGAGCCTCCGAGCGGCGTCGAGCCTCCGAGCGGTGTCGAGCCTCCGAGCGGTGTCGAGCTTCCGAAAGGCGCTGCGTCGACGGAATCGCTGAACACGGGGGCGTCGAGTCGATTGCCGAACAGATCGGTTGCGTCGAGAGAGTCGACTGGCTCTTCAGCGGCGGGAGCGCTCCGCGTCGTGTCGTCCGGAACGAACGACGGTGCAACGGTCGAGAGCCTCGCACTGATCATGATGAGCTCATTGAGTGCCTCGGTCGCGCTCGAGAATCGCTCTTTCCGGTTCTTCCGAACCAGGCGGAGTATGAACTGCTCGAGCTCGACCGGGACGATCGGAGGCTGCCCGGCTTCGTTGATCGGCGGAACTTCCTCTGAGACCTGCTTGAGGAAGTAAGCCTGAGGGTTGGTGACACCGAAGGGCATGCGATGTGCGACAAGCTGGTAGAGAACGACTCCGAGGGAGTAGAGGTCGGTCCGGTGATCCACCTTTTCGCCAGGCTCGATCATTCCCGCCTGTTCCGGAGACGCGTAGTGCAGCTTGCCCACAAAGAATCCGGCGTTGGTGAGGCCTTCACCTGCGTCGATCGGCTTCGCAATTCCGAGATCGATGATCTTGATCGTCGTCGAGCCCGAGTTCGTCTTGGTCAGCATCAGGTTGTCGGGAGAGATGTCCCGATGGATGATTCCCTCCTCGTGCAGCGAGGCGAGTCCTCCAAGGACCTGCTGGCCGACGCGTAGCACGGAAGGAACGTCGAAAACCCCGCCGCTGTTTATGGATTCGATCAGAGTGACGCCGTCGATGAACTCCTGAACCATGTAGTAGGAGCCATCGGGCAGCGATGAAAAGTCGAACAGGGAAGCCAGATTCGGATGCTTGATCGAGGCAGCGATCTTAGCTTCGCGAAGGAATCGCTGCTTTTGAGTCGCATCCGTAAGCATCTGCGATTTCAGGACTTTGACTGCACGAAAGTCGTTCAGATGGATGTGGCGAACCTTGTAGAGCTCGCCCATGCCTCCGGCCGGAAGCACTCTGACAACCTCATACTTTCCGTCGATGATGTCTCCGACTGAAAAGCGATTCTTACGATCGGTCACAATTTCATCTCCGACTCAGGGGTGCCTAAGTATAAGACGTCTCGCGGATTTCGGAGAATTCAGGCACGTTACGATTCTCTATCGGTTCGATTGCCATTCGGCGAGGAGCTTCTCCATGGCGGCCGTGTCGACCTTCGGATCCGCGGCTTTGCCTGCATCGACGGCCCTCTTGCCGAACTCAATCGCATCGGCAGTCTTGCCGGCCCGCGCCAGCATTCGGGCTTTCAGTCCGAGATTCGAGTGGTTCGCGCTCGCGGCGATCGAGCGATCGATCCAGCCCATCGCATCGTCCCACTTGGACTCCGACTGGTAGGCGTAGTTCGCGGCCTGGAAGGGTGTGCGCCAGTCGTCAGCAGCCGCTTTCACGACGGCTTCCCGCGCACCCGCCAGGACCTTCATCTCCGTGGCTACTCCGATCCGAACCGGCACGCGCACCGTTCCCCAGAGAAGTGCGATCTCGGCGGAGTCTTCAGTCACTGCCGGGATCTCGAAGGTGAGGAGCTCGTGTGAGTGAGCAGCCGTCTGCGGGCTGACCTTTACTCGCAGCGCATCCTGGGCCTCGTCATACCGGTAGCCCGACGGCGCGATGAATTTGTTGAAGATGACGGTCCATTCTTTCTGTCCGGGGATTGTGTGGAGGCTGTATTTCCCGGCGGGCAGCGCCTGTCCTTCGATGGACACTTCATCACTGAACTCGACGGTGGTCGGCGCGTTGGCTCCGGTTCGCCAGACCCGATCCCAGGGCACGAGCTCTCCCCATACGGCTCTGCCGCGCAGCGAGGGACGGGAGTAAGTGATCATCACGTCGGTGAGGCCGACCTGCTGGCTGATGCTCGCTTTCGGGCTCGAAGCCGGAAGATCGAGCTGGGCGAGTGCGGGTGCGGCGGCCGCGAGGAGCAGCAGGGTCGTCGAGGCGATAGCGGTGGGCGTGAGTCGTGTCATTTTGATATTCTCCAGTGGGCATTGATGAAGCGGCGAGGTGTCCGGGCCGGATCGGAATTCTGGTTGCAACAAATGTGGATCGTAACAGAACCGGAGCCGCTCGAGCTCACGGGAGGTACGATGAACGCTGGCTATCGCTACGGATTGTTTCTGAGCGTCATTCTCATTCCTGTGGCTTTTTTCAGAGAGAACCTGGTGTTCATGGCCTTCGTCTGGATGGCAATCGCGATTCAGCTGGCGATTGCGTCATGGCTTGTCTGGAGCCGGATGAGAGTAGGGCGGGTCGCAGCAGGGATGGCCGTGACGTCATTGAGCGCTGCAGCATTCGCAGCGCTTTGTCTGAAGGGATTTGATCCGTTAGCGTTGGGATACCAACTTCTCTTCGTCGTGCCGCTTCTGCTCGTGGCGCCGCTGCTTTTCTGGATCGAGTCGCGGCGCAATCCTTCGATGTGGCGGGCCTGGGGGCACTTCATGGAAGATGCCTCAGTCAGGGACATGCTGCGCTTCCGGCACATCCCGGACTGGCGAGACAGCACACACAGCGGGGAACACGGCGAGGTTCGCGATGCATGAGCGCGATCGTACATCGGGGTCCCTCACCCCTGACCCCTCTCCCGCCGGGAGAGGGGAACCGCCGCCCTTTTCGCGGCAGGGTGTTGCCCCTCTCCCGGCGGGAGAGGGGTCAGGGGTGAGGGAGCTCTTCAGTTAACGTCCACAGAGAGAGGGGATCTCTGAGCAGAAATGCTTACAGGGAGCGCTTCTTGCCGCGAATGTTCCTGCGGCTGCCCTTCGGTTTTCCAGCGCCGCCGAATCGATCGCCACCACCCCCGCCGCCGCCACCGAAACGATCTCCACCACCACCGCCACCGCCGCCACCACCGAAGGAACGGTCCCCACCACCACCGCCGCCGCCGAAGGGCCGGTCGCCCCCTCCGAATGACGGCGGACGCCGAGGCCGCTCATCCGCGGAGTTCACGCGAAGTGCCCGTCCGCCGAACTCGTAGCCGTTGAACTTCTCAACGGCGCGGGCTGCATCTTCGTCCGATTCGAATGTCACGAAGGCGAAGCCGCGGGGAAGCCCGCTCTCGCGGTCGGTCGGAAGGAACACTTCCGATACCTTTCCCTCCTGGGCGAACAGTGTCTCCAGGTCGTCCTTGGTGGACTTGAAACTCAGGTTGCCGACGAAAATCTTGGCTGTAATGGGATCCTCTCTTCTCGCGGCATCAGGCCGCGTATGCAAAGCTGCATCGAGTCGGTGCAGCGTATTTCAATCGACAACCGTGCGGAAGCGCCATTAATGCCTGCCTCCGGCGAAACATCCGGCCCCCAGCCGCGCCTCACTCGTCCCGGTGGACCGTCGAGGGTGAAAATGCCGGCAGGCAGACCGCCACATACTCGGCCCCGTCGTTTTCCGGGGTGCTGTACCGAACCCATTCCCCGGCGGTCGTGACCACCGCCTGGCCCGCCCGGACATCGACCGAGCCGTCCGCAGATTCCACTCGTAGCATGCCTCTGAGGACCAGGGTGAACTCATCAAATCGAGGTGTCTGGCCCGGTTCGATCCAGCCCGGCGGACTCGTCATCTTCGCGACGCTGACATCCTCGGTGCCGGAGTTCACCCGACCGATGAACTCCTCGATTCTTTTTGGCTTGTTGCCGGCTGCTTCGATGATGGTTGGCGCGCTGATGAGCTTCGGCATGGTCATGATCCTCCCTACCAGCCCAGCACGTAAGCAAACATCAGGGGGGCCACGATCGACGCGTCGGACTCGATGATGTGCTTCGGTGTCTCGACGCCGAGCTTGCCCCACGTGATCTTCTCGTTCGGCACCGCCCCCGAGTACGATCCGTAGCTCGTTGTCGAGTCGCTGATCTGGCAGAAATATCCCCACAGCGGCACGCTGTCGCGCTGCAGGTCCTGGTGAAGCATCGGGACCACACAAATGGGGAAATCGCCGGCGATTCCTCCACCGATCTGGAAGAACCCAAGCGCTGACTCGGCGGTGAGGTTCGTGTACCACTCGGCCAGCTCGGTCATGTATTCAATCCCGGTTCGGACTGTATGAACGTCCTTCACGTCTCCAGAGATCACGTGACCCGAGTACATGTTTCCAAGTGTCGAGTCCTCCCAGCCGGGGACGAACATCGGAAGGTTCTTCTCCATCGCAGCCATCATCCAGCTGTTCTTCGGATCGATCTGGAAGCTTCCATCGAGCTTTCCGCCCTTGAGAATCCTGTACATGAATTCATGGGGAAAGTAACGCTCACCCTTCTGATCTGCCGCGACCCATTCTTCGAGCACGACCTTTTCGATCCGTCGCATCGCTTCCATTTCGGGGATGCAGGTATCTGTGACGCGGTTCATGTGCCGCTCGAGAAGATCCTGCTCGTCTTTTGCCGAAAGCTCACGGTAGTTGGGGACGCGACAGTAGTGATCGTGAGCAACGAGATTGAAGATGTCCTCTTCGAGGTTCGCGCCCGTGCAACTGATCCCGTGAACTTTATCCTGCCGGATCATTTCAGCGAGCGACAGCCCGATCTCGGCAGTGCTCATGGCTCCGGCAAGCGTGACAAACATCTTTCCGCCCTGGTCGAGATGGCGTATGTAGTCATCAGCGGCAGCCCGCAGCGCGGCGGCATTGAAATGCCTGTAGTGGTGCTGAATGAAATCTGTGATGGGATGATTGCTCATGGATTCACTCTCCGACAGTAGACAGTAGACAGTAGACAGTAGACAGTAGACAGTAGACAGTAGACAGTAGACAGTAGCCCACCCTCCCTGCAAGGTTTATCCCGGCCTTCGAAGAAGACTCGTTGCGCACTTGTGCCCGGAGGATTCGCTCCGGCGAGTTTCGTAAGCGGGAGGGTGGGCTACTGTCTACTGTCTACTGTCTACTGTCTACTGCCTACTGCCTACTTGCACGATTTGTGCGGCGTCGGTAGTAAGATCCAGTAAGGTGAAGAGGAGGAACTCTACGTGAAGTGTCCGAGGGATCAGCAGGAGACCGAGACGCGTGTGGTTCAGGATGCTGAGGTCGAATTATGCCCGGACTGCGGCGGCATGTATCTCGACCGTGGTGAGCTCAACAAAGTAGCGGGGGAGACGGCGGGAGACCTGGAGTTCTCGACGATTGACCGTGATGCATTCCAGCACGAAGACGACTCCAGTGCGATCCAGTGCCCGAAAGATCCCGACGTGCTCATGAAGAAGGTCGAGTTCGTCACCGATACCAACATCATTCTCGATTTCTGCGAAAAGTGTCTCGGGTTCTGGATCGATGGGCGGGAGCTCGTTCGGATCAACAGCGAGGTGGATCGGCTCAACGATGCCGCGCTCGAAGTCGACGACCCGCCGCTCGTGCGCCTCTCGCAGTTCTTCTGGAACTTACCGTTTCCCCGCTGACGGGGAGTAGTCAGTAGTCAGGAGTCAGGAGTCAGTAGCCCACCCGCCCGTCTGCACTCTCTCGAACTTGGCCCGGGGCGTCCCTCAGTGCTGGTCACGAACTGATCGTCGGAAGGCGGCGATTTTCAGTGGCCTCAACGGAGGGCACAAGGTGTCATCCTGAGCGCAGCGAGACTGTGTGAAAACTGCCGAAGTGTCTTCCCGAGCGTCGAGCGAGGGATCTGGGTGGGGGCCTTTTGCTCGGGAAACATCGATCTGCGTGCACTTTCGTCCCATGGACCACCGCCCAGATCCCTCGCTCGACGCTCGGGATGACACGCCTGCGGATCTCTTAAGTTGACGCCATTGTTTTTTTCCGGGAGGGCGGGCTACTGACTCCTGACTCCTGACTACTGACTACTCCCCTGACGACTGCTCGAACTCACCAATGCTGCCGCCTCGCGACTGCGCCGTGCCAGTTTCTCCGCCTCACCGAGCAAATTGGCTGCGGCGGTGATCTGCGGATCGGATCCGACGCGCGCGGGATACGAAGCGCGGTAACCGAACCTTGCCGCGATGATCTCGGCGAGGAGAGCGTTCTTGAGATACTTCTGATCCTCCGCGCCTGCCAGGCCCCCGTCGAGTACTTCGCGGGAGACGATGGAACGCTCCAGGGCGCGTTCCCTGATCTGTTCGTACATTTCATCGGTGACGGTGATTTTCGCCGGGTCGTCGCCGGCTTTCCGCGCGAGCTCTACGCCGAAGTCGAACAGAATCCCCGCAGCCTCGATCCGCTGGGTTGCCCGCGAGAGAGTTACGCGGGGAATCTCGACGTCCGGGGTGATGCCCCCGCCTCCCGCAACTTTCCTGCCGGTGGCGGTGACGTAAGTTGGAAGGTCAGCCGGTGTCTCCTGCTCGGGATTCGCGACGAAGTAATCGAACAGCGAGGTGTAATCGCGCTGGATGTTTCGTCCAGAGGGCGTGTAGTAGCGCGAAGTGGTGAGGGCCAGTCCTGCTTCGTACGGAAGCGTGTACACGCTTTGCACGAGGCCTTTGCCCCAGCTCGTCTGCCCCACGACCAGACCTCGATCGTGATCCTGAATCGCTCCAGCTACGATCTCCGAGGCCGACGCGCTTCCGTGATCGATCAGCACGACCAGGGGAAGGTCCATGCTCGGGTATCGTCCAGGCGCGAGGTACTCATGCCCCGCGTCGCGTGCCCGGCCTTTCGTGTAGACGATCATCTCGCCGCTGCCGACGAAGTGATCGGTGACCGCGATGGCGGCGTCGAGAAGGCCTCCTCCATTGCCTCGCAGGTCGAGCACGAGCCTCTTCATTCCTTTCGTGCGAAGATCCGTGATCGCCGTTTCGAACTCGCGGCCGGTGGTCTCCGTGAAGTCAGTGATTCGGATATAGCCGACGCCCGGCCGGATGATCAGAGCAGTCGGGACAGAATTCGTCTCGATTGCTGCCCGTGTGATCGTGAAGGGAATCGGCTCGCTCGAGCCTGCCCGCAGCACGTTCACTTCCACAGTCGTTCCCCTGGGCCCCTTGAGCCTTCGAACGACTTCCTCGTATTCGATCTGGCTGGTGCTCACTCCGTCGACATGCGAGATCACATCACCCGCTCTCACTCCGACCCTGCTCGCAGGAGCTCCCTCATGAGCGCTGACTACGGTGACTCGATCGTTCCGCTGCGTGACGAGAAGTCCCACCCCGAAGTAGCTGCCGCTCTGGCTCTCGCGCATCCTGTCGTAGTTCTTAGGCTCGAGAAACGTTGAGTGTGGATCGAGGGTCGTCATCATTCCGCGGATCGACGAATAGACCAGCGACTCTTCCGGAATCACCTGCGGGGACCAGTAGGAAGTTGCCTCCAGAACCTCGCTATATTCCTTCAGCCGCTCGAGCAGGCGCTTTTCCTCATCGGATGCACGGGCCATCAGGAGCGGAGCGCCGGCAGCAAGAATCAGGGCGAAAGTGACGGGGACAGCAGAGCGGAGGGCGAGTCTTCGCATCCGGTGATTGTACATTCGGGCCGGGGCCATTGCGATGTGAACGAATGGAAAAAGAGGAGAGCTCTTACTCCTTCTTCTCTCCCTCGGTGTCTGATCCTTCCTTGTCGTTTTCGAAAATCACCTGGATATGGCGATCTTCGGGCATCCGGTCTGTTTTGTCCGGATCGAATTCTTTCTCCACACCGCTCCGGTCGTAGACGCCTGGCCGCTCGACCACCTGGAAGCCCTCGGCGGTGCCGCCACCGCCGGTGGTGCCAAAGACGCCACCCGCTCCGCTCGGGATCGCATAGCGGCTCGCCCCGGAGTGCGCGGCCTCGTCATACCCTTCGGCTGTTGGATCGTCTTTCTCATGTGCCGGATTGTTGCCTTCGAGGTCGTAGTCAATCCCGTCTTCGCCGGGGTTGCCTTTCTTGGGTTCGTTTCGTTCTGCCATGGATTCCTCCCATGGGTGGATAGAACACGAACCGTACCAACCCCGCCGCCCGCCCGGGAGTAGACAGTAGACAGTAGACAGAAGACAGTAGCCCGCCCACCCGCGCTGACTACTGTCTACTCAATCCATCCCGCCGCTTCTGGCCGGTTGTGGGTTCTGGAGAGGAAGGCTACAAAAAGGGGGTCTGGTTGAGGAGGGAGGTCCACGCCCCTCAGACTGGTAGCCAGTAGGCGAGGGTGGGCGGCTACTGTCTACTGTCTACTGTCTACTGTCTACTCCCGGTCGGGTGGGCGGGCGCGCGACAAACCTCTGTATGAACAGCGCTGCGAGAACGACGACCAGGCAGCCGATCACGTTGTACCAGAGGAAGGAGATACCGGTGAAGGCGAAGCAGAGAATGACGACCGCCTCCGCGATCAGCGCCGCGAAGAACGTTGCGGTGCCGCCGACGGACTTCACGTAGAAGGCTACGAGGAAGATTCCGAGAATGGTTCCGTAGAAAAGCGACCCGAGGATGTTAACCGCCTCGATGAGCGAGCCGAGGCGCGTGGCGTACTGCGCGAACATGATCGCGAATCCACCCCAGAAGACCGTCGCCAGCTTCGATACGATGACGTAATGACGGTCGGAGGCCGTCGGCTTGAACCGACGCTGGTAGACGTCGACGATGGTCGTCGATGCCAGGGCGTTGAGCTCGGCCGAGGTGGACGACATCGACGCCGAGAGAACGGCGGCCATGACGAGTCCGACGAGTCCCGCCGGCAGATAGTTCAGAACGAAAGTGAGGAAGACGAGGTTCGAATCGTTCGTCTCCGCGCGCGGGTTCACCTCCCGGATCAGCTCTACCGCTTCGGTCTTGATGCGCGCAGTGTTCTCCTGAGCGGCAATCAGCTTCGTGCTCGCCACCACAATGGTTGCGTCGTCGCCGGCCCGTCTGGCGGTCACGAGCTCTCTCACGGTTGCCTGCTTCTCTTCGAACGCCTCCATGTGCTCCCGTTCGAGCGCTTCGTACCGGGGCGCCTGCGCAGATGCACGGATCTTCGACGCTTCGACATCGTTGAAGAAGAGGGGAGGGGCAACGAACTGGTAGAAGGCGAAGAGGATCGCGCCGATGAAGAGGATGAAGAACTGCATCGGGACCTTAACGATTCCGTTGAGCAGAAGCCCGAGCCTGCTCTGCGCGACTGACTTCCCGGTCAGATAGCGACCCACCTGCGACTGGTCAGTTCCAAAGTACGACAGCGCAAGAAAAAACCCTCCGATCAGTCCCGACCAGAAGTTGTACCGGTTGTTGATGTCGAATGAGAAATCGATCGCATTCAGGCGCCCCATCTTCCCCGCCACGTACGTCGCGTCGATGAGAGAAACATCCCTCGGTAGAAGTGAGACCATTACGACGAACGCTGCGAGCATCCCGCCGAGGATGATGATCATCTGGACGAAGTGTGTGTGGTTGACCGCCTTGCTTCCTCCTGACGCGGTGTAGGTGATCACGAGAATCCCGATCACGAGATTCATCACGTAAAGGTTCCAGCCGAGAAGGATCGAGATGATGAGAGCTGGGGCGTAGATCGTCAGGCCGCACGCGAGACCGCGCTGGATGAGGAACAGGAAGGCGGCAAGCGAACGCGTCTTCAGGTCGAATCGCCCCTCGAGATACTCGTATGCGGTGTAGACCTTCAGGCGGTGATAGATCGGGACGGCTGTGATCGACAGCACGACCATCGCTATGGGAAGACCGAAGTAGAACTGGATGAAACGCATCCCGTCCGCGTACGCCTGGCCCGGCGTAGAGAGGAATGTGATCGCGCTCGCCTGCGTCGCCATGATCGCGAGACCGATCGTCCACCACCTCATATCGCGGTCCGCGAGGAGAAAGCCGTCGAGGTTGCGGTTGCGCCGTCCGCGCCAGACGCCATACACGACGACGAAGGCGAGGAAACCTCCCATCACGATCCAGTCGAGCGTTCTCATTCGAAAGCCTTCGTGAAGATGAAGAAGAGCGCAATCTGGAATATGAGGAACGCGATCACGAACGAATAGAGCCGGTTCCAGGTACGTCCGATCGGGGGAGGCGCTTCAGGATCGGGATTGTCTGTCATTCGCATCTCCCATGAACCGCGATGTCGTCATCCTTCGCTTTGCTCAGAGGCTGTGAAGAGTCAAAGAATGTGTCATCCCGAGCGTCGAGCGAGGGATCTGGGCGGTGGCTCCTCACAAAGGCCCCCTCCCAGATCCCTCGCTCGACGCTCGGGATGACACTCCAGCGATTGCTTCACAGCCTCTCAGGATGACACCATCTCCGCTCAACGTACTTGAGGCCATTGGAATGACACACTGATATTCTGGTGCCGCGTCAGTGATCTTCAACTCTCAGTTGTTTCCAGCGGATACCATGTTTGCGAAAAGTCGCCAGGCCCCGGCAACCCCCGCGGGCAGCTGTCGGAACCAGGAGTAGCCCGTGTAGATGTAAATTCCTTTTCCGTGGCGGCCGACGAGCATTCCGCCGCGTCTCGATTCATCTCCCGGGTCCGAAGACGCAAGGATCGGGATGTAGCGCGGATCCCACTCGGATGCGAAGTAGAGTCCGCGCTCCTGCACCCAGTTCTCGAAATCGGCTTGCGTGATCCGATTCGGAGTCGTCAGCAGTTCGTGCGCCGGGTCGAGCATCGTTACGGGTGCGGTCTCCACCGTGACACGATCGCGGCCAACCGTCAGCGGCCACGGACCCACGGAAGAGGCGAGAGTGTCGTCCGTCGTGTTGTACTGAACGATGTAAGTGCCACCCTGTTCGACGTATTCGGTGAATCTTCCGTGATGACGCTTGAGTGCGTCGCGCGTGTTGTAGGCTCGAATTCCGCTGATGATCGTGTCGAATCGCGAAAGGTCTGCGGATGCGATCTCTTCGTCAGTGATGAGGTGCACCGTGTAGCCGATCTGGCCGAGCGCCTCGGGGATGTCATCACCCGATCCCATGACATAGCCGACCACGCTTCCCCGGGTGTGGAGGTTCGTCCGCACGACCGGCAGCTCCGCTGTCGGATAAAACGTCTGTTCCGGTATGTGGTCGTAGCGGAGCGGGACCCTTGCGGAATTAAATGGTCCCTGAGAAGTCGTGATCTCCGCGCGCAGCAGTGAAGTTCCGGTCGCTGTCTGAGGTGGTGCGACTGCAAACGTGACGACGGTTTCTTCGCCCGTTCCCGCAAGGGAGATCGGGGCGACTTCGGGCTTCGATCCCCATCCCGCCGGCATCTTCAGCCGCAGTTGCCCCTCGACAGTCCCGGAGTTGCTGCGAACTGCCACGCGAACTACTTTGCTTGCCGGATTCGGGAAGACGACTGTCCGCTCGAGAAACGTCGTCGTCACCGGTGGCGCGATCTCGAATTGACGATACTGATCGCCTTTGACACGGTCGACCCAGCGGAACAGAGTCGGAATGGTGAAGGTGAGTTGCTGGTCTCCGGCCTTGATGTGGACGGTAACGGGAACGGAGGGATCGCTTTCCGGTTCGCCGATCATTCGAGGGTGGCTCACGGGAAACAGACCTTCACCTGGACCGCCACCGAGTCCTGTTCGCTTTTCGGCGAGCCAGTACGGGCTGCTGTAAGAAAGGTCGCGGGGAAGGGTAACGACGAGATCCCGATCGACGACCGTGTTGTTCTGCAGCACGACGGGATCGGTGTTCGACGTAGAACCGAACGGCAGCTCGATCCGCTCCAGCCGCATGGGAAACGAAGATCGATTCACCACGGAGACTTTCAACTTCACCGCAGATCCCGGACTCGCAGTTTCATCGGTGGCAACCGCCTGCATCCAGAGGCCTGCCGCTCCTCGGATCACCTCGTCAATCTCCTCGAGCTTCTGCGCGACCTCCGGAGATGAGGGCAGGCTCAGCATCTCTTTACGCGCTGCGAGAAGAACCGGCACGCTCGCCGACGGATCGGCCGGGTCGAATTCGCCAGCGGCGGATGCGAGAAGCGATCGCAGCTTTGCGGTCGAAGGAACCCTGCCCCAGGTCAGATCGATCCCACTGAAGAGTTCGTCGGCCGCGGGATCGCCGAGCTTCTGCTCGAAATAGTTGAGCAACGTCCCCCGCCTCTCGCCCGACCCGAAACCCTGGCTTTTGTGCATGCTGCGGCTTCGCGCGGCGAGCTCAGTGTACGAACTGCCGAGAAGCGGGTTGTACGTCCCCAGGTCGACGGAGATCAGCTTCGGCGCATCAGCGGGCCGCTGATCGATCGCAGGACGCCAGTTGTTCCAGAACAAACGACGCGGCTGCCAGACGCTGACCCTCGAGAGCTGCTCCGGAAATCGATTCGGGTCTCCTGCCGCGCGAAACGCTTCCTCGGCCAGGGTCGCTGAAGATGTGTGTTGTCCATGTCCACCCGAGCCGTCGGTTGGAAAGCGGGTGATGATCACATCGGGGCGAAATTTCCGAATGACGAAGACGATGTCAGACAGAACCGCCTCACGTCCCCATATCGTCTCTGTCTCCTCCGGCGATCTGCTGTAGCCGAAATCGACCGCGCGCGTGAAGAACTGCTCGGCGCCGTCGATGCGGCGCGCCTCGAGAAGCTCCTGCGTGCGGATGACTCCGAGCAGGTCACCCTTTTCGGTGCCGATCAGGTTCTGGCCGCCGTCGCCTCGAGTTACGGAAAGATATGCGGTGCGCACCAGCTTCTCGTTCGCAAGCCAGGCGAGCATCGCGGTGTTCTCATCGTCCGGATGTGCGGCCACATACAACGCTCCGCCGACGACGCCGAGCCTGTTGATAGCGAGCTGCAGCTCCGAGGAGCTCGGTTGGACGATCGGTCGCGCGTGGAGGAGAGTGGCGCTCTGTGCGAGGACGCAGAGAGCGAGCGTGGGGATGATGATGAGTCGTGTCGTCTTCATGAACTCCCCTGGATGGTGCTTCAGACCTCGAGTCCCACAGCGCGCATCAGCGCGAGGGCGTTGCTCTTCTCGACGACGCCCGGACGCATCCTGTAGTCGAACGCCATCCTGCCATCTTCCATGTGATCCTCAAAGTGAACATTCTCCGCGCGCAGCTCCGGTTGCTCGGCAATTCGGGCAAGCGCGAGATCGTGTGTTGTCACCAGACCGATCGCTCCGAGCTCGATCAGTGAGCGGATGACGGCTTCCGCGCCGATCCTCCGGTCGTGCGAATTGGTTCCGTGCAGGATCTCGTCCAGCAGAAACAAGAGCGGAGCTCCGCCGCGGGCGAGCTCGACCACCTGCTTGAGCCGGCTGATCTCTGCATAGAAATGAGAGCTTCCCTCCGCAAGCGAATCGATGATCTGGATCGATGCCCCGATGCTCATCGGCGAGACCGTCATGCTCTTCGCACAGACCGGTGCACCTGCGAGCGCGAGTACTGTGTTCGTGCCCACCGTTCTCAGCATCGTGCTCTTGCCGGACATGTTCGAGCCGCTCACCAGAAGCATCATCGTGCGGTCGTCGAGAGTCAGATCGTTGTCGATTCTGCGTGCCCGCGGAATGAGCGGATGTCCGAGAGCGGTACCGCGAACGACTGGCCCCTCTTCCTCGATCGCGGGAAACGGATAGTCGGGATGCTCCCAGGAGAAGGCTGCGAGGGATCCGAGTGCCTCGAACTCGGCGACCGCGTCGATCCACGTGCCGATGCTGGTGCCTGAGCTCGAGCGCCACCGCTCGATCGCAAAGGCGAGCTGGGTCGTCCAGAGCATCAGCGCGGCGAACGGGAAGAAGAACTGGTTCCGTCGCGACTCGAGAAGGTCGAGCAGGCGGTTCAGCCTCGCGATCCGTTTCGACGGCAGCTCTTCCTCCGCTTCGAGTCTCTTCGCGAGGTCAGCCAGCCTCGGGGAGTTGAACGTCTCCGTTTCCATGCGAGACAGAATGCTGGAGATCAGAGAGAGGTCTCCGCCCGCGCGCTCGACGCCTGCAACGACCTCGTTCACTCTGCCGCTGAGACGGTAGGCGAACGCCATCTGGATGATCACCATCACGAGAAATGGGAGCGAGCCGAAAGTCAGCATCGGATGTTCCGCAAGGGACGCGGCAAGCTCGGGATCCGACAACGCGATCAGCGCCCGGACCACAGAGGGAAACGACAGAAGCAATGCGATCGAGGAGAGGGTGGCGATGATTGGCGCCGCGATTTTTTCCCAACGGCTGAACGTGACCAGCGGCGATGCTGCCCATTCTGCAAGTCTCGATGAGCTGAAGTGGCCGTCGAGCGACTGACCGAGGATCGCGAGGTCCTCGCGGAGATCGAGTTTCGGTCGCAGCTCTGCAATTGCTTCCTGACGCGACAGAACCTCCCTGGCTCCTGCGCCGGCGAGCAGCCAGGAAGCGAGCTTCTCTTCGCCGCCGGCCGTTCCTGCGCTCGACAGCAGTTGGAACAGCGAGGACTGTCCCAGAACATCGAGGTCCGCTGCGTAAGGATGATGTGGATCCTGAAATCGCTCGCCCGTCGGCCCGGAGCCGGCCCATCGGTCTTCCAGCCGCGCGAGCCCGCGCTCGTAGAACGCTGCCGCACGTTCGAAACGCCCGCGCGCCGCGATTGCGCGATCGTGCATGATCACGAGAACGATGAAAAGTACGGCAGGCATCGCGATCCACCAGGCGGATATCGTTCCTTCGACGAGCGCGATCCATGTGATCACGATTCCCGTGATGAACACGGCGAGCCGCGTCTTCGAGATCTTGTTCTCGCGGCGCGTCAGGGTTTGAACATGCTCGCCCCGATTCTTCGCGCGGGATTTGTATTCTGCCAGGGGGTCGTGCTGAATCGAGTCGATGAGGTCCTCCGGTCGGTAGCTACGCGCGGCATGATAATGTGATTTCTCGATTGAAACTTCCGGGGGTCGCTCCCCCGATAACCTCAGATGCAATCTCCCACAAGACTCCTGCTCACTCCGGGGAACCGGCTGTTCGTCTCCGATTCCGAAGCGCATTCGATCTTCGAACTGCAGCTCTCCGCGGACGGGTTTGAGGGCAGCATCGTTCGCGAATTCGGCAATGGAGAGCCAGGTCTGGTCGACGGCGGTCCATCCGTCGCGCAGTTCAACGATCCACGGGGACTGTCGTTCTGGAGGGGCACGCTTTACGTCGCGGACTCAGGGAATCATGTGATCCGGGCGATCGATGTGGCCCGGGGCGAAGTGCGCACTGTCGCCGGCACGGGCGAGAAGGGAAGTGGAAGGATCGTCGCCGGCGGGCAGGCACTCTTCACGCCGATGCGGACGCCGAGAGCTGTCTGGGCAGATGGCGACGCTCTCCTGATCGCGCTCGCCGGGTCCCACCAGATCGGCCTTCTCATGGATGAATCGGTCATCGGGCCCTTTGCAGGCAACGGCGAGCGCGCCGTGATCGACGGGCCCCGCGGGCTGGCTAGCTTTTTTCAGCCGTACGACCTCACGGCGGGACTCGACTACCTCTTCGTTGCCGACCGCCAGGCGCACACGATCCGTGCGGTGTCGCTCGAGGGAGAGCCGACGGTCAGCACACTCGTGGGGCAGCCCGAGCCTGGAGATGTTGACGGAGTGAGCGACGCGGTGAGATTGCATGATCCGTCCGGCATCGTCTTTCACGACGGGCTGATCTATGTCAGCGACACCGGGAACAACCGTATCAAGCGTCTCGACCCGACTACGGGAAGCTGCAGCTCTCTGATCGGCAATGGGCATCCCGGTCTCGAGGATGGCGCGTTTTCCTCGTGCGAGCTCAACGCGCCGGAGGGTCTGAGCATCGAAAGCGGTCTGTTGTACATCGCCGATGTGGGGAATCGTGTCGTGAGGGTGGCGAATCTCAGGAGCGAGACTCTGCACACGCTGCGGGTGGGTTGAGTGGGCGTCTCAACGAACGAGACGAAGTCATGCAAACGCCTTCGCCTCGTGCTCTCCCTCTCCCCGCGAAGTCGGGGAGAGGGTGGCGCGCGGCATCCGCGCAGACGTCGAGGACTTGCAGGATCACCGCGCGCCGGGAGAGGGGCGTCGGGGGCTTGCAGCTTCCGATGCCAAGCGGAAAAGGCCTAATGTTGAATGTTGAAATTGTGAATTTTGAATGTTGAATGAGGACCGGGGCCCAATTCAACATTCAGAATTCACAATTTCAACATTCAACATTGCTTTTCTAACAGGCTACTTCCCTAAAGTAAGCGCTTATGCCCCAATACAGCTCCGCTCCCGTTCCCGGTACCATGTCGCGATGCAGAACAACCGGCTCTTCGCTATCGCGCTCGCGCTACTGGCCCTCATCCTGTTTCTGACGGACATTCGTTACGACAGCCCGAAGCCGCGGCCCGGCGACGTCGAGCTCGATCAGTTTTCGGCTGAGCGCGCACGTCCGATTCTCGAAGAACTCCTTACGGAGAACGTTCCCCATCCGGTCGGAAGCCCCGCAAATGCAGTTGTGCGCGACCGCATCCTGGAGCGGTTGAACAGGATGGGCTATGTGCCCCAGGTCCAGACTGCATTCGACTGCGCCCGGCACGGCGGATGTGCGCAGGTCGAGAACATCCTCGCGAGGCTCCCGGGAACCGAGAAGGGCCGCGCAGTCCTCCTGTCGGTTCACTATGACTCGGTGTGGGCGGGCCCCGGCGCTTCCGACGACATGATGGGCGTCGCGGCGGCCCTCGAGATCGCACGCATCCTCAAGGAATCGTCTGCGCTCCGCCACGACGTGATTTTTCTCATCAATGATGGTGAAGAGGCCGGCCTTCACGGCGCTCGCGCTTTTGCTGAAAAGCACCCATGGGCAGCGGAGGTCGCGGCCGCAGTGAACGTGGAAGCCCGCGGCACGAGCGGTGCGAGCCTGATGTTCGAGACGAACCCTGGCAACCGGAAGATGGTCTCCCTCGCATCCCGCGCGCTACCGCGTCCCGCGACGAACTCCATCTACTACACGATCTACACGCTGTTGCCGAACGACACCGACTTCACGGTGTACAAGGCGCACGACTGGCCGGGAGTGAACTTCGGCATCGTCGGCGACGCGGCGCGATACCACACTCCCGCTGACAATTTCGCGCTCGCGAGTCCCGGATCGCTGCAGCATCACGGCGACAACGCCCTGGCAATGGTTCGAGCGCTCGCCGACTCCGACCTCGATCTTAGCGCTGAAAGCGATTCGGTTTTCTTCGACGTGTTCACGCTCTTCGTCGTCCGCTGGCCTGCCTCTTTGACACTCGTTCTCGCCATCCTGGGAGCACTGCTGATTGTCGCGGTCTCTGTGATGCGAATCCGGCAGGGCGTCATGCGCGCGATGGACCTCGGGTGGGGAATTGCCGGGCTTCTTGGCGTCGTCGTCACGAGTGCTCTGCTCGGCTTCGGACTCCACAAGCTTCTCGCCGCGCTCGGAACCTGGCCGACTGACTGGGTCGCGATTCCAGCTCCGAGCCTCGTGGTGTTCTGGGTCATTCCGTTCGGAGTCGTGACTGCTGGTGCGAAGCTGCTACGAGACAGAAATGCGGATGGCCTTTGGGCCGGCACCTGGATCGTCTGGTCTCTGCTGGCAATTGGTGTAGCAGCAACCTACCCGGGAATCAGCTACCTGTTTGTCGTGCCCGTGCTGGTCGCTGGAACGATTGCCTTGTTCGGCACGGTGAGAAAAGCATCCCCCGGCTTTGCCGTTGCATCTCTCCTCGGAGCGCTCGCTGCTGGCGTCGTCTTCTTTCCGGTTGCGTGGCTCCTGTACGACGGGATGGGGACTCCGATTTTTCCCGCTCTGACTCTCGTCGTGGCGCTGTCGGCGTCGATGCTCCTCCCGTTATCGGCTGCGGCCCATCCACTTCACTCACGGCTGCTCGCCATCGCTGCGATCGTCGCAGTCATCGCAGGATCTGTCGCCGCCTGGTCGCTGCCGAAGGCGACTGAGGAGAACCCCGCTCCACTGTCGTTCACGCTCTACCACGACGCGTCGAGGCAGACGAGCCGCTGGGTGATCAACCGTGATGGCCGCGCATTACCGGAGGCGCTTGCGGCAACTGGATTCACCACTACTGCCGAGCCGGCGTATCCGTGGGAACCCGATCAGCGGCCCTTCGTCCTCGAGGTGACGTCGACGACGAGGCCGGAACCACCCTCGATCGAGATCATAGAACGTCGCGAAACAGCCGATGGACATGTCGTGCGGTTTCGTCTCCGCTCGCCGCGAAGGGCGCCCCGCGCGGGGATCTTCGTTCCCGTTGAACGCACAGTGTCGGCGGTCGTTCAGGGCGCGCCCGTGCCCCCGAGGCCGTCCGGCGCGTCGCCGCTCCGTCAGCCATGGAGGAGCTATCTGGTGACGACGATGCCGGTGGAGGGAGTCGAGATGGAGATCGCCTTCACCGGCAGGGAGCCGGTCGATGCATTCCTCTGGGACGCCATGCCGCTGACTGCTGCTGAGGGCGAGGCGATGTTTCGAGAGCGACCATCGACGCACGCACCAATCGGCGCGGGGGACAGATCTGTTGTGTCTTTGGGGGTCGTGCTGGAGTGATGGGCGGTGGTGCCCCTCTCCCGGCGGGAGAGGGGAAAGGGGTGAGGGAGCCCGATGCGATCGAACTCGCATCACGAATCCGACGTACCGCTCTCGAACTCAGAAGCTCTCCGGAAACGCCAGCCGCCCGTTACGACTGCCTGGCGCTGTCGGTTGCGACGCCGAAGGGCTCCCTCACCCCTGACCCCACTCCCCCGGGGAGAGGGGGAGTGCGCGTGCCTCTCCCGCGGGGAGAGGGACGTGTAATCACCAGCCGCAGGTCTTCCCCGCGTTCTGCTGATCGAGCCACGTCTTCAGCGGCGCGTAGTAGTCGATTAGCGCTGTGGCATCCATCTCTCGCTTACCTGTTGCAGCTTCCAGTGCATCGGGCCACGGTCTGCTCAGTCCCATCTCGAGCAGATTGGCGAGTTTCGCGCCCGCCTCCTTGTTGCCGTAAATCGTGCAGCGGTTCAGCGGTCCGGTCTGTCCAGCGGCTTCGCAGAGTGAACGGTGGAACTGATACTGGAGAATCCGTGCGAGGAAGTAACGGGTGTATGGAACGTTGCCCGGAATGTGGTACTTCGCGCCCGGATCGAAATCCTGCTCGTCGCGAGCAACCGGTGCTGCAACGCCCTGGTACTTTTCGCGAAGCTCCCACCAGACTTTGTTGTAGTTGGCCGGGGTGACCTCACCTGAGAACACCTTCCATCGCCACTGATCGACCAGCAGGCCGAAGGGCAGGAATGAGACGCCTTCCAGGGCATCTTTCATGAGCAATCCGAGGTCCTTTGACGGATCAGGGACTTCAGAGATCAGCCCGATCTGCTTGAGATACTCAGGCGTGACCGACAGGGCGATCGTATCTCCGATCGCCTCGTGAAAGCCGTCGTTGGCGCTGTTGCGATAGAGGTAGGGAAGTTTGTTGTATGCGCGCTGGTAGAAGTTGTGCCCCAGCTCATGGTGAATCGTCCGGAAATCTTCGGCGGTCGGCTCGATGCACATCTTGATGCGGAGGTCTTCCACGTCATCGAGATTCCACGCGCTGGCGTGACAAACGACCTCGCGATCCCTGGGCTTGGTGAAAAGCGAACGCTCCCAGAACGTTGCCGGAAGGGGTGCGAACCCGAGCGAGGTGAAGAAGTTCTCGGCGATCTTCGTCATCTGCTGGGCGTCAGTTTTTTTGCTCACGAGAATCTTCGTCAGGTCGTAGCCGGGATCGGCGGCGGGAGGTGCGACGAGATCGTAGACATTGGCCCAGTCCTGCGCCCAGATGTTACCGAGCAGGTGAGCGGGGATCGGCTCGTTGGGCGGAACGACCGAAGCACCATACTTTTCGGTCAGCTTCGTGCGCACATAGCAATGGAGGGAGTCGTAGAGCGGTTTGACCTGGCCCCAGAGACGGTCGAGCTCCGCCGCGAACTCGTCCGGAGGCATGTCATAGTTCGACCGCCACATCGCGCCAGTGTCCTTGTATCCGAGCTCGCGCGATCCTTCATTCGATAGCTGCACGAATCGTTCGTAGTCCTTCCGCATTGGCGGCGAGATCGTCCGCCAGCCGGCCCAGACCTCCTCGAGCTTCTTTGGATCGCGGCTTTCCGTGAAGATCTTCGTGATCTCCTGGATGTCGAGACAGTCATCGCCAGTCGCTCCAGGCGGACAGTACTTACCCTCTCCGTACGTCGCGTCCATGCGCGAGGTGATCTGGCTGAGCTCTTTCGACTTTGCCGGATCGCCAGGAGCCGGCGCCGTGAGCGCAAGCTTCAGCAGGTCGAGCTTGCGGCGGGTATCGTAGGGGAGGTCCAGTCCGTCGAAACGGGCGGCCTCCTTGGCGAGCTCCACGCCCGCGACGACAAAGCGTTCGTTCGCCGTGGCCGAGAGAACCTGAGTGTCGTGAGTGATGAAGTTCGCCTGCACCCACCCTGCGTGATTCGCGGCGATTACGAGCTCAGCGAGCCTCGCTTCCGCCGCTTCCACGAATCGTGTGGCGTCTTCAGCTGTCGGACCCGCTGCGGGGGGCGCCACGGCAACCGGGGCCATCTGGGGAGTCGTGGGCACCGCGCCGCTTCCCGCGGCATCGACTGTCACACATCCGGCCGACAAGAGCGCTGCGCCGGCGAACACCATCGCCAATGCATTCAACTTCCAATTGAATTGACTCATAGCTCCTCCTGAGCTTTTGCTTTCCCTCTGCCGCAATCAAGACCTTACCGGGTCCCTGTCTCGAGAGCCGAGGGAAGCAGGGGAGTCGAGAGTAACCGCTCGAACTCTTCCCAGCGCTTCTGCGGATTGTCGTCCGTCCCTCCCAGCGCCTCGATGTGACGGCGTACGAGATCTTTCCCGAGGTTGTAGTTGATGACGTAACTTCTGTAGGTGTCGAAGAATCGGACGCGCTGCTGAGCTCTCGCCGGCTCGCTCAGCGTGTACGTCGTGAGCCATTCGGCGGCTTGTCCGGCAGTGATCTCGCCATTGAGGTAGCGCCGGGCCGCTTCGTTGCCCGCGTATGCGAGCTCTCCGACAATGTCCTGAATCCGGTAGTAACGGTCCGCCTTCGAAGGGTCGATTCCGGCGAGTGGGAAGAGTTCCTTCTTTTCGTACTCGATACGCTCGTTGCCCGGAAACGCGACCTCGATTCCGTAGTTCGCGCTTCCTTCGGCGATGAGGCTCATCGGGCTGTTCAGCGGGTAGACGGAGAACTCCTGCCATCCTCGGTCGTTGACGAGGTTCTTTTCCAGCAGCGCGTTGTAGAGGTGATGTCCGGGATAGCCTTCGTGACAGGCGAGATCGATGGCGCGGTCGATGTAGATCGGGAGATCGGTGTTCATCTGGATCAGACTCCGGTAGCCGCCCTGGTACCAGTTGTAGCCGCTCCACGATTTGTCTTTGACGTATTCGACGGTGAAGCTCTCGCCGGGAGGCAGGGCGATGTTTGGTGCAGTCCTGTCCCGGCATGCCTTGATCGAGGTCTGAAACACCGCGTCGAGCTTGTCAGTCGGGATCACGAAGTCCTTCCGGAATTCCACATACCGCTCAGCCAGAGAGCCGTCACCGGGAAGCTCTGCTTCGAGCCTCGCGAGGACCGCTTTGTAGTGAGCTTCCGGAAGGTTCGGAGCAACGGCATCGTAGAGGGCCCACGACTCCTCGTCGAAGGTCAGCTTCTTTCCCTCGAGCATGATGACTCGGGCGACCAGCGACTGCAGATGTCGAATTAGAAAGCGTCTGCGAAATCGCTCCATTTCTTCGTCCGGCGATGATTGCGCGGAAAGCTCGGCGATGAGCCGATTTGCGTCGTTGCGGATCGTGTCGAGCCCCGGTTTCGCAGCAGCCACTTCCGCCTTCCACTCTTCCGGACCGTAGTACGCATCTACGTAATTGGAGTCATGCTCGCCAACGGCGAGCACGAGCTTGACGTACTGTTCCGCGATTTCATTCATCGGACGGCTCGAAGTGACGCGAGGCGCACTTCCATCCTGCAGCGGTACGCAGGAGGTCAGAGCAAGCAGACAGACAGCGATCACAGGGGTGCGGGGGAAGATGATCATGCAGGGGTCCTCTCGAAGGTGGCCTTGAGATCGTGAGCAGCGCCATTCGGGGCAGAAGCCTATCATGCAGGACGCCTGAACTTCTGTGACGAGATGGCGCCGTCTTGCGGGGTGTGGCATCCTTCGCACCTGCGGACGATCAACTGATGCTTTTGTTTCAGAAAAGGTTTCACGACGGCATTGCGAACGGCACGATCGACCTGACGTTTCGGACCTGGACGAAACCTCACGTCAAGCCCGGAGGACGCTATCGATGCCACCCGATTGGCGTCATCGAGGTGGAGTCGATCAGGCCGGTGGAAATGGAGAGTATTACCGATCAGGATGCGGTCCGCGCCGGTTTCGGGGATCGTGAGGAATTGCTGAAGTACATGGAGCAGGTTGCGGCCGAAGGCGAGCGAAAGGTTTTCCGCATCGAATTCCGACACGGAGGCGACGGAGATCGAGTCAGCATCGCGCTCGACACCGGGCTGACCGATGTTGAGGTGGAATCGATTGCGAAGAAGCTATCCGGATATGACGAGCGGAGCGCCCATGGACCCTGGACACTGCGGACACTCGAGCTCATCCGGAAGCATCCCCGAGTTGCCGCATCGAAGCTATCGGCGAGAATCGGCAGGGAGAAGCTTCCCTTCAAAGCAGATGTCGTCAAACTCAAGAAACTCGGCCTGACCCAGAGCTTCGAGGTGGGGTACGAGGTTTCGCCCCGCGGTCTCGAGTGGCTGGCCCGCAGTAAAAAGAAGAGAACTCCGGTAAAATCAAGGTGATGACGCGCTACGTTCAGAAAATGCAACTCGGCGGTAAAGAGCGCTGGTTCGGCTGGGAGGTCGACGGTGTCGGAACCGAGGTCCCAGGGCTGGTTCTCGCCGAAGGGATATCGGAGGAAGAACTTCAGGCCAGAGGGGTCCGCAAGTTCCTGCCGATGTCCTTCGATGATTTCGTCGGTCTCGGCGCGATGACGTCGAAGCCGAACGACGGGCCTCTGGATGATCAGGATCTCGCTTATCGTTTCGATGCGCTCCAGGTTGCTATCGACCGTTTTCATGCGCAGGGCTTTTCTGACGTTCCGAAAGTCTTCATCGAAGAGATGTTCGGTCAGACGGCGCTGAGCGATCCGCGAGTCGACGCCCGTCTATCGGAATGGGAGCGGGCAGGGGTGATCGAGCTCGAACGGATGGATGAACGGTACATCCGCATCAAGAGACGCTTCTCGTAACCTGTCCGGCGGGAGACACCATGTTCAGCAGTGATTCGTGGCGTGAGGTTGCGCGCGAGCTCGAGGCCCGGAGGCCGGTGATCATCGCGACCGTCGTTCGCGACAGCGGGTCCGTGCCGCGGACTACCGGCGCGAGAATGCTCGTCTTCGCCGATCAGCGCACCCTCGGAACGGTAGGGGGCGGGCTCTTCGAAGCGCTCGTCGTCCGCGACGCCTTGGAGTTTTTCGAACTGGGCGTCAGCGAAACGCGGACGTATTCGTTCAACCCTGAGGGAACGGCGCCCGATGCGTTCGGCGCGGTCTGCGGCGGTCGCGTGGATATCTTTTTCGATATCGCCGTCCCTCCCGATCGTCTGCTAATCGTCGGAGGGGGACATTGCGGTCGCGCACTTGCCGACGCGGCATCGCGTCTCGATTTCTCGATCGTCGTCGCCGATGACCGAAGTGAGTTTGCGAGAACGGAAGACTTCGAGTTTCCCCGGGTGGAAAGCGTGCTTCATCTCCCTGCAGATTTCAGCGGCCTTCCTGCGCCGGACGCGCGCACGTATGTCGCGCTCGTGAGCAAGGGCTATGTCACCGACGAAGCGGCGCTTCGGAAGGTCATCGATTCTCCTGCCGCTTACATCGGCATGATCGGAAGCCGTCGCAAGCGCGAAATCGTATTCGACAGATTGCGCGCGGATGGTATCCCGGACGAAGCGCTCGCGCGGGTACGAAGCCCGATCGGGCTGGAGATCGGCGCCGACAGTCCTCAGGAGATCGCGATTGCGATTCTCGCCGAGATCATCGCGGTAAGGAACGGTCGGGCGGGACGAAAAATAGCCCGACAATTCCACGGAAGCGGTGAGCTGGAGGGAGTGCCATCCCGCGCGTCGGAATGACGGGACATGTCATGTGGCGACCAATGAACGAGGTTGTCATCCCGAGCCTGGTGGGGCGGGCGGGAGGGGCGAGGGACCTCTCGCGATGGTACATAGTTGCCTCTAGGACACATCGCAAGTCGACTCTCCCCGTGTTGGACTCACTATGTACTCGCGCCGGAGGTCCCTCGCCCCTCCCGCCCGCCCCACCAGGCTCGGGATGACAAGTCCGCCAAGTCTCCGTAGGCGGTTCACCAGAAGCGACAAGTTGAATGAGACACGCTTTGTGTTCAGCGATTCCCTACAACACGTCGCCCGCCGCCCCTTCCACCTTCAGGTCTTCGAAGAGGAACGTCGAAAGATAGCGTTCGCCGTTCGACGGAATCAGTACGACGACGCGCTTGCCTTTGCCGAGCTTCTTCGCAACCTCGAGGCCGGC
>JBGSYJ010000253.1:0-10733 GCA_041750915.1 Thermoanaerobaculia bacterium | reverse complement strand
TGGCTGCTCTCCTCAGACAAAAATCCGCATCTCCTTCAATTCGCGAAGCTTGTCCCGCAACTGGGCAGCTCGCTCGAACTCGAGGTTCTTCGCCGCTTCCTTCATCTCCTTCGAGAGTCTCGTGATGGTCTTCTCGATGTCTTCCTCGGCGACCAGATCGAAGCTCCTCTTGCCGGGCATTTCGAAATAGTCGAGATTCGCCATCCGCACCAGGTCGGAGTCGATCGCCTTGATGATCGAGGCCGGTTCGATTCCGTGCTCGGTGTTCCAGGCTCCCTGGATCGCGCGCCGCCTCTTGGTCTCGTCGAGCGCGAACTGAATCGAGTCGGTGATCTTGTCCGCGTAGAGGATCGCCACGCCGTTCAGATTCCGAGCCGCCCGACCGATTGTCTGAACGAGCGACGTTGATGAGCGGAGGAATCCCTCCTTGTCGGCATCCAGAATCGCCACGCAGGAACACTCGGGGATGTCGAGCCCCTCGCGGAGGAGGTTGATCCCCACGAGCACGTCGTACACCCCGCCCCTGAAGTCACGAATGATCGCAATTCTCTCGAGCGTGTCGACATCGGAGTGAAGGTAGTTCACCTTGATCCCGAGCTCCATGAGGTAGCGGGTCAGGTCCTCGGACATTCTCTTGGTGAGCGTCGTGACCATGACGCGTTCTTTCCGCACGATGCGCTCTTTGATCACTCCGATCAGATCGTCAACCTGGCCCTTGACGGGACGGATGATCACTTCCGGATCGAGGAGGCCCGTAGGACGGATGACCTGCTCGGCAACGAGACCTCCCGTGAGTGTGAGCTCATACGGTCCGGGGGTTGCGGAAACGTAGATCACCTGGCCGAGCTTTCCGAGGAATTCATCGAAGCTGAGCGGACGATTGTCGAGCGCACTCGGGAGACGAAAGCCGTATTCGACCAGCGTTTCCTTGCGCGCCCGGTCTCCTCCCCACATCGCCCGCACCTGCGGGATCGTCTGATGCGACTCGTCGATGACGAGCAGAAACTCTTCAGGAAAATAGTCGATCAGAGTCGGCGGCGGTTCACCTGGAGCGCGTCCAGTGAGGTGCCGGCTGTAGTTCTCGATTCCATTGCAGAAGCCGAGCTCACCGATCATCTCGAGATCGAACATCGTGCGCTGGTGCAGCCGTTGCGCCTCGAGCAGCCGGCCTTCTTCGCGCAGAAAGCCTTCCCGGTCTTCGAGCTCGCTGCGGATGTTCTCCATCGCGACGACCAGACGATCGCGCGGCGTGACGTAGTGCGTTCGGGGATAGACAGCCAGACGATCGATTTCTGCGGAGACGCGACCCGTGATCGGGTCGATTCTCGTGATCCGGTCGACCTCGTCGCCGAAGAATTCGATCCGAACGGCGTCCTCTTCATACGCGGGCCAGAGCTCGAGCACATCTCCCCGCAGCCGGAACGATCCGCGGCTCAGGTCATACGGCGTCCGCTCGTACTGCATCTCGGTAAGTTTTCGAAGGTGCTGCGAGAGCGGTTTCGACTCTCCCCTCTCGAAGAAATGCAGCATGCCGAAATAGAGGTCCGGATCTCCGATGCCGTAGATGCAGGAGACCGACGCAACGATGATCACGTCACGACGCTCGAACAGCGCCTTCGTGGCCGACAGCCGCAGCTTGTCGATCTCGTCGTTCTTAGTCATCTCCTTTTCGATATACAGATCGCTCTGAGGCACGTACGCCTCGGGCTGGTAGTAGTCGTAGTAAGAGACGAAGTACTCCACGCGGTTCGAGGGAAAGAAGTTCTTGAATTCCTGGTAGAGCTGCGCCGCGAGTGTCTTGTTGTGACTGAGAATCAGAGTCGGCTTGTTGTGATGCTCGATCACCTTCGCTACGGAGAAAGTTTTGCCCGACCCGGTGACGCCCAGCAGAACTTGATTCCGCTCTCCTGCATCAAGACCCTCGGAGAGCTGCTTGATGGCGCTCGCCTGATCTCCCTGCGGCTCGAATGGCGAGACGAGCTTGAAGGAATCCATGGTCAGGGCTCCGGCGTTGATGCGGGAGCTTCCCGGGACGCTGAGTTGAGCTTTTGAAGAGAGCCAATCAGCGCGTCTACCTCGTCTCGCGTCAGCGTCTGATCGCGAATCGCGGCCTGCAGTTCCTGAAGAACGCTTTGCACCGCCACGAGACCGACCTCTTCCTGCTCGATCTTGCCCGTGAGCGTCTTGAGCTCCTGCCGCAGTTCTTCTCGCTTCTCGACTGGAACATCCGCAGCGATCATCTGCATCGTTTCAGTTTCCATAGTCCGGAACATCCAGGACAGCACCCGCGGCGCACCCTCGTTGCCGAAAAAGGCGGCGGCCGCCAGCATCAGCACGAGGATCAGGCAGCCCGCCCCACCGCAGCCGAGAGGAACCCACTTCGGCATGGTCCTGGAGGGATGAGACTCCGGCGGCGTGCTGTAGTAGTCAGCCGGCTTTCGGAACCAATGTTCAGCCGCCGGCGGTGGAGGAATTGTCTGCTCATCGATGGGCGGCTGTTCCTGCCCGGTATGACTCTCGTTCTCCAACGGACAACTCCTCGATCTGTATCTTTATGCGCCAGCTTGAGACTGTATCATGTGACGCGTCTCCGATTTTCCGGAGACCGATCGCACCTGGAGCGTAGAAAATGGCCTCACTTCAAAATGTCACGATCCTGATTCTGGACGACAATCCGCTCGTCCTCAAGCTCGCCAGAGCGCTGCTCGAGCGGGAAGGTGCGACAGCGCTCACCTCGTCGAGCTGGATTGAGTTCAATCACGCGCTGGCGGCAAACGAGCCCGACGTCATTCTGCTCGACATCAATCTGCCGAGCATCAAGGGCAACAGGCTCAGCGAGGTTCTGAAATCCCAGACCGAAAAACGCGACATTCCCATCATCCTCATTTCGGACCTTCCAGAGCGCTCTCTCGAGGAGATGCTGCCGTCGTCCGGTGCCGACGCATGGCTCCGCAAACCACTCACCCGCGACAAGCTGATTGATGCGATCGTCAGGCTGCTGCCCGCTCAGTGAAACCACAGCCGCATTCCCCTCTCCCCGTGTGAACGGGGAGAGGGGCAAGGGGTGAGGGGCCGCGCAAGCAACTCATCTGTTGGCGATCGGCTTCAGAGGCTGCAAGCCCCCGCCGCCCCTCTCCCGGCGCACGGAGATCTCGCAAGCCCGCAACGGCTGCGCGGTGCCGCGCGCCACCCTCTCCCCGACTTCGCGGGGAGAGGGAGAGCACGAAGGCACTCTCTCAACCAGGTCCGGGTTGTGCAGGCACGGCAGGAGCCGGCTGCGCGGGTACCGATGCCGGAATCGGAGTAGCAGGAGCCGCCGGCGACTCGGTTCCACGCTCGAGCAACTCCTCGGCGCGCGCGCCCGGCTGCTCCGGCACGGCCATTCTGCTCACCCCGACGATCTCGCCGTCGCACGTACGATCGGGTTCCGTTCCTGCGATGAATGCCTGCTGCACGACGCGGCCACACGGGCCGACGCCTCTCCGTCCGCTCGTGAGCTCCATCGGGACGACAACCATACCCGGAGGAGCTTCGAACTTTTCAGTCTCTTCACCGACCAGCTTGAGTTCAATCATCTGCTCGTAGAGGTCCGACCAGATTGGCAGGGCAACGGCGGCCCCGGTGGATCCGCCGCCTAGAGACCGGCTCGGATCGTCATAGCCAACCCAGACGGCGATGGAATACTTCGGAGTGAATCCGACGAACCACGAATCGGTAAAGCCGTTCGTCGTTCCTGTCTTGCCTGCAATCGCTCCGGGCAGCTTGCTCGCCGCGAATGCAGTACCGCGATCGACCGGCCCCTGCAGAGCCCAGCTCATCAGATATGCGGTCTGCGCCGAGGTGGCTTCCGAAAGCTCGGCGTAATGATCCTCGAGGACCTTGTCGGTCGCGTCGCTGATTCTCCGGATGAGCCTCGGTTTCACATACACACCCTGATTCGGAAAGACGTTGTAGGCGGCTGTCATCTCCAGGGGCGAGATGCCTGCGGCTCCGAGTGCAAGCGAGGGATACGGCTGCATTTCAGACGTCACGCCGAGTCGTCGCGTGAAGTCGATGACGTTTCTTACCCCGACCATGTTCAGCGTCTTGACTGCGGGCACGTTGATCGAGAGATCGATCGCCCGCTGAAGGGTGACCAGACCGGAAAATGTTCCGTCATAGTTTCGCGGTGAGTAGCCCGTCGTACCGTCATGCATCGTGAATGGCGCGTCGATGACCGTATCCCCGGGGGTGAGTCCCTTTTCGAAAGCAGCTCCATAGACGAACGGCTTGAAGGCGGAACCGGTCTGGCGCACCGACTGAACGGCTCGGTTGAACTTCGACGCGTCGAACTCGTATCCCCCTACCATCGCCCGGACTTCACCAGACTTCACATCGAGAACGACGAGAGCTCCCTGAACCTGTGGCCGCTGATCGAGTTCCCATGTGATTTTCTCAGACTTCGGATCGGCAGACCTTCGGACGTGAATCAAATCACCCCGCTTGAGGGTTGCCCGCATGTCCTTTTTGCGCGTCCACGCATAGGAGGCCGGCCCGAGGCTGATCTTCTCAGTTCCGACACGGGCCTCGACAGTTTTACCGTCGACAGCGAGGACGACCGCCGGCACGAGCGCGCCGTCAGCAATCGCCTTGCCCCATGCAGGGTCTTTGTATTCTTCCGGCTCGAGCCCTTCGTCGACGAGATTGCGGGCAGGCTTTCGGAAGCCGCGGCGCCGGTCGAAACGATGCAGACCGCGCTCGAGGGCTGCTTCGGCCGCCATCTGAATGTCGAGGTCGAGCGTTGTCCATACTTCGAGGCCGTTGCGGTAGAGGTCTTCTGTGCCGAACTTCTTCTCGATGTACTGCCGTACCTGCTCCGAAAAGTAGGCTCCGACTCTCGGAGCTTCCTCGTCCCAGGTACCGAGGACGATCGGGCTTTTGACGGCCGTTTCGTACTCAGTCTGCGAAATGTATTTCTCCTCGAGCATCCGGCGAAGCACATGGTTGCGCCGGCGGAGGGCGTGGTCGGGATGATTGATCGGAGAGTAATACTCGGGCCGCCGGCCAATCGCAGCGAGCACGGCAGCCTCGGCGATGGTCACGTCCTTCGCGTGTTTGCCGAAGTAGAGTCTTGACGCAGCCTCGACTCCGTACGCACCGTGCCAGAAGTAATTCTGGTTCGCGTACATCTCGAAGATTTGATCCTTGGTCAGATTCTTCTCGATCTCGATCGCGAGGAACATCTCGTTGATCTTGCGACTCCAGCTCTTCTCGGGCGTCAGGAACAGCTGCTTGGCGAGCTGCTGGGTGATCGTCGAAGCCCCCTCGACCTTGCTCCTTGCGATCAGGTTCGCACGGGCGGCCCGGAGCATTCCCTTCGGATCGACGCCTCCATGGCTGTAGAAGCTCGCGTCTTCGGTTGCGATGATCGCATTGATGAGCGCGGGGGCCATCTCGCTCTTGGGAATGATGATGCGCCGCTGGATGGCGTACTCGGCGAGAATTTTCTTGTCGTGAGTGTAGAGCCGCGTGATCACACCCGGGCTGTACGTGTCGAGGCTTTCGAACAGAGGGGTGCGGATGATACGCGCGAAGAGGAACCCACCGGGAATCCCCAGGACGAGCGCGAGGAAGAGGAGAATCAGGCGGGAGCGAACGCGCCGCGGGCGCAGCATCCGGGGAGGTTTCTCAGGGGGCAGATCCGTCATCTGAAATCAGTTTAACAAAGTGTCCGCCATCAGATATTGCCGTTCGAGGCCCCCGTGGATCGAAACTTCCCGCCCCGGACCGAAGCGGGATAGTATTCGCCCGCATGCCGGACATACGAGGTGGAGAGAGGCGGAAGAACCGGTCCCCGGAATGGAGCCGGATGGTTGCCGCGGGGATCAAGCACAGCGGAGTCTGGGCAACGTGGCTCCACCTGATCGAAGCGCGCACCGACCACTCCGACGATCTGTCACTTCGTGGCTACTGTGAAATCCTCCGCAATCAGATCGTGCGCGAAGTCGTTGTCCGTACTCAGAGTGGCTTGGCGATTCCGGCTCTCTCGAAGGCCTTTCTCGACGACTACTCCCGATTCACACTGAACGCTCAGGAAGGCTACCTGGTGTCATTGATCGACGGGCAGATGAGTGTAGAAAACCTGCTCAAGGTCAGCCCGTTCGATCCGTTCTCCACCCTTTTCACGGTTGCCAAGCTTCTCTACGTGGGAGCCATCGAGCTGCCGGAATGAGCAATCTCTATGCGACGCTGCTTGATCGACTGAGCATGCCGGTCGCCGTCGTCACAGCTGCCGGGGACATCGCCTATCGGAACCGTGCATTCGACCAGACGTTCGGGCAGGACGGAGACGACTGGCTCCGGAGCGCCGCCGTCACTCTCGGAGGCGAACGCGGCTGGCTTCATGGTTTCTTCGCGGAGGAGCAGGAGCAGCACACCGTGGAGATCGAGCTGAACGGCAGAATGTTTCGAATCGAGAAGGTGATGTCCAACCCGCTCGAGGTTCCGAGCGCTGCTCTGGTGATCGAGGACGTGACCCTGCACGCGGAGGCCGAGCAGGCCAAGTCCGATTTCACGTCGATGATCGTTCACGACCTCCGCGGCCCGCTCTCCGGAATCCAGGCGGCGCTCGAATTCGTTCTCAGTGAAAGCGCCCGCTTCGGACCCATGCATGAGGACCTCCTCAAAGAGGCTTCGCTTGAATCGACCCGGATGATGGGACTGGTAAGCGAGATTCTGGACTTCTCCAAGATTCAGTCCGGGAAGTTTGAGGTCGACTACCAGACCGTAATGCTTACGAGCATTCTGAAGCGATCGGTTAAGAGTCTTCAACCGATCGCGGGACGCGACGGCGTGCAACTTTTCTCGGCGCACGGATCCGATCTCCCTGCAATCGAGGGGAGCCCGGAGAAATTGACTCAGGCAATCATCAACCTGATCAGCAACGCGTTGAAGTTCACTCCGTCAGGCGGAGTCGTTTCCGTCGGTTGCCAGGCGCTGCCGGAAGGCACGAAGCCCGAACATGTCGTGATCACCGTGACCGACACGGGAATCGGAATCGCCGAAGAGGAGCTCGGCAAGATCTTCGATCGATACGAGCAGTCGGCGAGCCGCTCGGTTCGGGGCGAGAGCGGTACGGGACTCGGCCTCTACATCGTGCAGGAAATCGTGGAGGCTCACGGTGGCGCCCTCGAAGTCTCCAGCGTTCCCGGTATCGGAACGAGCATGATCGTGCGCCTTCCGGTCCGTCAGCCGACTTGGGATCTGGGGGAGTCGCTGCTGGGCTGATCCCGCCCCCAATCCCGAGTTGTGAGTTGTGAGTGGACCGGAAGAGGAAGTCGTGATTCGCGAGTTTTGAGCTCCCCCACCCGTTCCACTCACAACTCAGAACTCACAACTCACAACTGAGAAGAGCGAGCTAGCCGGCGAGCGCCTTCACGGCCGCAAGCCGCAGTTCGTCCTCGTTGATGTCCTCGGCGACAATGCAGTGTCCGATGTCGCGAGGGAGCACCATCACGCGTTTTCCTCCGCCGAACTTTTTGTCATGTTCGGCAGCGCGGAGGACATCATCCACTGCGAGGGCCGGCGGATCTCCGGTGAGAAGGTCGCGAACCGCCTCATCGATCCGGAAGGCAACTCCCCTGTCGAGCAGACTCCGCGCAACGGCGATCGCGTTCGCCCCGATCATCCCGTATCCCACCGCTTCGCCGTGAGTGATGCCTTTATAGTCCATCGCCGCTTCGATGCCGTGGCCAATCGTGTGTCCGTAATTGAGGAGACGTCGCTGATCGGACTCTTTCGCATCGGCGGAAACGATGTGCGCCTTCACTGCCACTGCGCGCCTGACAACGATCTCCAGCATCTCGAGCTGACGCCGCGAGATCGAGTCACGTTCGAGCTCGATCAGATCGAACAGAGACGAATCTCCAATGACACCGGCCTTCAACGCTTCCAGCGAGCCGGAGCAAAGCTCCCGTTCGGTCAGCGATTCCAGCAACCCGATTTCCGAGATCACGGCGATCGGAGGATGAAAGCTTCCAAGAAGGTTCTTGCCCAGCGGATGGTTCACCGCTGTTTTCCCTCCGATGCTGCTGTCGACCTGCGCGAGCAGCGTCGTCGGGACATGGACAACATCGATTCCCCGTAGGTAAATCGACGCTGCAAAACCGGCGGCGTCACCCAGCGCCCCGCCTCCAACAGCGATGAGGACTGCGTCCCGACGCGCTCCCCTCGACAGAAGTGCGCCGGCAAGCTCCTCGATCGCTGCGAGTGATTTCGACTGCTCACCGTCGGGCAGCAGAAGAGGCTCGCCCGCAAAAGCGAATGCCTCGATCGAGGTAGCCGCAATCCGCGCCACGTGGGGCGTCGTGACGAGAAACGCCGGGCGCCCGTCAGCAATCTCGCTGATGATCGCTCGCGCTTCCGCGAGGACTCCCCTTCCGATGAACACCGGATAGGAGTTGTGACCGTGACGTACGACGTTAAATGGTTCCATCAATCGCGCCGCTGCTTGAGCTCCAGGCCGAGATCGTTGAGCTGCACGGAATCGACCGGCGACGGCGCCGAAGTCATGAGGTCCT
This sequence comes from Thermoanaerobaculia bacterium, assembly GCA_041750915.1. Lineage (GTDB taxonomy): Bacteria > Acidobacteriota > Thermoanaerobaculia > Gp7-AA8 > Gp7-AA8 > JBGSYJ01. The sequence goes on along the minus strand of JBGSYJ010000253.1, from coordinate 2,175 downwards.
GCGCCGAGGTCGTTTTCGGGAAGGCGATCACATCGCGGATGGAGCCTGCCCCGGCCATCATCATAATGATCCGGTCCAGCCCGAGCGCAACGCCGCCGTGAGGCGGAGCCCCATAGCGGAACGCGTCGAGCAGAAACCCGAACCGTTCCTTCGCTTCGTCATCACCGACGCCCAGTGCCTTGAACATCGCGCGCTGCACCTCGGTGTCGTTGATTCTGATACTTCCCCCGCCGAGCTCCAGACCGTTCAGGACGACATCGTAGGCGCGGGCGAGCGCGTGCTCCGGATTGCTTGCAATCGACGACGGGTCCCCTGCCGGCGAGGTGAACGGATGATGTCTCGCAAAGTACCGCCCGCTCTCATCGTCGAACTCGAAGAGGGGGAAATCGGTGATCCAGAGAAAGTTCCACTTCCCTCCGGGGATCAGGTTCTCTTCCCTGGCGACACGAAGCCTCAGATTCGCGAGCGAATCGTGAACGATGGTCTTTCGACCGGCTACGATCAAAAGCATGTCGCCCGCATCAGCTCCGGTAGCCTCCCGAAGCTTCTCGAACATGGCGTCATCAAGAAACTTCTTCATCGACGAACTCTTCTGCTCGTCGAACTTCACCCAGATCAAACCACCAGCGCGGAACTGCTTCGCGTACGCCGTCAGGTCATCGATCCTCTTTCTGGAAAATGAAGCGCCCCCGGGAACGACGATTCCGCGGACGAGTCCTCCCGAAACCAGCGCGTCGTCGAACGGTGCAAAACCGATCGTCGATGCGACGCCTGCGAGATCGATCAGTTCCATCCCGAATCGCGTGTCCGGCCGGTCGATCCCGAATCTGTCAGTCGCCTCTGCCCACGTCATGCGGGGGAAAGGAGTCTTCACCTCGACTCCAGCCGCCGGAAAGATCGCCTCGAAGAGTCCTTCGATGAGCGAGTAGATGAACTCCTCGTCGATGAACGACGCCTCGATGTCGATCTGGGTGAATTCCGGCTGCCTGTCGCTGCGCAGGTCCTCGTCACGGAAACACTTCGCGATCTGGTAATAGCGCTCCAGTCCCGAGACCATCAGCAACTGCTTGAACAGCTGTGGCGACTGCGGGAGCGCATAAAACTGACCGCGGTTGACGCGGCTGGGAACTAGAAAGTCGCGCGCTCCTTCAGGCGTCGACTTCGTCAGGATCGGCGTCTCCACCTCGAGAAAGCCTTTTCGGTGCAGGTAATCCCGCACGAGGTAACTGACACGATCGCGCAGCACGAGGTTCCGCGTCAGCTGCGGCCGCCGCAGATCGAGATAGCGATACTCGAGCCGGAGCTCTTCGGAAACATTCGTGTCGTCCTCGATCGCAAACGGAGGCGTCTCCGAGCGGTTCAGTATCACGATCTCCTCGGCTACGATCTCGATGTCGCCTGTGTCCAGCTTCGGATTCCGGCGGTCGTCCGCGCGCTTTGCGATTACGCCGGTGACCTGCACGACGTACTCCGACCTCACTTCCTTGGCAGCCATAACCACATCGGTCGATGTCACGCGATTCTGATCGACGACAATCTGGCAGACACCTGTGCGATCTCTCAAGTCGATGAAGATCAACTCGCCGAAGTCACGCTGCTTGTGCACCCAGCCGGCGAGCGTCACCTGTTTGCCTTCATCCTCGAGTCTCGGCGTGCCTGCACCGAGGCGTTCATTCAGTCTGTTCTCCGTCATCGGGTCTCTTCTCGTGATTCTGAAAGGTAGATGTCTTTGTATTCGAGGTAGTGTTTGTGAAACCTGCCCAGATAAACGAGATCTTCCGGGGTGAGCGACCGCTTGATCTTCGCGGGGAATCCGAGCACGAGACTTCGATCGGGAACCTGCATTCCCTCCGTGACGAGGGCGCCCGCTCCGATGATGCACTCTTCACCGATGACTGCACCGTCGAGAATGCGTGAGCCCATCCCGACCAGACTTCCACGGCCAACCGTGCAGCCATGGACGATCGCTCCATGTCCGACCGTCACTTCGTCTCCGAGAATCGTCGGCCACGTTCCGGTGGTCACATGAAGGGTGCAATTGTCCTGAATGTTCGTCCGCGCGCCGATCCGTATCGGAAACATGTCGCCACGGAGGACGGTGCCGTACCAGATGGACGAGTCGTCGCCAACCTCAACATCGCCGATCAACGCAGCGGTCTCGGCGATGAATACGCG
>JBGSYJ010000252.1:0-8755 GCA_041750915.1 Thermoanaerobaculia bacterium | reverse complement strand
GCGCGACCGCCCGAAGAGCTCGTTCTCGAGGAAGGATTCAGATTCCGGCACGGCAAGACCATCGCACCGTTCACGATCGCGTACGAGACTTTCGGTGAACTCAACGCAGGCCGGTCGAATGCGATCCTCGTCTGCCACGCTCTTTCCGCGAGCGCTCATGCTGCAGGAAAATTCACGCCCGACGATCCGAAGGCCGGCTGGTGGGACGGGCTCGTGGGTTACGGAAAAGGGATCGATATCGATCGCTACTTCGTCGTCTGCGTGAATCTTCCCGGGTCGTGTTTCGGCACGACGGCGCCAGCGACGGCGGATCCGGCGAATGGCGTTCCTTACGGCTCGCGCTATCCCTGGATCACGATCGAAGATGCAGTCGAATCGCAGAGGATCGTGCTCGATCACCTCGGGATCGAGCGCATCCAGTCAATTGCCGGCGGCTCGCTTGGGGGTATGCAGGTACTGATGTGGTGCGCTCTCTATCCGGACCGGATCGGATCGATCATCGCGATGGCTGCGGCAGCGGCGGTGCCGGTTCAGGGCATCGCGTGGCACACGATCGGCCGGAAGCTGATCGAATGCGACGCGCACTTCAACCATGGAGACTATTACGATCAGGGAAAGCCGCTACGAGGATTGGAGCTCGCGCGCATGGTCGGTCACATGACCTACCTGTCGAACCAGGCGCTCGAGGCTAAGTTCGGCCGCAGAAGGCGCGTTCCGACCGCGCAGTTCGAGATCGATTCCTATCTGGAGTATCAGGGGCGGAAGTTCGCCCGAGCCTTCGATGCGAACTCTTACATCAGAATTCAGTCCGCGATGGACGAAATGGATCTGTCGGAACAGTACGGAACCCTCGAGGTCGCGTTTCAACAGTACCGCTCGCCATCACTGCTCGTGTCCTTCGATACGGACTGGCTGTTCCCCACCCATGAAGTCCTGAAGGTTCAACGCGCCTTCAGCTCCGTCGGGGTGCACTCGACCCACCTGGATATCGCAACGACGAATGGGCACGACGCGTTTCTGATCGACTACGACCTGATCACGACGCCGGTTCGCGAGTTTCTCGAGACTGTCTCGCTTCAGGCCGGGGCGGGTGAAGCGGGTGGGGCGGCGGCACGGTAGTCACATTCGGGCTGGTTGCACAACTCGATCTGTCCCTCGCGCTTGGTTTCTTTCTCGACGAGGTAGGCTGCGCCGCACTGCGGGCACTTTCTGTCGACCGGACGATTCGAAAGCGAGAAGTCGCACTTCGGGTAACGCGAGCAGGAGTAGAACACCCCGCGGCGTGAGCGGCGCTCGACGAGCTCACCCTCTTCGCACGTCGGGCACTTGACACCTGTCGGCTTCGGCGGCGTGCCGCCTTTGCCACCGATCTTACGAATCGTCTTGCACTCCGGATAACCAGAGCAGCTGTAGAACGGTCCGTAGCGGCCGCTCTTGAGTACCATCTCTTTACCGCAGTTCTCGCACGGAGGTTGCGGTTCTTCGCCCACTCCGATGTTGAGAAGCTTCGGGTCCTTGGTGTTCTTGCAGTCGGGGTAGCCGGTGCAGGCGAGAAACTGTCCGAAGCGGGAGCGCTTGAGCGCCATCGGCTTGCCACATTTGTCGCAAATGACCTGTTCTTCAGGTTCCGTCTGCGCGGTTGCCGCCTTCGGGCCGATCTCACGGGTCGTCTTACAGTCGGGATAGTTCGTGCAGGCCAGGAACTCACCGAACTTGCCGAACTTGATGTTCATCGGGGAGCCGCAGTTCTCACAGACCTCTTCCGTCGCAATGCCGGCGCCTTTGACGCTCGTCATCTCGGTCTTCGCGCGTTCGAGATCGATGTTGAACTTGCCGGAGAACTCGCGGAGCGACTTGATCCAGTCGAGCGTGCCTTCCTCGATGCTGTCGAGCTCCTCTTCCATCCTCGCCGTGTACTTCTCGTCGATGAGCTCACCGAACGATTCACGAAGGAGCTTTGCAACCATCTTCCCCAGCTCGGTGGGCTGGAACTTGCCGTCTTCCTTGAAGGTGTAATCGCGCGTCTGGATGGTCGTGAGAATCGAGCCATACGTCGACGGGCGTCCGATGCCGTTCTCTTCGAGCGCCTTGACGAGCGTCGCTTCCGTGAATCGCGGCGGTGGCTGCGTGAACATCTGTCTGGTGTCGAGACTCTTGAACTCCAGGACCTCGCCCTCAGTCATCTGCGGAAGCATCTTCGCAGTGTCTTCGGCCTGCTGCTTCTCGTCAGCTTCCGGATCGGCTGACTCTTCGCTCTCCTCACGGAAGATCGAGAGGAATCCGGGGAACTTGAGCACTTCTCCCGATGCGCGGAGTGTCAGGTTCGCATTCTGAATGTCGACGTCAGTGACATCGAAGAGCGCCGGCTTCATCTGCGAAGAGACGAAGCGCTCGAAGATCATCTTGTAGAGGTTGAATTCCTCTTTCGTCAGATGCGCCGCGATCTTGTCCGGGTCGTACTGAATGGACGTCGGCCGGATCGCTTCGTGACCTTCCTGCGCGCTCTTCTTGGACTTGTAGATGTTCGGCTTGTCCGGGAGAATCTCATTGCCATAACGATTACCGATGTACTCGCGCACTTCGGTGATCGCGTCGTCCGATACCCGGGTGGAATCGGTACGCATATAGGTGATGAGTCCGACGTGGCCGAGCTCACCGAGCTCCTTGCCTTCGTACAGCTTCTGCGCGATGGACATGGTCCGCTTGACCGGATACTTGAAGCGTCGGTAGGCTTCCTGCTGGAGTTTCGAAGTGGTGAACGGCGCGCCAGGTGACTGCTTCTTCTCCTTGCGCGCAATCTTGTCGACTACGTACGATCCACCCTTGAGCGCGGTCTCGATCTTTCGGGCCTGCTCCTCATTCGGAACCTCGGCCTTTTTCCCGTCAACCTTCGAAAGCTTCGCGATGAACGGTGGTGGCTTCGATGCGCTGAGCTTCGCTGCGAACGTCCAGTACTCTTCCGGAATGAATGCGTTGATCTGCTCTTCACGCTCGACGATCATTTTAAGCGCGACCGACTGAACGCGTCCGGCGGAGAGACCGCGGCGCACCTTGTCCCAAAGTAAGGGCGAGAGTTTGTAGCCGACGAGACGATCGAGAACGCGGCGGGCCTGCTGCGCGTTCACCTTGTTCATATCGATCTCGAGCGGCTGATCGATCGCCTTGCGCACGGCGTTCTTTGTGATCTCGTGAAAGAGGATCCGCTTCACTTTCGAAGCGTCCTTCCCGAGGATGTTCATCACGTGCCAGCCGATCGCTTCTCCCTCGCGATCAGGGTCCGATGCGATGAACACGGTGTCGGCTTTTTTTGCTGCAGCTTTGAGCTCGCTGACGACCTTTTCCTTGCCCTCGAGGATCTCGTACTTCGGCAGAAACGTAATCTCGTCGACACCGAGCTCGCTCTTCGGAAGATCCCGCACATGACCCACCGACGCCTTCACGGTGTAGTCCTTCCCGATGAACTTGTTGATCGTTTTCGCCTTTGCGGGCGACTCGACTATGACGAGGTGTTTTGCCAACCTGGGCTCCTGACTGTCTGAAACGGATACAGCCAACTGGCAGGCCTCAGCGCATATTCCAGAGACCGATGAGGCAAAGATGAAAGATGAAAGATGAAAGATGAAGCCCGCCCGCCCGTTTTCCGGGGCCAGGAAGGGGATCCACTCTTCAATTTTTGACCTTCATCTTTCATCTTTCATCTTTCATCTTTGCCTTCATCCTTCATCCTTATCTTCCTCTTCTTCGCCCTCGTCGCTCTTGTACTTTTTCGTTTTGTTGTAGAGCGTCTTGTACGAGATTCCGAGGATTTCCGCCGTCTTCTTCTTATCGCCGGCGGTCATGTTGAGCGTCTCTTCGATGACGATCCGCTCAACCTCCTCCATCGGCTGTCCCAGGGGAATCGTGACGGAGTTGTTCGTCCTCTTGCGTCGCGATCCGAGGTACTTGTCGGGCAGGCATTCGGCGGTGAGCGAATCGCCGCGCGCCATGATGAACGCGCGGTTCACGACGTTGCGAAGCTCGCGCACATTGCCCGGCCAGTCATACTGACCCAGCGCATCGATGAAATCCTGATCGATCTTTTCGATACTCTTCTCTTCCGACTCGTTGAGCTTCTCGAGAAAGAAGTAGGCGAACAGCGGAATGTCTTCTTTGCGTTCGCGCAACGGCGGAACGTCGATCGGGAAAACGTTCAACCTGTAGTACAGATCTTCCCTGAGTTTTCCTTCGAGGATCGCCTTGCCCGGATCACGGTTCGAGGCCGCGATGATCCGCGCGTCGATGTTGATCTCCTCGTTGCCGCCGACGCGCCTGAACCGCGACTCTTCGAGAACGCGGAGCAGTTTGACCTGCAACTCGAGCGGCATCTCGGTGATCTCGTCGAGAAACACCGTGCCGCCCTTCGCCATCTCGAAGTAACCCTCGCGGCGCTTGATCGCGTTTGTGAACGCTCCCTTTTCATGTCCGAAAATCTCGGATTCGATCAGCGTTGGCGAGATCGCGCCGCAGTTGAACGCGATGAACGGCTTGTTCTTCCGGCGGGATAGAGAATGGATCGTGTTCGCAACGATCTCTTTTCCTGATCCCGACTCGCCGACCACAAACACGTTTGCGTCGGTGTTCGCTACCATCTCGATTTCTTCGAAGAGCTTCTGCATCGCCCGCGACTTGCCGACCAGATGTCCCAGGGCTCCCATCTTCTGAAGCTGGCGACGCAGCTCCAGGATCTCCTGCTTCATCTCCTGCTTGTCTTCGATGGTCTTGAGAATCACCTCGAGTCGCGGCAGATCGACAGGCTTGGTTACATAATCCTCGGCGCCGACTTTCAACGCGTTTACTGCGGAATCGACCGTCGCGTGACCCGTCAGAATGATTACCGAAACGTCGGGATAGGTCTCCTTGATCCTGGTCAGCAGATCGAGTCCGGATCCGTCCGGCAACTTGAGGTCGACGATCGCACAGTCGGGCACGAGCTTCGCCACCGATGCCCATCCCTCTTTCACACTGTCGGCGGTCTCTGCTTCATAGCCCCACTCTTCGACGATGTCGGCCATGCCGGCACTCGTCGCGTGATCGTCATCTACAATCAGAATTCTTTTCATCGGTCCCCGATCGGAAGGATGAGCTCGATTACTGCGATCCCGTTCTGATTCTCTGCCGTGACTCCGCCGCCGTATGTTTCGGCGATGAGTCGCGAGATTGCCAGCGAAAGATCCGGAGCTCCGGATGCGTCAGTGTAGTAAAACTTGAATACCTTGGCTAATTCATCGTCCTGGCTCGTGAGAGCTCCCTCTACACCCAGCATCATGCGCTCCTCGGCCACTGAGAATGAAATCCGGGCAGCCGGGAGATCGATGAGGCGGGATGTCCCCTCAAAGAACAGTTTCCCGAGCGTCTCGATTCTCGAAGGGTGGGCGAAGATCACGGCCGGAGTGTCCACAGCCACGCCGGCACCTTCGCGCGCCCCCGCCTCCACGAACAGCGGTGAAACGTCGACCATCTCGGGTGGTTCGTCGCCCCGAGGTGGAACGCTGAAAACGAAAAAGGCGTCGAAGATCGTCGCGAGACGCCTCAACTCCGTATCGATTGCCAGCACGTGGCTCTCGAGCTTCGAGTCGCCCTCGGCAGGGGCTTCCAGTTTCCTCAGCCGCATCCGGAGCAACTCGAGGTTCAGGACTCCGATGTTCAGCGGCGTCTTCAGGTCGTGCGCGGTATCCGCACTCCGCCGAAAGACCGTCTCCGCAAACAGTTCCTGCCATCGCTCCATCAGATCAGGAATCCTTCGCTACGCTCAGAGGCTGTGAAAAAACTAACAATGTGTCATCCCGAGCGTCGAGCGAGGGATCTGGGTGGGGGCTTCCCTTGCAACCATAGAAAAACCGCCGCCCAGATCCCTCGCTCGACGCTCGGGATGACACTCCAGTGCTATTCACGGCCTCTCGAATGACACTCGCGCTTCTGACGCGACACGTCCTCAGTGGGTGCGGCTCGCAATACTGATCTGCGCAATCGACTCTTCGAGCCGAGCCTCGGCAGCTGCAAACTCTTCGTCGTGGGAAGCGAGCCTGGCAAGCTCGCGCTCCGCCTCGACCCTCTGCCTCTCCGCGGCCGCGGCATCGATCTCGTCCGCAAGATACGCACCCTCAGCCAGCACGGTGACCCGGTCTGGCAGCACTTCGGCGAATCCCCAGGAGAGCGCCACATGATGCTCGCGCGCGCCAATCCGCCAGGTAAGCACGCCGATTCTCAACATCGCGAGCAGAGGAGTGTGTCCCGGGAGGATTCCCAGGGCTCCCTCCGCTCCAGGCAGCACCACTTCGTCCGCCGATTCCTGGAGGACGCGGCGGTCGCGGGTGACGACGGTCAGCTGGATCTTGTCGTGGAGTTCTGCCATGGATTATGCCGCTTGATTCTTCATCTGTTCCGCCCGCTCCTGAACGTCTTCGATCGTGCCCTGGAGGTAGAACGCCTGCTCGGGAATGTCGTCGTGCTTGCCGTCGACAACCTCGCGGAATCCGCGGATCGTATCAGCGACTTTGACGTACTTGCCCTCGAGGCCGGTGAACTGCTGTGCGACGAAGAACGGCTGCGACAGGAAGCGCTGAATCTTTCGCGCGCGTGCAACCGTGAGCTTGTCATCTTCCGACAGCTCGTCGATTCCGAGAATCGCGATGATGTCCTGCAGATCCTTGTACTTCTGAAGGACAGCCTGCACCGCACGGGCAGTGTTGTAGTGCTCTTCGCCCAGGATTCGGGGGTCGAGAATCTTGGAAGTGGAGGCGAGCGGATCGACCGCAGGATAGATGCCGAGCTCGGAGATCTGACGCGACAGAACGGTCGTAGCGTCGAGGTGGGCGAACGCCGTGGCCGGTGCCGGATCCGTGAGATCGTCCGCGGGGACGTAAATGGCCTGAACCGAGGTGATCGAGCCGCGCTTGGTGGATGTGATGCGCTCCTGAAGCTCGCCCATCTCCGTTGCCAGGTTCGGCTGGTATCCGACGGCGGAAGGCATACGGCCGAGAAGCGCCGAGACCTCGGATCCCGCCTGGGTGAATCGGAAGATATTGTCGATGAAGAGCAGCACGTCCTGATTTTCGACGTCGCGAAAGTACTCGGCGACCGTCAGTCCGGTCAGACCAACGCGGAGACGCGCACCTGGCGGCTCGGTCATCTGACCGTAGATGAGTGCGGCTTTCGACTTCGACGGGTCTCCCGGAACGATGACTTCCGATTCGGAGAACTCGTGATAGAGGTCGTTTCCTTCGCGGGTACGCTCGCCTACGCCGGCGAAAACAGAGAAGCCGCCGTGCTGCCGGGCAACGTTGTTGATCAGCTCCTGAATCAGAACCGTCTTTCCGACGCCGGCGCCACCGAACAGGCCCGTCTTTCCGCCCTTGGTATACGGCTCGAGAAGGTCGATGACCTTGATGCCCGTCTCGAACATCTGGATCTCCGTGGACTGTTCGTCGAACGGAGGCGGCTCGCGGTGGATCGACCAGCGCTGCTCGCTCTTCACCTCACCGAGGCCGTCTACGGGTTCACCGAGGACGTTGAGAATGCGACCGAGAGTTTCGCGTCCGACCGGAACTGTGATCGGACTGCCGGTGTCGATGGCAGCCATGCCGCGGACCATCCCCTCGGTGGGCTTCATGGCGATGCAGCGCACCTGGCTCTCGCCGATGTGCTGGGCCACTTCGACAACGACGTCGATCGGGATCTTTCCGAACTCGCCGTTGTCGAGAATGCGGACGGCGTTGTAGATCGGAGGCAGATGGCCCTCCTCGAACTGAAGGTCGACTGCGGGGCCGATAACCTGAATGACGCGGCCGATGTTCTTTTTGTCTTCGGTCATTGATTGTCTCTCCAGAATTCCTAGTCGAGCGCCTGAGCGCCGGAAACGATTTCGATGATTTCTCGGGTGATGGACGCCTGACGGATGCGGTTGTAGCTGAGGGTCAGGCTCTCGATGAGCTCGCCGGCATTTCGGGTCGCCGCATCCATGGCCGTCATTCGGGCCCCATGTTCCGCCGCGGCGGAGTCGAGCAGCGTCCGGTAGACCTGGAACTCGATGTGGCGCGGGAGAAGCTCGGAGAGGATCTTCTCCGGTGCGGGCTCGTAAAGATACTCGATCGCGGGAGCCGCGGGGTCCTCCGCAGGACGCTCGAGGGGAAGAATCTTCTCGACCGTGACGATCTGCGAGATCACCGAACGAAACTCATTAAAGATCACATAAACCGCATCTACTTCACCAGCAACAAAATCATCCGTGATTATCTTGGCTAATTCTCGTCCATGTTCCGGGCTGAGCGCCTGGAAGATGTTGACTGCCTGATGGCGGATCGGGATCGCTCTGCGCTTGAAAAAGTCGTTCGCCTTGCGCCCGATCGGGATGAGCTGAAGATCAGTCCAGCCACGCTCCTGAATCGTGTTCTGCGTCACCTTCAGGACGTTGGTATTGAAGGCACCTGCAAGACCCTTGTCGCCCGTGACGACGAGCAGAAGAACCTTCTTCTCCTCGCGGGTCTGAAGCAGAGGATGATCCTTCTCGCTGACGCGCGAAGCGACCGATGCGAGCACCTGCTTGAGGGCTGCCGAGTATGGGCGCGCAGCGATGATACGGTCCTGCGCACGCCGCAGCCTCGCGGCGGCGACCATCTTCATCGCCCGCGTGATCTGCTGAGTATTCTTGACGCTGCGTATGCGGCGCCGTATGTCGATCGTGTTAGCCATTCACCCTCAAGCCGCGGCTGCCGCGGAA
>JBGSYJ010000251.1:0-3696 GCA_041750915.1 Thermoanaerobaculia bacterium | reverse complement strand
TGAATGTTGAAATTGTGAATGGTGAATGTTGAATTGGGCACCGGGTCTTCATTCAACATTCAAAATTCACAATTTCAACATTCAACATTGCAGTTTTCGACCAGACTACGATCTAAAGTTAGTGCATATGGGGGCAAGGGGTGAGGGGCCGTGCAGGCAATTCGAATGTGGCCGATTGGCGTGAGTCTCTGCAAGCTCCGAACGCCCCACTCCCCGCGCGCGACGATCTCGCAAGTCTGTAACGTCTGTCCGAATTCCGCGCGCCACCCTCTCCCCGACTTCGCGGGGAGAGGGTGAGTACGACGGCCGCGGGCACCCGCGCGCGTGTAACGTTTTCGGCAACGGCAACGGCAACATGGGGTGGGGCGGGTGTGAACTCACAACTCACAACCCACAACTCACAACCGGGCGTGAGGGGGTCGCCCGGGCGGGTGTGAACTCACACCTCACAACTCACAACTGGCCGGGCGGGACGGGCCTACCGGGTCAACTGACGGTACCTTATCCGATGCGGCTGATCGGCCTCGGCGCCCAGCCGCTGTTTCCGGTCGGCTTCGTACTCCGAGTAGTTCCCCTCGAAGAAATTCACGATGCTGTCGCCTTCGAACGCGAGGATGTGCGTTGCGACGCGGTCGAGGAACCAGCGGTCGTGGCTGATGACTACGGCACATCCGGCGAAATTCTCGAGCGCTTCTTCGAGCGCGCGCATCGTGTTCACATCGAGATCGTTGGTCGGCTCGTCGAGGAGGATGACGTTTGCGCCTTCCTTGAGCATCTTCGCGAGATGCACGCGATTGCGCTCTCCGCCGGACAGGGTGGAGATCTTCTTCTGCTGATCGGCGCCGGAGAAGGCGAACCGCCCGACATACGCGCGTGAGTTCATCTGACGCGTACCAAGCTGCACGAGATCGAGCCCGTCAGAGATCTCCTGCCAGATCGTCTTTTCGGAGTCGAGCACGTCACGGCTCTGATCGACGTACGCGAGCTTCACCGTGTCGCCCTTGCGGATCGAACCGTTGTCGGGCGTCTCTTCTCCGATGATCATCCGGAATAGCGTCGTCTTGCCTGCGCCGTTCGGTCCGATGACGCCGACGATTGCCGCGGGCGGAAGCGTGAACGTCATGTTGTCGACGAGGAGGCGATCGTCGTAGCCCTTGCTCACTGCTTCCGCTTCGATGACCAGGTTGCCGAGCCGCGGACCGGGCGGGATGTAGATCTCCATCTCCTGTGCCTTCTGCTGCGCGCCTTCACTGAGCATCGCTTCATAGGAGTTGAGGCGCGCCTTTCCTTTCGCGTGGCGGCCTTTCGGCGACATGCGGATCCATTCGAGCTCGCGCTGCAGCGTCTTCTGTCGGTCGGACTCCGCCTTCTCTTCCTTCGCAAGCCGCTGCTGTTTTTGCTCGAGCCAGGACGAGTAATTGCCTTTCCATGGAATGCCTGCACCGCGGTCGAGCTCGAGGATCCAGCCTGCAACGTTGTCGAGGAAGTAACGATCGTGCGTCACCGCGATGATCGTGCCGGGATACTGCTGGAGATGCTGCTCGAGCCATGCGACGGACTCCGCGTCGAGGTGGTTCGTCGGCTCGTCGAGGAGAAGAATGTCCGGCTTCTGGAGGAGAAGCCTGCAAAGACCGACGCGACGTTTCTCACCGCCGGAGAGCACCTTCACCGACGTATCTCCCGGAGGGCAGCGCAGGGCATCCATCGCCATCTCGAGACGGCTGTCGAGATCCCACGCATCGAACTGGTCGAGCTTTTCCTGCACCGTGCCCTGGCGCTCGAGAAGCTTCGCCATCGCATCGTCATCCATCGGCTCGGCGAACTTGTTGTTGATCTCGTCGAACTCGGCGAGCAGATCGACTGTCTCCTGAACTCCCTGTTCCACGATCTGTCGAACCGTCTTCGTCTCGTCGAGTCGTGGCTCCTGTTCCAGGAATCCGACCGTGTAGCCGGGTGATAGAACAGTCTCTCCAAGGAAGTCCTTGTCGACGTCGGCCAGAATGCGGAGTAGAGAGCTCTTTCCCGAGCCGTTCAGACCGATGACGCCGATCTTCGCGCCGTAAAAGTACGAGAGATAGATGTCCTTGAGGACCTGCTTCTTGTCGTGAAACTTCGAGACTCCGACCATGGAGTAGATGACTTTGTTTGGTTCGGGTGTGGCCATGAGGGGTTTCCTTGCGGGTGGGCTGAAGGGCGCAGTTTAAAGGATGAAGAGTGAAGGGTGAAGAGTGAAGAGTGAAGAGTGAAGGGTGAAGAGTGAAAGATGAAAGATGAAAGATGAAAGATGAAAGATGAAGAGTGAAGGTCCGGGAACGTGTCATCCTGAGCGACGCGAAGGATCCCCTGCCTCGAGAAGACATCCGCAAGTCTTCAGGGGATCCTTCGCGTCGCTCAGGATGACACCGATGGCGCTCGCCTCTCGTCGCTGCGGCAGGAACAGCTTATTGCGAGGGAGCCGCTGCCTCGGGCGGTGCCTTCGCGGCCGGTGTCTCCGAGGCGGGAGCTTCCGCATCCGCCTGTTCCTCGAGATCGATCGAGCCGAAGAACAGCTCGGCCTCGGGGCTGAGCCGTCTGTCCGGAGATCCCGCCAGATAGATGAGCTGATACATCCGATCATCCTGCACACCGTACTGGCCGCGGCCGAATAGTGGTCGAGGCTGATCGGCGGAGAACAGAAGATGCAGGCCGGGCTGTCCGTCGAGCTCCTTCGGCTCTTCGGATTCGCTCTTCGCGTTCGCGCCCTTGAGGAGCGAGTCCTTGCCGCTCGTCATCATCTGGTTGGGATTGAGCAGAGGTCCCGAGAACTCGCTGAAGCTTACGATGATCGCGTCACCGGCGGCAGACTTCGAAACGTAGGTGACACTACGGATCGGGCCTGATTCGCTCTCGACCGTCTGCTCGTCTTTGGCGAACTTCTCGAATCCGGCCGGAAGAGAAACACTGAGTCCGTCGAGCTCGACGGTCACGGGTGCGGCGGGTTCTGCTGCTGGCTGGGTCGTCTGGGCTTCCGCCGCTGCGAAAGCGCCCAGAAGCATGCCCGCCACAACGGTGCTCGTGATCGCAGTTTTCATGGGGCTTGACTCCTTATTTTCGAGTTGAACTGGTAGAAACAGCGGGCTGGACGGAAATTCTTCCGTCGGGCCGGGAGGGCAGTATTCCACAGTCTACCGTTTCAGTCGCTGTCGAGCGATTCGAGCGCGTCGAGGTCGGCAAGATCCTTCGCGCCGCGGATAACGCGGCCAACATCTCGGCGAAGTCTCGGTTCATTCCACTGGCCATCCTTGAATGTCCATGCCTGAACGGTCAGCTGCCAGACCATGGCGACCCGCTCGGACGGGGAGAGGTGCGAGAGATCGTCCTGTTCGCCCTCGTGCGCGAGGGTCGTTTTTCGCGTTTGCCAATGGGACCGGTCGGTGGGCATGTGGACATTATAGGGGCCACTTGAAGTGCAGGAGATCGAAAAGCGAATGTTGAATGTTGAAATTGTGAATGTTGAATTTTGAATGCCCCCACCCCGAGCGTTCTCAATTCAAAACTCAACATTCAACATTGCTTCTGTACTCGAAAACAAAAGCGCGGCGGATTTCTCCGCCGCGCCTGAAAAAAGTAATGGGTGGGGGTCCCAGAACCCGGAACCCACAACCCAGAACCCAGAACCCTAGTACATTCCGCCCATACCGCCCATGCCCTGCGGTC
>JBGSYJ010000250.1:0-3549 GCA_041750915.1 Thermoanaerobaculia bacterium | reverse complement strand
TTCCTTACGAATTGACTATGTACTAGCACCGGAGTTCCCTCGCCCCTCCCGACCACACACCCAAGCTCGGGATGACAATTCGGCGGCACTTCGCCCTTAGGACCCCGTCAGTTTCTCCAGCGCCGTCTTCATCGCTTCGCGCGTGTACTGCACGAGCTCATCGATTGATTCGAAGCTGTTCGAGTCGATCGGCTCGAGTACTTCAATCCTGACCAGAGTCTCCCGCGCGAGGTACATTCTCCTTCCAACGAGCCACCTTTTCGGAACGGCACAGACAAGCGGAACCACGGGAACGTCCGCGTTGCGTGCAAGGTGGAACGCGCCCTTTCTGAAGGGAAGCAGACCACGTCCGTGATTTCGCGTGCCTTCCGGAAATACCCAGATCGACCGCCCTATGGTCTTGATCGCGTGCTCAGCCTCTGCGAATCCGGCTCGCGCATTCTCCGAGTTCCCGCGGTCGATCGCGATGTTTCCGCCCCGTTTGAAAATCGTTCCGAACAGCGGAGCCTTGAGCACTTCCTTCTTTCCGATCACGATCGTGTTCGGCGGGAAGACGCGGGAGAGCGTGATCACATCGAGATTGCTCTGATGATTCACGACATAGACGCACGGCTGAACCGCGGTCAGCCGATCCTCGTGGAAAATCTCATAGCGCAGATTGAGATACTGGCAAAAACCCTGGGAAAGCCTGGAAGCGTAAATGTGGTCCAGGTTTCCCGCCTCTTCGGGCGGTAGCGCAGAACGGGACAGACTCAAGGAAGTTCGGGCAAACCAGAAGACCGAACGCGAAACGCCCGAGAGGAATCGCAGCGGTGTCGGCGCGGGCATCGGCGGATTGTACGCAAAAAGGGCGACGGTAGACCGTCGCCCTTTCATTTTCATTCCAGAAGCTGCGATTACTTCCGCAGATAAATCTTCTTCGTTTCGACCAGACGGTCGCCGGGGAGGTCTTCGCTCCATGCGGTGACCTTGATGTCATCGGTACGGTCGAGCGACCCGAAGGCTGCGCGCACGTGATAGCGCACATGGGTGGCCGACTGAGCGCCTACGTCGCCGGCGCGGTAGATGAACCGCTTGGTTCCGGTCGAAGTCATCATCTCCGATGCCTGGAGATCAGATGCGGGCACGGTGCTCAGAATGATCAGCTCGTTCGGCATCTCGACCTCGAAAACGACGTCTTTCATCCGGTTGACGCCGCGGTTTCTGACTTCGATTTTCAATTCTTCGGTGGCGCCTTCGGAAAGGTCGGTCGGCACCTCGATATTGAGCGAAAGCGCACGCCCGTCTCCCGTGATTGCAACACCGGAGTGCTTGCAGGCGCCGAACGAAAAAACTGCCACGAGGGTGAGAGCGAGTACAACGAGCTTCGAATGGCCTGATGTCTGTTTCATGTGATTCTCCTTGGTGCTGAAATGGAGCCTGCCGGTTCAGTCGCGGCCGGATCCTGATTGAGTGCCTGAGGCGCGACGGAACGAAATTCCGCCTCTGTTGGCGGTAACGTTGCAATTGAGGTACCCGTCCGTCCCGAGGAGGTCGAATCACATGGGTTCCCGGTACTTTCTGGGTGTCGATGGAGGTGGATCCAAGACCTCCGCAATCGTCGTAGACGAGAAAATGCAGCCGCTGGGCGGCGCCGTGAGCGGGCCATCCAATCACCTTCGCGTGGGACTCGATGAGGCGGCTCGCAACATCGAAAGTGCCATTCGATCGGCAATCTCATCTTCGCCCGTCCAACTCGTAGCAATCGACTATGCATACTGTGGAATTGCGGGATCCGAGCACCCGATCCATCGCCAGCGCGTGATCGACTCGCTCCGCTACCTTTTTCCCAAAAGCAACTTCACGGTCGACAGCGATGCCCGCATTGCACTCACCTCGGGAGTCGGCTTCGGACCCGGAATCGTCGTAATCGCGGGAACCGGCTCGGTCGCATTCGGGCGCAACGAATCGCTGGCCGAGGCGCGTGCGGGAGGATGGGGTCCGACGCTCGGAGATGAAGGGAGCGGCTATTCGATTGCGCGGCGCGGCCTCTCCGCGGTCGTACGTGCCCACGACGGCCGCAGCCCTGCGACGCAGATTACCGAACTTCTCTGCGCCCACTATGGAATGTGCGACCCGGTCGATCTCCCCTACTTCGTCTACGCTCCTTCAACGCACGCTGACGATATCGCTCTCTACTGCAGGCTCGTGTTCGAAGCTGCACAACAGGGGGACGCCGTCGCGAAGGAGATCGTGGAGGCCGAGGGTACCGAGCTGGGAATCATGGTCGCAGCAGTCGCGCGGAAACTGTATATGGCGGATGCGCCGATCCCTGTGGCCTGGGTGGGCGGCGCCTTTCAGGGCGGCCCACTGCTCCTCGATCCCCTTTCCAATGTACTCGCAGAACGGGTTCCACATGCGTCACTGCAACCGGCGATCGAAACACCGGTGATGGGCGCCGCCCGAATGGCGATTCGCGGGGCAATCAGCGCAAGACCCTCCCGAAAGCCCTGACGTAAAAAAGGAGTACGGCCGCAATGACCGTACTCCCAGGAAGCTACGCGCAATTCCAATCAGAACTGAAAACCGATACCCGCAGAAAGAATCAGCGGATTGATGTCGATCTCGGTTGCCGTTCCCGGACCAGTCGCGAAACGCGCCGTCGCAGACGTGGAAACCGGAACGTACTTACCATCGAGGTAGATTGCGAAGTTCGGCGTGATGTCGAACGTCAGGCCCGCATTGACGACCAGACCGACATCATCGTCGAAATCGATCTCATCGACGTCGATTCCGCCGACATCTCCCAGGTCATTGACCCGGTCGAACAGCACATACGCCGCTCCAACGCCCACGTACGGATCGATCCGGCCGGTTGGATTGAAGTGGAACTGAAGTGTGGCGGTGATCGGAATCATCTCGAGCTCTCCTCCCGTGAGGAACGGGAAGAGCGGATTATCCGAACGGAACGCAACGTCCGACTCGACCACGGACGCGGCAAACTCCGCCGAAACGCGATTCGAGAAAAAAACGTTCACCGCGACACCAAATCCCTGCGCCGAATCGAACTCTACACGGGCGTCGTCGATGCCGTCTGCATCGAACACACTGTCACCGCTGGGATCGACCCACGTCGCGTATCCGTAGATGTCGACCGAACGTGACTGCGCAGCCAGCGGCATCGCCGCCAGCACTGCCAGAATCACTACAGCGTATTTCAACAACTTCATTGAAGCCTCCCTGCACTGGTTATTTGTAACTCACACTGGGCTCTCCCCATAGCAAGACTCCCGCCTGATTCGGCAATCGATGTCACGGCTCTGCAAACAGGGCTGTCGAGCTCGCTGCCGGAGGATGGGCTTCGCTCCAACGGCTCCTGCGCAGGAGAAAGTGTCATCCTGAGCGCAGCGAAGGATCCCCTTGCTACCGGCTGAATCGCAAGGCTTCGGGGGATCCTTCGCTGCGCTCAGGATGACACCTCGTACATTGGACTTACGTTTGGGCGTACGCGATTGTCGAGAGCAGCGCATTCTCCGCCTGCCTCGAATCGAGTCGAGTGTGCTGGACGAC
>JBGSYJ010000249.1:0-29384 GCA_041750915.1 Thermoanaerobaculia bacterium | reverse complement strand
GGTCGCAGGGCGTCGCGCCAGTTGCGCTTCCAATCCTTCGGTGATGGAAGCGGCAGGCGGTTCATCCATCGCCAGACACCGCGGTCACTCCACTTGATCGCTTCGCGCAACTCCTCATCAGTCAGTACCGGTGCCAGCTCGTGCGCGCGCAGGAGCAGCCGTTCCCGCTCCTGCGGCATGCGCGTGGCGAGAAGAATTAGCGTGAGGACATCGCGCGGTCTCGCAGTAAGGACGATCGTATCGATCGCATTCTGATTCCAATCAGTCTCCGCAGCTCGCACGGCGATACGGAATTCTGCAGCGGCATCTTTGAAGACGGGAACGCGCGGACGGGCATCCGGCACCATCACACTGAGCGCACCCTCGGGCACCAGGACGTCTCCGTGCCGGTTCTCGAGCTGCACCCATCCGGAGAGCACTTCGAGCTCGGTCCGTTCATCACTTGCAGTCACCAGAAACTCGCACCCCATGTCGATCACCTCACCCGCTGGCGTCGAAATGAAGATCGAAAAGGGAGGCGCCCACACGCGAACGCGCAAGGTGCCGCGCTGCAGCGCGAGACGATGGCGATTAGTGCCTGTGTTGTGAAGGGTGACGTCGGCGTCGCCGAGGACGCGCATCCATCCGAGGCGTGCAACGCGGACGATCGCCCACTGCGCGGGTTCGGTCTGGAGCGTTTCACCGACGGGTAGGGTCGAAGGTACGGCGTCAGACGCGGCGACCACTTTCCATTCACGGCCTTCTGGCCAGGTGAGGCGCCATCGCATCGCAGCTGGAACTGCGATAATCAAGATCGCCGCAGTAGCGATCAGCACCATCGCTCGCCGTCTCCAGTTCGGCGCCTGGCGAAACGGCAACGGCAACGTCTCGGCATCGAGCGGGCGAGCGTCCGGGTCGAAACGAAGCGAAGTCAAACTTCGCTCGATCTCCAGCGGCTGATCCGAGGAGCCGGGCTCCCACAGCTCGTCTTCCATGCGACCGTTCCATTCGTTCATCGAGTCTCTCCCAGGCGTTCCCGCAGCAGGCGCATGCCGCGCGAAAGATTGACGCGAACCGAGTCGTGCGTCAGGCCGGTCGCTGCGGCGATCTCCGGCCCCGAGAGTCCCTCCACCAGTCGCATGGTGAGGGTCTCGCGGTATGCCTCGGGCATCGCCCGGATTGCGGCCAGAGCCTCGAGTGCCTCTGCCCGTACGTCGGCGTCCGCGTGCACTCCGACCGTATCAGGCAGTTCATCGTGCGGTTGCTCGCGCCGGTGATGATCGACCGCGCGGCGACGGGCGATCGTACAGATCCATCCGGGAAATGCGGCGGGCTCGCGGAGGTCGGGAAGGCGAGTCCATGCCTGCAGAAAAACGTCCTGAACCGCATCGTCCGCATGATCGGGCCCGAGCCGCGTCAGCAGGATTCCGTGAATGGCTCGGGCGAAGCGTCGGTACAGTGTTGTGAACGCTTCGCGGTCGCCTCGCGAGGCGAGCCTTACGAGCTGATCGACCTCGACAGGCGTTGCGTTCAGAACTTTCTGTCCTCATCGAGATTCAGTACGATCTCGACCCTGGATGTCTTCCCTTCAGGCTTCACGCCGGCTATGACAGCACTGCCCCGGTTTCGGATGCGCGCGGTCACGAGAGGATCGTCCTCGAACAGTAGATCCGATGCGAAATAGCGGCGACCGTCGCTTCGCTCGACTGTGAAGTGCACATGTGCTGGCTCACGTCCTCTCGGATATGCGGCAGGCCGTATCGTGTCGAAACGGAACTGTCCGCGTGCGTCAGTTTTCGCCCAGCCGCGAAGACGCCATGAGTGAGGCCCTCTGCCGGGGCGATCGTAAACACCTTCGGCATCCGTCTGCCATGCGAAGACGATCGCGTCGCGTACCGCGGCCTGCCCGTCATCGGTCAGAACCCGACCATCGATTCGGAGTGGTGTGCCCGGTTCTCCCGGCGGCGTGATCGAAGACGACGACGCGACAGTGCGCGGGCGTTCGCGCTGATGCGCTTCCCATGATCGAAGGAACTCTCGATCGACGGCGGCCACGGAAACGGCGAGCAGGGCGAGTACAGCAATGCGCAGGTAGTTCATGGAGAGAAAGACGCGCCTCGAGTAGAAGTGTGAACAACGACTTCGAATCCTGCTTTTCTCGCGCGCAAAAAAGGGGCAGAGTGCAAAGTCTGGTGGGGTGGCCTCTCGCTACTCAGTGCGTTCCTGACTCGAGCCGTTCCACACGGGCCTGAAGCTGAGCGATCGATTCTTCGAGAGAGTTGTGGGTATCTTCAAGCGCGCGAACCCGGCGATCGAGCTCGGCGTGAGAGAACTTGATCATTGCCTGCGTCTCGCTGAATCCTCGTCGCATTTCGTCGCGGATTCGGGCAGTTTCGGCGTCCAGTTTCTGGTCGAGATGCGCAACGGTTTCCGCGAGAGTTTCGACTTTCTTTTCGACTCGCCCGGCGACGATCTCGAAGTGCCGGCGCGTCTCCGCAGCGAGAGACTCGGCGTGGTTGCGCGTCTCCGCGACGAGAGCCTCGGTGTGCTGGCGGGCGTCCGTGACGAGAGCCTCTGTGCGGCGCTGCGTCGCCGAGTGCCCTGCGCTGTTTTCCAGCCTGATCGCATCCAGCAGCTGTTTTACATCGTCATCCATGATCGAAGAGATCTTACCTCGGCCAACACAGATGCTGTCACAAAAAACTTTCCGCTTGCCCTCGCATCATGTCGCCCCTAACCGATGTCTAACTGGACAGCTCGGGGCGATCGCGCTCGGCTATCGCTACGCTTTGTTGGTGATGTTCGGCACCGCGACGGGCTTCTGTTCCATGTTGCAGTTGCCCTGAAAGACCGCGCCCTCTTCGATGACGAGAGCCGGCGTGTCGAGGTCGCAGAACACGCGACCGCTGCGATGAATCTCGATCTTCTGGTCGGCTTTGATTTTTCCCATCACGGTTCCGCTGATCGCGATCCGCCCGACGTGAATGTCCGCTTCGATCGATGCACTCTCTCCGACGATCAGTTCGTTCTTCGAGGTGATCTTGCCGTTGAACCGGCCGTCGATCCGCATGGTGTCCTCGAACTCGAGCTCACCGCGATAGACCGAGCCTCGGTCGAGAAATCCATTGAGATCGCCACTTTTCGGTTTCATCGTCTTCTCCCCTGTCCGCTCAACTCATCGTAGAGCCGGATCAGATCGTCTTCGCCCGAGAAGCGGATCTGGATGATCCCGCCCCGTCGTCTGCGCTCGATCGCGACCCGGGTGCGGAGTATACGCGTGAGCTTCTCTTCCGCATCTGCTGTGAACACGTCTTTGGGCTTCGGTTCTTTCCTCGCCGTTCTGGCCCCGCCCGAAGCCAGCAGTTCCGTCTGACGGACGTTGAGGTTGCGCCGGACCACACGATCCGCAAGAGCCTCCTGTTTTTTCGCCGTGTCGACCGCAAGCAGTGCCCGCGCGTGACCCATCGACAACTCTCCGGCAGCGAGGCGCTTCTTGACCTTTTCCGGAAGTCGCAGCAGTCGCAGAAAGTTTGCGACGGTCGAGCGTTCCTTCCCTACTTTCTTCGAGATCTCTTCCTGCGTCAGGCCGAACTCCTGATGCAGCTGCTCGTACGCAACGGCCTCTTCCATCGGGTTGAGGTCCTCACGCTGGATGTTCTCGATCAGGGCGATCTCCAGCAGATCGCCCTCCTGCGCCAGCTCCTTGATCACGACAGGAACGGTCGTCAGTCCGGCTTTTTTTGCCGCACGAAAACGCCGTTCACCAGCGATCAGACGAAAGCGGTCGCCCTGGCGGGTCACCACGAGCGGCTGCACGATGCCATGCTCACGAACGCTCCGTGCAAGCTCCTCGATCGAGCTTTCGTTAAACGTCTTGCGAGGCTGATATGGATTCGCCGAGATCTTGTCGATCGACACTTCAGCAAGTCCGGCCGGTGAGGCCTCCTGCTTCTGGGGGATCAATGCCCCGAGCCCGCGCCCGAGAACCTTCTTTGTACTCACTGTTTCTCCGATGCTGGCGCTTCGCGCCTCGAAATGAACTCTTTCGCCAGTTGCAGATATGCTTCACTCCCTCGGGAACGGATGTCATAGAGAAGGATCGGCTTGCCGAACGAGGGAGCCTCCCCGAGACGGACGTTCCGGGGAATGACGGTGTTGTAGACCTTGTCGGGAAAGTGCTCACGGATCTCGGCGGCGACCTGCCTCGCGAGATTGATCCGCTCGTCGTACATCGTCAGAACGATTCCTTCGATATCGAGCGAGGGATTGAGCTCCTGGCGGACACGCTCGAGCGTGCTGATCAGCTGCGAAACGCCCTCCAGCGCGAAGTATTCACATTGAAGGGGAACGAGAACAGAATCGGCGGCCGTCAGGCCATTGATGGTGAGAAGGCCAAGCGACGGCGGCGAATCGATGAGGATGTAGTCGTACTCGTCAAGAATTGGCTGGAGCGCATCCCGGAGGCGGAACTCTCTCCGGTCTTCGTCCGAAAGGTCGAGCTCGGTTGCGACCAGATCGACGGACGACGGCGCGACGTCGAGACCTGGCAGCTCGGTATTCACGATGATATCTTTGAGCATAAGTCCTTTTACAAGAACAGGATACGTTGATAAATCGCTCTCTTTCGAAAGGCCCATTCCTGAGGTCGCGTTCGCTTGTGGGTCGAGGTCAACCACCAGGATCCGACGCTCGCAGGCAGCCAGCGACGCTCCGAGGTTGATCGCGGTCGTCGTCTTGCCGACTCCGCCCTTCTGATTTGCAAGTGAGATGACTCTAGCCATGTTGTTCCACGTGGAACATCTCCATAACGACGAGATAATTACTATCTCCCCGTGACAACTGATGAACTCCGGCGAGCTGGACCCCCGGAATCTCCGGAGCGTCCGGCGACGACTGGAAAAGCCCGATACGACCCCCCGGTTTCAGCCTGGGCATCACGAGCGGAACCCATCTCTCGGGATAGCCGACGGCACGTGAGGTGACCAGATCAAAAAGAAGGGAGGATTCCAGCTGAGGGACTACGCTTTCCAATCTATCACCGTATACCCGGCAGTTCAATCCGCACTCGCGAACCGCCGCCTTCAGGAAGGCCCACTTCTTCTGATCCGCCTCTACCATGTGGAATCGGACGGCGGAACCCCCTGCGATTGCCAGAGGGATTCCTGGTAGTCCCCCGCCGCTCCCGAAGTCCAGCGCCTCGCCAGCCAACGGGAGATGAGTTCCGGCTTCCAGAGCCTCCGCGATATGTTCGTCGAGATTCTGCCTCGCCTCGGGGCCCACGAGGTTCACTTTGTCGCCCCACTTCAGGAGAAGTTTCTTATAGAGCTCGAGTTTCGCTTCTCTGTCGTCCATCGCCGGGCCGGCCATTATGCTTCAGATGGATCCTTAGAATCGAAATCGCTGCAGGAGTCACGCCTCTGACCCTGGCGGCCTGACCGAGAGACGCCGGCCTCACATACTCCAGTTTCTCCACGACTTCCCTCGAAAGCCCAGGACGACGGTACGAAAAGTCCGGAGGGATGCTCAACGTTTCGTCTCCCACGAGCTTTTCGGCCTCACGCGCCTGCTTCTCGATGTATCCCGAGTAGCGCGTCCGGCTCAGGACTCCATCCAGCTCCTCGGAGCTCAGATCTCCCAGCGCGGCTTGTAGATCGGGATATCGGGCTTTGAATCCGCTCGAGGCGAGCATCGAGCGCGGGTCAAGGTCATGCCGCTGAAAAAGCCGTCCGATGCTCGTCGGCTCGTTGAGCGTCACCTCGAGCTCTCCCAGCCACGCCAATGTTTCTCGATCAGGATTGATTCCCGCCCGATCCAGCTCCCCGCCAGCTCTATACATTCGCTCGATTCGTCGCTCAGCCCGCTCGAGACGCTCTCCGTCCAGAATCCGCAGGCGTCGGCCGACGGGAGTCAAACGCTCGTAAACCGAGTCACAGCCAAGCAGCAGCCTGTGTTCAGCCCGCGACGTGAACATCCGGTACGGCTCCTCGGTGCCGAGGGTCACCAGATCATCGATCATGACGCCGATGTAGCCCTCGTCCCTCCGCAGGATGAGCGGCTCCTCGCCGCGGATCCTCTGCAAGGCGTTGATTCCCGCAATCATCCCCTGCGCTGCCGCTTCCTCGTACCCGGAGGTTCCATTAATCTGACCGGCGAGATAGAGCCCTTCCACCCCGCGAACCTGGAGGGTCGCTTCGAGCTGTTCCGGATTCACGAAATCGTACTCGACGGCGTAGCCATACCGGGCAATCCGGGCCTGCTCCATGCCCGGGAGCGAACGGACGACTCCTTCCTGCACGTCGGAAGGCAGCGAGGTCGAGATTCCATTGAGATAGAGCCAGGTCGTGTTGAGGCCTTCGGGCTCGACGAAAATCTGGTGGCGCTCTTTGTCGGCGAACCGGACCACTTTGTCTTCAATGGACGGGCAGTATCGTGGGCCCGTAGACTCAATCTGACCGGAGTACATCGGCGCACGGTGCAGATTCTGGCGGATCAGCTCGTGAGTCGTCTCGCTGGTGTAGGTCAGGTGACAGAGAACCTGAGGGAGGCAGATTGACGTCGTCAGGATGGAGAACGGACGCGGTTCTGCATCCCCGGGGGCCTCCTCCATTCTCGAGAAGTCGACCGAATCGCGCTCGATACGCGGCGGGGTGCCGGTCTTGAGCCGGCCGAGTTTCAGGCCGAAGCCGGCGAGGGCATCAGAGAGAGTCTCGGCTGAGGGCTCGCCGAATCGTCCACCGGAGGTTTTCGTCTCTCCGGAATGCATGATTGCCCGCAGGAACGTCCCGGTGGTGATGATCACAGCGGAGGCGGCGAGGCGAGTGCCGTCGCCGAGGACCACTCCATTCACCCGGCTGTCAGAGTGGAGAATCGACGAAACGGATTCCTCCACGATGGTGATGCCGGGCTCAGCCTCCATGAAACCAAGAACGGCCGCCGCGTAAAGTTCGCGGTCACACTGTGCGCGGGGACCGTGGACCGCAGGCCCTTTCGATCGATTGAGCACCTTGAACTGGATCCCGGCGGCGTCCGCAGCTTCGCCCATGAGGCCGCCGAGGGCATCGATTTCTTTGACGAGGTGGCCTTTCGCGAGGCCGCCGATTGCGGGGTTGCAGGACATGCGGCCGACCGCCTCGCGGATCATGGTGACGAGCGCAACGCGGAGTCCGCCCCTGGCCACCACCCTCGCGGCTTCGGCGCCTGCATGCCCGCCACCGACAACGATCACATCAAAACTCTGAGCCATATGTTCCACGTGGAACATTACTTACCGATACAAAATTTTGCGAAGATCTCGTGAAGGACATTCTCGCGTGTGATCGCACCGGTGAGGTTGCCCAGAGCGTTTGCTGCACGGTAGAGCTCAGAAGTTAGAATTTCTTCGTTCATTCCTTCGGTGCTCGCCTTCAGTGCACCCTCGAGCGCCTCCTCGCAGCCCATCATCGCCGCCAGCTGTCGCTCGTTCACGATCGTCGGAGTTCCTTCGGCGGGAGCGAACCTCTCCGAGACCTGACGGTCGAGCACGCTGAGGAACTCCTCAATCCCTCTGCCGTCCTTTACCGAGATCCCCATTTCACCCGGCGGTGCTGGCGAAAGGTCTGTCTTGGTAAACAGCAGCAGGACGGATTCGAGGCTTTCGACCTCGTTCCTGTCGATCGCATCCATCCCTCGCGTCGAGTCGATCAAATAGATCACCAGGTCGGCATCAGCCGCGGCACGCCGCGCTCGATCAATTCCGATGGTCTCGATAGTGTCGCCGGACTGGCGAAGCCCCGCTGTGTCGGTAACGGTGACCGGCAGCCCTCCGATCTCGATCGTCTCGCGCAGAAGATCTCGCGTCGTGCCCGGGACATCTGTCACGATCGCGCGATCTGATCCACATAACATATTCATAAGACTAGACTTACCAGCATTAGGCTGCCCGAGAATCACGGCGCTCAGGCCTTCCCTGGTCGCACGGCCCCGCGAATACGTCGATCGTATCGACTGCACCAGGGCAACGGACGTCCTCAGTGTTTCCTCGAGACTTTCCCGGCTGATGAACTCATAGCCCTCCTCCGCAAAGTCGAGTGCGGCTTCCAGGCGGGAAATCAGAAACAGGAGCCGTTCGCGCAGCTCGCCGGCTTGTGCGCTGAGAGAGCCCTCGAGGTTCGCGAGCGACAGCCGCGCCTGCAGCCTGGTCCGCGACGCGATGAGGTCATGGATCGACTCTGCCTGCACCAGGTCGAGCTTACCGTTGAGTACCGCGCGCTCGGTGAATTCTCCAGGCTCGGCAATCCGTGCGCCCAGCTCGACCGCAGCACGGAGCACCAACTCGACCAGGAGCGGATTTCCGTGAATCGACAGCTCGACCATGTCGTGACCGGTGAACGAACGGGGAGCTTCATAGAAGGTGACGACCGCGTCATCGATCCGCTCGCCGTCACGACTGATCTCGCGAAGTACCGGCCTTCGCACGGGCAGGGTAGCAGACATCGTCAACGTATTGACGATCTCGCGCGCCGCTGGTCCATCGAGTCGAACCAGTGCGAGAGCAGACCTTCCGGACGATGTCGCCGGAGCAACGATCGTGTCGAGCAGTTGCGGGGACGCATCGCTTCGAAATTCATCCATTGTCAGCTCAGGCGGAGCGCCAATGAAGTGTTGATGAACCGCGCACCAGAGGTGCGCTGAGAGGGTAGCCGGTGGCTGCGCTGCGCTTGCCACCGGCTACCCTCTGTCGCGCCTCCGGCGCGAGGCAAGCACCCGATCGTCGTACCAGAGGTTCATTAGGAGCGTCGGGATGACACATCTTGTTGATTCTTTCACAGCCTCTCTGGATGACAGCGTCAGAGCTCGCGTTCGACGATCGCTACGCGCTTGAAGAATCCATCGCCCCGCGACTCCGTGGTGACCTGTTCGTCTCCTTCAAGTGCGAGGTGAACGATCCGCCGCTCGACTGGGCTCATCGCGGGCAGAAGCTGTTCGCCGTCACCGGCACGCACTCTCTCGGCGAGATCGCGCGCAAGCTGTCCCAGCTGTTCGAGACGCTGCTGTTTGAATCCGGCGCAGTCGAACTCCAGAGACCGATCGAGTGATCTGACGGAGAGCGCCTTCGAAGCGAGAACCTGAAGAGAATCGAGCAGCTCTCCATCACGCGCGATCAACTCAGGTGAGGAAGGTCCATAGAAGTTCACGCGAAGTCCATCTTCGCTTTCGCTGGTGCGAACCTCGAGATCGAGACCGGCCAGTTCGACCACTCGCTGAATCCACTCGTGCGCGCGGAGGGCCTCGGCTGATTCCGGCGATTGTTCCGGAGGGTGCTCGAAGGCCTGTTCTCGCAGTTCGGGAGAAAGCGTCGTTGCGAACCTCGGAGCGTTGCCATCGCGCGAGTCGTTGCGAGCTCGCCCGCCGCGTCCCGAGCCTTCTCTTCCGCGCCGCGGCCGGTCACGGTCACGCCGCGGCTCTCGTACGCTGCGCGCCGGCTCGTCGGCCGCAGGCGCCGCCGCGATTTCCGCTTCGATGACCACGCGCCGGGTTCCTCCGAGAAAGCCCCGCTTCTCGAGCACGACGTGATAGGAGATTCGGAACCTGTCGACTCCGAGAGCCTCAGCAGCATTCTCTACTGCCTCTTCGAGATTCTTTCCCTCGAACCGTTGGCCGCTCATGCGCGCTCCTTGTCAGTCCCGTCACTTCGAGACTTCGAGTGGATGGTCTTTCCAGTAACGATTCATGATTCCCTGTTGAATGATCGTCAGCACATTCTGAACGAGCCAGTACAGCACCAGACCGCTCGGAAAATCCTTGAAGATGAATCCGAATACCAGGGGCAGAACCATGAAGATTTTCTTCTGCACGGGATCGAGAGTCGTGGGCGTCATCCACTGCTGGATGAACATGGTGACCGTCATCAGGATCGGCGTGATGTAGTAAGGATCGGGTGCGGAGAGATCGCGGATCCAGAGAATGAACTCCGCGCCGCGCAGCTCGATGGCGTTCGACAACAGGCCGTAGAAGGCCCAGAGAATGGGAAGCTGCAGCAGGATCGGAAGGCAGCCGCTCATCGGGTTGATGCCCTCCTGCTGATAGAGCTTCATCATCTCCATGTTCATCTTCTGCCGCTGTTCCGCGTCTGTCTTCGCCTTCTTGTATTTGTCTTTGAGAGCGTTGACCTTCGGCTGCACCTTCTGCATCTTCTTCATCGAGACGATGGCTTTGTGCTGCAGCGGGTAGAGAAGGATCTTGATCACGACGGTCAGCGCGACGATCGCCCATCCATAGTTGCCGATATAGGAGTAGAACCAGATCAGCGCCGTCAGAAGAAAGCGGCCGATGAGGCCGAACCATCCGAACTTGAGCGTCTCTTCAAGCCCGTAGCCTTCGAGCACGTCCGCCTGCTTCGGACCGAAGAAAGCGTTGCCAGCGACCCGTCCATCGACCGAGTTGACCCCGGCGTAAATTTCCTTTCGCCCCTCCTCGATGTTCGGACCCGTGGGAACGAGCACTGAGCGGAACAGAGAGTTCCCTCCGACGGCCGGCTTCACCGCGGTAAGGAAGTAGTTGTCCTCGATCCCGATGAACGCCAGCCGCTCCTGGAACACCTCGAGGGGAGCTGCTTTTTCGCGGGGGAAGACATCGAGCGAGTCATCGACCTGGATCACGCCATTGCCCGTGGTCAGAAACTGCGTGTCCTGGGATGCGGGGTCGCTCGTCCGGACGCCCGGTCCGATCACAATGCGATACGGCACGCTCGTTCCCGTGAGGCGCACGTCGAAGTCGAACTGGTAGGCCGGGCCGAGCCGGAACATCTTCCGGATCTCTTCGCCGCGCTCCGAACGGTAGGTGTACGTCAGCGTCTTCACACGGCGATCGACAGACTCCTCGACGAGGTAGAGGGACGTATTTGCCAGCCGTGTCAGCCTTCCGTCGCCTGTCTCCATGGCGAAGGGAAAATCAGAGCTGGACGAGGGACGGGCTTTGACCAGGTCCACCAGAGAACCATCTTCCTCTTTGTAGTCTTTGAGCTGGAACGAGAGCAGCTGGGCGCCCCTGTTTGAGAAACGCGCTATGTATTGAGGGGTTTCGACCACACTCTCCTGAACTCCGGCGGCCTGAACCGCGCTCGAGACTGTCGGGAGAGTCGTTCCAGGTGCTGGAGAAACGGGCGGCTGCGGCTGCAACCGCGGAGCAGGAGCTGGAGCCGGAGTCTGTCCGGGTGTGCCGGTGTCTACTCGTTGTTCTACGGGCTGAGGTTGGACTTTCGGCTGCGCGAGCTCCGGGAAGAAGCGCGGTGCAAGAGCGCCCCAGGCCCACAGAAACGCAATCGAAATCAGCACAGCGACGAAAATTCGTTTTTCCATGCTACGGGACAGGGTCCCAACCTCCTGGATTGAACGGATGGCAGCGGAAGAGGCGCCTTACTGCGAGCCAGCTCCCTTTTAGCACACCGTACCGCGAGACGGCATCGAACGCGTAGACGGAACAGGTGGGCTCGAAACGGCACATCGGTGGCAGAAACGGAGAGACGAATCGTTTGTAGGATCGCAGAAACAGCAGGAGGATTGTGCGCATTCGACGTTCAGACCCGGAGCTCGGTGCACTTCCGGAGCAGCTTCACAAGGTCCGCGGAGAAGTCTGAATAGGTCGCAGCTGCAGCCGAGGGCTTGACGTTGATCACCATGTCGACTCCCACCGGATCGAGGCCGGTGGCTCTCCGTGCTTTGCGGAAGGCCTCCCTTGTCCATCGTCGAAGCCGGTTGCGGTCGTGAGCTTTCCCGGCCTTCTTCGTCACAGTGATTCCAATGCGAGGGTGGCCGAGCCCGTTGGGCTGAGCGAACACCACAGAGAAGCGTCCGGATAATTTGCGGCCTGCCGCATAGATCGCGAGGTAGTCTCGCCTCTTCGCGATCCTCTGGGCCCTGGGAAGGGCTTGAGATGTGGGAACTGCCAGCGGGGATGTCATCATCTGGAGCAAAAGCTGAGAATCCGCTGGAGAGTGCAACGACCCCTCCTGACAGACGGTTCCGCCAGGATGGCCTGCCAGCTGGACACGACCCCGAAGAGGGACTAAGGTCGAGGTCGGTCCGAGAATTAAACTGCCAGGCGCTTGCGACCCTTGCGACGGCGGGCCGAGAGAACTGCACGGCCGGCCCTGGTCCGCATTCTGACGAGGAAACCGTGAGTACGCTTGCGGCGGCGGTTGTTCGGCTGAAATGTACGTTTCATTTTGTAGTCCTAACCCTTTGAAAAGAAAGCGGTGAGTATAGCGAGGCGCCGATCGGGGGTCAATGGACAACCTGCCAGACCGGCCAAACGTGCCGGTGGGGATGCCTATTCCAGAGCGTCCTTCGTCACGGTTCTGAACCTCTCAAGATTCCTTGAAGCGGTCAATTCGCTATGCTAGACTCGCAGCCCCTTTTCCCGATATTTATTTTCCACAATTGTGGAAATCTTGTGGAATATCAGAGGGATACGATTTCCACTCCGGCCATGAATCTCTGGACCCAAGTCCTCCATAAGCTCGAAGAGTCGATCGATAAGACCGAGTTCCGAACCTGGTTCGAGCCGACTTCGTTTCTCTCTGAAAAAGGGGAGTCGATCGACGTCCGCGTTCCTGACACGAGCTTCGTCGAACAGATCTCGCGCTACAGCCAGCACATTCGCTCGATCCTCATGGACCTCTCTGCCGATCGGAAGAAGATTCATTTCGTCGCGGACGCTCCGTCCATCGACACGGGGCCGGCGGTCGCGCCACCTGCTTCACTCCGCGACTTTCCCCGTTCGACGTTCAATCCGAAGTACCGATTCGGCACGTTCGTCGTTGGGAACTCGAACCAGCTGGCGTATGCGGCGTCTCTCTCTATCGCCGAAAACCCCAGCGGCTCTTTCAATCCTCTCTTTCTCTACGGCGGAGCAGGCCTCGGCAAGACGCACCTGATCCAGGCCATCGGCCAGAAGATCCAGCAAGACAATCGTTCGATGAACGTCGTTTATATGTCTGCCGACGCCTTTGTGACCGAACTGATCACATCGATCCGTTACGACAAGATGGCCTCGTTCCGGGAACGCTATCGTTCCGTCGACGCCCTGCTCCTCGACGACATCCAGTTTCTCGCAGGCAAGGAGCGGACTCAGGAGGAGTTCTTCCATACGTTCAACGCGCTCTATGAGGCGCAGAAGCAGATCGTGTTCACCTCCGACGCTCCACCCAAAGAGATCCCGACACTCGAGGAGCGGCTCCGTTCCCGGTTCGAGTGGGGACTGACCGCCGACATCCAGCCTCCCGATCTCGAAACGAAGGTCGCAATCCTCCGGAAGAAGGCTGAAGAGAAGAAGGTGCAGATCACCGACGAGGTGGCGCTTTTCATTGCCGAAAGGGTCCGGTCGAACGTTCGAGAGCTCGAGGGACTGATGAATCGTGTAACGGCATTCGCGTCGCTCACTGGACACCGGATCGACATCGAACTTGCGAAGGAGGCCCTTCGCGACCTCCTGTCGAAAGAGAACAAGCCGATCACGCCGGCCGAGATCGTGAAGGTTGTCGCGACGCACTACGGAATCAAGGTCGTCGATCTCAAGTCGAAGTCCAATGCCCGTCCTGTCGCGTATCCCCGTCAGATCGCCATGTACCTTTGCAAGCTGTTAACAGACCTTTCGTATCCCGAGATCGGAAAGATATTCAACAACAAGCACCATTCGACCGTCATCTACTCGGTCGAGAAGATTGAGAAATTGAAACAGGATGATCCGGCGATCGCGAACACACTCGACATGCTGGCCAGGCAGTTCCGCTGACGTGTACAAAGAAGGCTGGAATTGTCTGAGGATAAGCTGAGGATAAAAACTTCGAATTCGAAAGTCGTTCAGACGCTGTGGAAAAAAGGAGCTCCGATCCGCTCGATTTCCGCCGCGTTATGCACAGAACGAAACGGAGAAGACTGCTATACTTTCGAAGCATTTGACCAGCGTCCAGTCCTTTTCCGCCGGCACCAGCTACTACTTCTACAAAAATAAATAAGAAGTTTCTTAGAGGAAGACGACATGGAGATTACCGTCGCAAAAGCTGATCTTCAAAAGGAGCTCCAGCTTTGCCAGGGTGTCGTCGAGAAGCGTTCGACGATTCCGATTCTGTCCAACGTGCTGCTCAAAGCCGAAGGCAACACGTTGCAGATCGCGGCGACAGACCTCGATGTGACGATACTCAGTTCCTGCCCTGCGAGCGTCAAGACTCCGGGCGGCGTGACGATCGAAGCGAAGCGGTTCTTCGACATTGTCCGCTCGCTCCCCGACGCCGACGTCCGTATTGCACTTCAGGAGAACGATTCCCTTCAGATCGAATCGGGATCAGCAAAGTTCCGTCTCATGAGTCTTCCCGCGGAGGATTATCCGACGCTGCCGACTGTCGATGTAACGAAGGGACACTCGATCGTTCTCGCTGATCTCAAGACGATGGTCGAGAAAGTCATCTTCGCGATCACACACGAAGAAACTCGATTCCAGCTCAATGGCGCGCTCCTGAAGGTTCTTCCTGACAAGCTCGAGATGGTTGCAACGGACGGACACAGAATGGCGCTCGTGAACTTCGCCCATGCGGGAGAGAAGAGCACGGGCGACGACCTCACGATTCTCATCCCACGCAAGGCGTTGCACGAGTTACTTCGCATCGAGGCTGACGAGAGCGGCAAAGTGCTCTTCGGCACATCCGAGAATCACATCTTTTTCGTGGCCGGCGACAGGAAACTCCTTGCCCGTATGATCGACGTCAACTTTCCGAACTACATGGAAGTGATCGCGCGTGACAACGACCGGAAGGTCATGGTCGACCGCGAGCGTCTGCTGGCGACGATCCGCCGTGTGTCGCTGGTTGCCAACGAACGGACCAGGGCCGTCCGTTTCGACTTCGGTCCTGGGAAGCTGACAGTTTCTTCGACGAATCCGGAGCTGGGAGATGCGCGGGAAACCATACCGATCGAGTACGCAGGAGCCCCGTTCTTCGTGGGGCTGAACGCTGCGTATCTCACCGACTTTCTCAATGTCCTCGAAACCAATGCAGTTTCTCTCGAGCTCAAGGATGAGAACAGCCAATGCATCGGACGACCGTTCGAAGGCGAGAACGTCCCATACGAGTACGTGTACGTCGTGATGCCGATGCGGATCGGGTGACGTCGCATCCGGGGCGGCAGCGAACCTCGTGATCCTTCATTCGCTCGAGGCGAGAAACTTCCGGAACCTTGCGGAGACCCGGGTCTCGTTTCATCCTGACGCGAACCTCATCGTCGGCGACAACGGCCAGGGAAAAACCAACCTTCTCGAGGCCATTTACTTTCTCGCGACCACCAGATCGTTTCGAACGGCGAGGACTTCGAATCTGATCCGTATCGGCGCTCCGTCGATGTTCGTACGCGGCACAATCGAACAGGATGGTCTCCGCCGTGAGCTGTCGATCGGAGTCGAGGCTGCGAGCGAACGCAGGCGCGACCTGCGGCTCAACGAGGAAAAGGTTCCGGTTCACCGCTATGCCTCGATTCTTCACCTCTTCGCATACTCCGCGGCGCGTCTCGAGATCATCCGAGGCGGTCCCGAAGAAAGACGACGGTTTCTCGATCGCGGAATTGCGACGATTCAACCTGCGTATCTCAGCGAACTGACCCGGTATGGCCGAGCCCTCCAGCAGCGAAACGCCCTGCTTCAGAAGGTCTCGAGCGGTGAGGCGTCGAAGAGTCTGATCGATCCCTGGGATCAGGAGCTCGCAACAGCGGCGATGCCCGTCGTGAACGCCCGTGCGAAGTACGCATCTAGCCTGGCCGCCGAGTTCGAGCGGGTCGTAGCCGCCCACCACTACCACGTGAACGGCATTCAGATGACTTACCAGCCGTCCGGGTTCGAGCCGGGAGGCGATGTCCAGGCAGCCGTTAGCGAGCTCCAGAGGAATAGGACGCGGGAACTGGCGGCCGGCTTCACTCTGGTCGGTCCCCACCGGGATACGCTGGCGTTCGAGCACGATGGACGCAACGCCGCGGACGTGCTCTCGAGCGGCGAGATCAAGATGACGGTTCTGTTCCTCAAGTTCGCCAAGATCTCCATTTACCGGTCGGTTCTGCATGCCCGTCCGCTGCTGCTTCTCGACGACATCGACGCGGAGCTCGACCTGTCGATCATGGAGAGGCTGCTGCGGTACGTTGCCGGAAGCGTTCAGATCTTCACAACCAGCGCGAAGCCTACTGTTTTCAATGAAATGCATCTTGGAGAACACGCGAAGATCCTCCTGCGGGCAGGCGGCACAATGGCGTCAACTTAAACTCTGTGCAGGAGCAAGTGTCATCCTGAGCGCAGCGAAGGATCCCCTCACTACTGGCTGAATCGCAAGGCCTGGGGGGATCCTTCGCTGCGCTCAGGATGACACCTCTTGGTTTAAGTTGACGCCATGGGGCAGGCGTCGTATCCGGGCCCGGTAGCGCGTGAGACGAAACGCACTGAACGGGCCGTTTCAGAACAGAATTTACTGATATAATTTGGTGTTCCTTTACGCGGGGATATCTCCGCTTCGGAAGGTCGAAAGATTCTCCGGGCGCGGGGATTGGCAGGCAGCTCCCGATGAGCCCCCATCAACGATTCGACAACCCTCAAAACTGCCGGCAGACAGGTGAAATCCCGCAGCGGGTGTGCCTGCAGAAAGAAATGAATGACAAGCGAATACACAGCTGAAGACATCAAAGTACTCAAAGGTCTCGACGCGGTCCGGAAACGCCCCGGGATGTACATCGGAGACACGGATGACATCACCGGACTTCACCACATGGTCTACGAGGTCGTCGACAACGCGATCGACGAAGCCCTCGCAGGCTATGCGAACAAAGTGTTGGTGACGATCCACCCGGACGGATCGGTGACGGTGGAAGACAACGGACGCGGAATTCCGGTCGACATTCACAAGGAAGAAGGGCGGTCCGCTGCCGAAGTCATCATGACCGAGCTTCATGCCGGCGGAAAGTTCGACAACAACTCGTACAAGGTTTCGGGCGGCCTCCACGGCGTGGGCGTTTCCGTAGTGAACTTTCTTTCCGAGGCGCTCGAGCTCGAGATCCATCGTGACGGATCGGTCTGGCGCCAGAGTTACCGGCGCGGCGTTCCCGTTGCTCCGATTGAGATTCAGGGCAAGACAGCCACGCGGGGAACGAAAGTCACTTTCAAACCGGACGCCGAGATTTTTTCCGTGCTGGAGATGAATTTCGAAACTCTGTCGCAGCGTTTGCGCGAGCTGTCGTTCCTCAATTCCGGAGTCAACATCCAGATCCGTGACGAAAGGACCGAGAAAGAGCACGTCTTCTGCTACGAAGGCGGCATCGTGTCGTTCGTTCAGGACCTGAACAAGAACAAGACGCCGCTGCACACGCCGCCGATCTTCATCACCGACGAGAAGGACGGGGAACGTGTGGAGATCGCGTTGCAGTGGAATGAGGGCTACACGGAGAACATCTACACGTTCACGAACACGATCAAGAACGGCGACGGCGGAACGCATCTGGTCGGGTTCAAAGGCGCGCTGACGCGCACGGTCAACAAGTACGCAACGGAGAACGGGCTGCTCGCAAAACTGAAGATGAGCCTCGAGGGCGATGATGTCCGCGAGGGCCTAACCGCTGTGGTATCGGTGAAGATCCGCGATCCGAAGTTCTCTTCACAGACTAAAGAGAAGCTGGTCTCGTCGCACGTGAAGACCTGGGTCGAGCAGGTGGTCAACGAGCGCTTCAGCGAGTACATGGGTGAAAATCCGCGGGAAGCAAAACGGATCCTCGAGAAGGTTGTTGAAGCGGCGAGGGCCCGCGAAGCAGCGCGCAAAGCGCGGGATCTGACGCGGCGTAAAGGTGCGCTCGATTCAGCCGCGCTTCCAGGCAAGCTTGCAGACTGCCAGGAGCGCGACCCCGCATTGTGCGAGATCTACTTCGTCGAGGGCGACTCGGCGGGCGGTTCAGCCAAACAGGGCCGCGACCGGCGCTTCCAGGCGATCCTTCCGCTCAAGGGCAAGATCCTGAACGTCGAGAAGGCGCGTCTGGACAAGATGCTTTCATCCGAAGAAATCCGGACGATGATCACCGCGCTCGGGACAGGGATCGGAACCGACGACTTCGACGTGGCGAAACTCCGCTATCACAAGATCATCATCATGACGGACGCAGACGTCGACGGCTCGCACATCCGGACGCTCATCCTCACCTTCTTCTACCGCTACATGAAGGAAGTGATCGAGCGCGGACACCTCTACATCGCGCAGCCGCCGCTGTTCCGCGTGAGTCAGGGCAAGAAGGACACCTACATCAAGGACGAGCCGGAGCTTTCGCGCTTCCTCATCAACCGGATTGCCGAGAATCTCGAGATCAGGCCGCAGGCCGGCAACGGAATCTCAGGCGAGAACGTGATCGCGATGATGCAGAAGATCGAAGAGCACCTCGAGCACAAGCGGAAGCTCGGCATGAAGGGCTTTCCGGGCGAAGCTCTCGAGATTCTGCTCTCCGAGAACATCGTCGACAAGGCGTCACTTCTCGATTCATCCAGAATCAAGGCTGCGGAACAGGCGCTGATCTCTGCGGGGTTCGAAGACGTGAGCATCGTGACGGATGAAGAAAACGAGACCTCGATGCTGCAGTTCGTATCGGGTCGCAACGGAAGCTCGAAGCGGCTGACAGTGAATGCCGAGCTCGTGAATCACTTCGAATATCGCCAACTCGTCCAGACGCACCAGTTCGTCACTGCATTCGGAGCGTCTCCGTTCACGATTCTCCAGTCCGGAGAAGTGGCGAAGGTGTCGACGTCGCTCGAAGAGCTCGTCGAGCACGTTCATGAGCTGGCAAAGAAAGGCCTCGCTATCTCGAGATACAAAGGCCTTGGCGAGATGAATCCGGAACAGCTATGGGAGACGACCATGAATCCCGAGACGAGACGGCTTCTGAATGTCCGGATCGAAGATGGGATCGAAGCCGAGAATACATTCACGGTACTCATGGGCGACCAGGTGGAACCGCGCCGCGCATTCATCCAGGACAACGCTCTCGATGTGAAAAATCTAGATGTCTAGTGGAATGCGGTGGAGCGCGTCTGCGTGTCATCCTGAGCGAAGCGAAGGATCCCCTGCCACGAAGCGATACCTGAAGTCTCCGGGGGATCCTTCGCTTCGCTCAGGATGACACGATGGATGACACCAGCAGATAGAAACGACAGGAACCCAAAACACGATGTCTGATTACATTCCACCGACTGAACTGAAGTATCCCGTCAACATCGAAGACGAGATGAAGAAGTCGTATCTCGACTATGCGATGTCCGTCATCATCGGGCGCGCGCTTCCCGACGTCCGCGACGGCCTCAAGCCGGTGCACCGTCGGATTCTTTACGGCATGTACGAGCAGGGGAACACCTCAGGCAAGGCCTACAAGAAATCTGCGCGCATCGTCGGCGATGTGATGGGCAAATTTCATCCCCACGGAGACAGCGCAATCTACGACTCGATCGTGCGAATGGCGCAGGACTTCTCGATGCGCTACAGGCTCGTGGATGGTCAGGGCAACTTCGGTTCGCTGGACGGAGACAACGCTGCGGCGATGCGTTACACCGAGGTGCGGCTGACGAAGCTCGCCGAGGAGCTGCTCAAGGACGACATCGACAAGGAGACGGTCGACTGGCATCCGAACTACGACGGATCACTCGTCGAGCCGGCGGTCCTTCCGGCGAAGTACCCGAACCTTCTCGTCAACGGATCCTCCGGAATCGCCGTCGGAATGGCGACCAACATTCCGCCGCACAACCTTTCGGAAGTGATCGATGCCTGTCTGATGATCATCGAGAACCCCGACGCGAGCGTGAGCGAGCTGATGACCGTCATGCCGGGTCCTGATTTCCCGACAGCCGGTTTCATCCATGGCCTCGAAGGCATAAGGCAGGCCTACGATACGGGCAGGGGAATCATTCAGGTCCGCGCCCGGGCGATCATCGAAACGCAGAAGAAGAACACCGACCGCCAGTCGATTGTCGTCAACGAAATCCCGTTCATGACGAACAAAGCGAGGCTGATCGAGAAGATCGCCGAGCTGGTTCGAGAAAAGCGGATTGACGGCATTTCGGATCTGCGGGACGAGTCCGATCGCGACGGAATCAGAATTGTGGTCGAGCTGAAGAAAGGCGAGGTCGGCGAAGTCGTCCTCAACAATCTCTACAAGCTCACACAGATGCAGACGACGTTCGGCATCATCTTTCTCGCGATCGTCGACAACCAGCCTCGCGTTCTACGCCTCCCCGAGTTGCTGACTCACTTCATCGATCACAGGCGTGATGTCGTGATCCGCAGGACGAGATTCGACCTGAGGAAGGCTGAAGAGCGCGCTCACATTCTCGAGGGTCTCGTCAAAGCGCTCGACCACATCGACGAGATCATCAATCTGATCCGCACCAGCGAGAATCCGGCGGCGGCGAAGGAGCAGCTGATTGCCCAGTTCGCATTCAGCGGCCTCCAGGCCCAGGCGATTCTCGAGATGCGCCTCCAGCGGCTGACCGGCCTGGAGCGCGACAAGATCATGAGCGAGTATCAGGAGATCCTTGCAACCATTCAGCGCCTCAAGGACATTCTGGGGTCAGAGAAACTCCTGCTTCAGATCATCTCCGACGAGTTGCTCGAGATCAAGAGGCAGTTCGGCGACAAGCGGCGCACCGAGATCATTGCCGCGACCCGCGACATCAGCATCGAGGACATGATCGTCGAAGAAGACATGGTCATCACCGTGTCGCGCGGCGGATACATCAAGCGCTCAGCCCTGTCGCTCTACCGCGAGCAGCACCGCGGCGGCAAGGGCCGACTCGGCATGGCGCCGAAAGAAGAGGACATCGTCGAACATCTGTTCGTCGCTTCGACCCACTCGTACATCCTCGTCTTCACGGATCGCGGCCGGCTTCACTGGCTGAAGGTTCACGAGATTCCGCAGATCGGTTCCGCGGCGCGCGGAAAGGCAATCGTCAACCTGATCGATGTCGAGCCGGACGAGAAGGTGCGCGCGCTGCTCTCGGTGAAAGAGTTTGACGGTGATCGGTACGTCGTGATGCTCACGCGCGCAGGAAAGATCAAGAAGACGGCGCTCAAGGCCTTCTCGAATGTTCGCGCCGCCGGCATCATCGCAATCGACATCAACGAAGGCGACGACCTGCACAGCGTCGATCTGAGCGACGGCGATTCACAGATCTTCATCGGCACGCATCTGGGCATGGCGATCCGCTTTCACGAGTCCGACGTGCGTCCGATGGGCCGCGGCGCGGCGGGTGTCAAAGCAATCAATCTCCGCAAGGGCGATGAAGTGGTCGAGCTCGACATCCTCGGGAATGACACGGTCGGCGATGCACTGACGATCACCGAGGGAGGTTTCGGCAAGCGGACGGCAGTCACCGAATACAGACTGCAGACCCGCGGCGGAGTCGGTGTGTCGAACATCCGGATTACCAGCAAGAACGGCAACGTCGCAGCGGTCAAGTACGTTCGCGACGAGGACCAGGTGCTGCTCATCACGAGTCACGGAAAGATGATTCGGGTGCGCTGCTCGAGTATCCGCAGCATCGGACGCTCGACTCAGGGTGTCCGGGTAATCAATCTCGATGAGGGAGATTCGGTGGTGGCGGCCGTGAAACTCGTCGACCCTCAGGACGATGAGTTGCAGGATATTGAAACGGCGACGGCGATCGACGGTGAAGAGGTGGAGTTACTTTCCGATCAGGGAGATGAACTCGAGGCTGTGGAAGATGTCGAGCCTGAGGATCCGGATACGGTTCACTGATCGCGATGCTTCGCTCAGGACCAGGTGTCATTCTGAGCGAAGCGAAGAATCCCCTGAAGACTGGCCTTAGCGCCTCGAGGAAGGGGATTCTTCGCTACGCTCAGGATGACACGAACGCGCCGTTAGCTCGCTCAGTAGGACACGATGGCAGCCTCTTGATCGGCCGCGAAGACTACGCCGGCGTTCCGGAAGACGCGCCGGTTTTCTCGCTCTCCAGCGCCTCACTCTCAGCGTGGATGTTCTCCCTCCAGCGCTGCGCTTTCATTCGTTCGAAGATACCGCCGGCGTGTCCGGCCGGAATCCAGCTGTTCCCACCGCACTTCGGGCAGCGGTTGCGGAAGGCTACGTTCTTGCCGCAGTCGGGACAGATGATGACCAGCGAGTGCGACAGCTCGAACTTCTGTTCCCCTTCTTCATCCAGGCTGTTGAGAAAAGAGCTCAGATTCTGAAAGGTTTCTTCGAGAGACATACTGGACGACTCCTGGTACCGCAGGGGCGGAAAACTGCATACGCTATGCCATAGGGGGGAGTTCTGAGTTGTGAGTTCTGAGTTGTGAGGAGACCGGGGTCCCCGGGTCGGGCGGGTCTCACAACTCAGAACTCAGAACTCCAGAAAGGCCGGTCCACTCACAACTCAGAACTCACAACTCAGAACTACTTCTGTCACACTCTCATGATATCGAACTGCTCGTGGTGCAGGTTGTCGTCCGGCTTGAAAACGAGGTGAAGATTCTGGGTCCGCTCCACTTCTTCGAAGATTGGAACCCCTTCGTGCTGGATCGCAGAGTAGATCTCCGGATTCACACGTACGATCACTTCCTGATCGTTCATCTCGCCGAGTTTGATCAGGTGCCGCCACAGCTCAAGAATGACTGTCATGTTTGACTTGATTCGTCCGCTGCCGCCGCAGTAGGGGCAACCCTGCGTCAGTGAGCGCTCGAGGCTCTGGCGAACTCGCTTGCGCGTCATCTCGACGAGACCAAATTCGGAGATCTGAAGGATCTTCGTCTTCGATCGATCCTTTCGAATCTCTGCTTCGAGAGCCGCGAAGACCTCGGCCCTGTTATCGAGATTCTCCATGTCGATGAAGTCGAGGACGATGATTCCGCCGAGGTCGCGAAGACGGATCTGGCGAACGATCTCACGGATCGCTTCTATGTTCGTCCGGAAGACTGTCTCTTCGAGGTTCTTCTTTCCGACATACTTGCCGGTGTTGACGTCGATCGCGACGAGGGCTTCGGTCTGGTTGATGACGATGTGACCGCCGGACTTGAGCCATACCTTCGACTTGAGTGCGCGTTCGATCTCTGGCTCGATTCCGAACTCGTCAAAGATCGGATCGTCGCGCCTGTAAAGGCGGACGCGAGAGACGAGGTTCGGCTGGATCGTGTCGAGAAACTCGACGATCCGCTGATACTCCTCGACCGAATCAACCCAGACGGTCTTGAACTCCGGCGAAAGAACGTCGCGGATGGTTCGCAGAACGAGATCCAGGTCCTGATGGATGACGTGAGGCGCCGAAGTCCGTTCGCTTCTGCGGCGAATCTGCTCCCAAAGATCGGTCAGGTATTTGAGGTCGGCCGTGAATTCGTCTTCCTGACGATGTTCGCCGGCGGTCCGGACGATGAATCCGCCGGGCCCCGTGCGAATCTTTTCGAGAACTTCCTTGAGTCGAATCCGCTCCTCTTCGTTTTCGATTCTCCGCGAGACGCCGACATGCGAGACGGTCGGCATGTAGACGAGGAAACGTCCCGGTAATGTGACGTGCGTAGTGATGCGCGCGCCTTTGCCGGCGATCGAGTCTTTGGCTACCTGAACCAGAATCTCCTGGCCCTCGCGCAACAGGTCAGCAATGGACGCTTCAGGCCGGGGAGATGCGTTTTCATCGAAATTGATGTCTTCGCTCTCTGACTCATACTCTTCCATGTCTTCGATGACATCGGAGACGTAGAGAAAAGCGTCGCGGTCGATGCCGAGGTCGACGAACGCCGACTGCATGCCGGGCAGGACTTTTGTGACGCGGCCTTTGTAGATGTTGCCGACGACCGTGCGGCGGCGGTTGCGCTCAACCCACAGCTCGACTACCTGCCCTTCGTCCAGAACGGCGATCCTCGACTCATGTCGGGCAGCATTGATGACGATCTCTCGCGACATGGTCGGAGATTGTAGACGAAGAGTGAAGTTGAAGAGTGAAGGGTGAAGAGTGAAGAGTGAAAGGACGAGCTTCACTCTTCATCCTTCATCCTTTATCCTTCATCCTTCAAAGTGCCGAGGCCCGTTTACTTTTCCGGTTCGATCAGCGGAGGACGCGAAGATGTCGAGATTTACATTCGCATCGTCGAGCTGGTCCGATCCCTCGGATTCGCGGTCAATGCGGGCCAGGTGACCAACCGCGACCTTCCCTCCGGCGGCGAGGCCGGCGATGTCCGGGTGATCTTCGAGCGCGACATGACCTGGCTCAAAGAGGTCGCCGACGCGAGCGGTACCCTGCTCGCCGAGGTGAGCACGCCGTCTCTCGGCGTGGGGTACGAGATCGCGGCGGCGCGCTACCTTCATGGCATCCCCGTGGTGTGCCTCTACAGGGAGGTGCCGGAAAGACGCTGCTCGGCGATGATCGAGGGCGATCCGGGCATCAGGCTCATCCGCTATTCGCCCGATGAGATCGACGCACTCGCTCCTATGCTCACCCTCGCCCTCGAGGGCGCGGAAGGGGCGCGCTCGCGGGGCGAATAAAAGGGCAGAGGGATCGGTTTGGGCTCCCGACGCGCCTTGACGCCGCCCGGGGTGTTTGTTACTTTGCGGCGCCTTCTGATGTTCCGGCATAGCTCAGTTGGTAGAGCAACGGACTGTTAATCCGTGGGTCGTAGGTTCGAGTCCTACTGCCGGAGCCATTTCTTTCCTTCACTCTTCACCCTTCAGGGGCATCCACGTCGTAGAATGAGTTCGATGCCCGAAAACCGTATGGGTCTTCCGGACCTGCCCACCATTAAGGCGAAGTCTCCCGGGGACCCTCTTCGGGCGCTGCCGCTGCTGTCGGTGATACCCGCGCACGGAGACTCCGCGAAGCAGTCGTTCCATCTCAGCGTGCTGGTGCCGGTGTACAACGAGAGACACGTCGTCGAGGCGAGCCTTCGACGGCTGCTTGCGCTCGAGCATGCTCTGATTGAATCGCTGGAAGTGATCGTAGTCGACGACTGCAGCACGGATGGATCGCTGGAGATTCTCGAGCGGATCGCTGCTGCGGATCCGAGAGTGACGCTCCTGAGGCACGAGCGCAATCAAGGCAAGGGCGCTGCGCTGCGGACCGCAATTGCCCGTGCAAGTGGCGACATCACGATCATTCACGATGCGGACCTCGAGTACGACCCCGCAGACATTCCCTCACTTCTGGTTCCTTTCGCGAAGGAGGGCGCCGACGCTGTGTTCGGATCGCGGTATCTCTCTTCGGTGTACCGCCGGGCGCTGATGCACCGCCACACACTGATCAATCAGTTCCTGACGTCGATGAGCAACTGGTTCACCGACTTGAATCTCACGGATCTCGAGACCTGCTACAAGGCAATCAACACGACGCTGCTCAAGTCCATCCCGATCCGGAGCCCCGACTTCCGCTTTGAAGTCGAGATCACATTCAAGCTCGCGAAGAGAAGAGCACGAATCTTCGAAGCCCCCATCCGGTATCTCCCGCGCACTCAGGAAGAAGGCAAGAAGATCCGTCCGCGTGACGGTGCTCTGGCCCTCGCGGCGATGGTCCGATACTGGTTCGTCGACGATCTCTACAAACAGGACGAGTACGGTTCGCACATCCTGACCGAGCTGGAGAGGGCGAGGCGCTTCAATCTCTGGATGGGTCAGACGCTGAGACCCCACGTCGGCGATCGCGTGCTGGAGATCGGGGCCGGCATCGGAAACCTCACCGCACAGTTCATACCTCGTGATCTCTACGTCGTGTCTGACATCAATCCTCACTATCTCGACTACCTCCGTTCGTATTCGTTCGGCAAGCCGTACCTTCGCGTG
Source organism: Thermoanaerobaculia bacterium (assembly GCA_041750915.1). Classification (GTDB taxonomy): domain Bacteria; phylum Acidobacteriota; class Thermoanaerobaculia; order Gp7-AA8; family Gp7-AA8; genus JBGSYJ01. The sequence continues at coordinate 3,600 of JBGSYJ010000249.1, read as the reverse complement.
CGAAAGGTTGACGCCGGTGCGCCGGCGGACTTCGCCGGGCTCGAAGAGCAGTTCGATACCGTGTTGATGATCAACGTGCTCGAGCACCTCGAGAATCGCGATGAGGCGCTGCAGAATGTCTGGTCTGCTCTGGAGCCGGGAGGAAAAGCGGTCATCCTCGTTCCCCAGCATCCGAAACTTCACGGTTCACTCGACAGGGTGCTCGAACACAAGCTGCGCTATTCGGAATCAGATCTGCGTCAGACAATGGAGAAGAATGGCTTCCGCGTGGAGACGATCTTCGACTTCAACCGCGTCTCGGTCCCCGGCTGGTGGCTGAATGGAAAGGTGCTGAAGCGAAGCACCTTTTCGCGACTGCAGCTGAAAATTCTGAACACGATCATGCCGGCGGTGAAGCGAGTGGATCGGATGTTCCCCTGGTCAGGGTTGAGTCTGATTGTGATCGCGATCAAGGAAGATACGGCGCCGCCCCCGGCCGGAACATCTCCAGAAGACCGATGACGAGCTGGTGCATCGCGAGCTCACCTGCTGTTGAGGCAGCTTGTCATTTGGGCAGAGAGCCTCGTTCGATGCGCATCCGAGGCGACGAAGCAAAAAATTCGACTTTCCAAAAATAGTAGTAACACTACCCCCTTAAAGGATTTATAGTGTATTTAACAAAGTCGGATTAGGACTAACGAGATAAGTGCGGGAAGAATACGGATTTAGTTCAAGTTAGCCCGGACAATAACAGCAGCGGTCACACGACAAAGGCAAAGCCTCGGTGACGAGGCGACGCAAAGCTATCGGGCCTGAAACTTCAGGCGGCTGAGCTACCGAACGTGAAGAAGGACTCGAGTCCTTCGTTCCTCAATGGTTGAGGACGTTCCCCCAAGTGTGAGAGAGAGTGGCCGCGGGAGAAACGTCCAATGAGAGTAGTCGCTTTAGCAGTACGTCAGCCCGCGCTTTCAGATGCGCGTATCGGTTTCATCCTCACCCTCACCCTCGCTTTCCTGCTCCTCGCCGCAGCGCCCGGTTTCGCCACCTCGGTCATCCCAACGACTGACCAGGCCCTTTATGCCGGTTCGGATGTCGTCGTGCACGGGGTCGTTCAGTCGACTGAAGTGCGCGAAGGACTCGACGGAACTCCGGAAACGGTGACCGTCATCGAGCCGATCGAAGTCCTCAAAGGGGGCTTGCCGGGAACCCTCGTGCTCCGGCAGTCAGGCGGTACGCTTCCTGATGGGCGATTCTTCAAGCTTTGGGGACGTGCGGATTACGAACCAGGGCGAGAGGTCATCGTCTTTGCGATCAGCCGTGCTGACGGAGACTACCAGACATCCGAAATGCTTCTGGGGAAATTCGAAGTCTGGAAAGACGCCAAGCAGCGCTCTGTCGCTGTGGCGGAACTTTCCCGGGGACATCATCAGGGCGTCAATGTCGTTCAGCGCAAACCGCGGTCGAATCGAGGGGCACAGGCCGATGGGCTCAACAGTCTCGATGGACCGAGGGACCTCGGAAAGTTTCTGGCTTTCCTGCGTCTCGGAGCACGGTCGGGTGACGTGTCAGCCAATGTCTCATTTGCCGAGCTGACGCCGGTGGAGCATCCGGTCGAACGTCGAATCACTCCATCATGGGCCCCGATCAGCGGTCTGTGGCGCTACAACAATGGTGCGAGCTCAGGCTGGACCCTCAATGGAACAGCCAATATCACGGGAGGTGGGACCGCAGAAGCCCAGCGAGCCCTTGCCACGTGGACGAACGAGCCAAACTCCACGATCAGTCACGTCATTGGCGGCAGCAACACGATCCACCTGAACGCACTGTCGAGTCCGTGCGGATGGACGACTGCGCTTCCTGCCTCGCTGGGGGTTGTGGGGTGCGGAGGACCGCGAGGAAGCGGAAGCCATACGTGGCGCAGTGAGACATACGGCACCATCACGGGAGGCGAGGTCTGGCTTCGCGCGTACAGCTCGACCAACCAGCTGAGCTCCGTAGTGACCGAGTCGATCCTTCTTCACGAGCTTGGGCATGCGCTGGGGCTCGGACATTCCGACCAGGCGGCGTCTCAGCACGACACCTGCCGCGGAGATGAAAGCGCTGCAATCATGCGCTCTTCGGTTCAGAGCCGTACGACACTTGGTACCGACGATGTCGACGCGGTGCGGTGGCTTTATGGTGATGGTGGCAAGTCGTGCACGCCCGCTCCATCGGGGAGTCAGAAAACTCCCGCCGATTTCAATGGAGACGGCGTTTCTGAATCAGTGATCTACCGGGCCGGCGCGTGGCTCTGGCCTGCGACGGGTGCGGGCGTCTGGACGGGCCAGCCGTCGGCGAACTGCATCCCGGCGCCGGGAGATTTCGACGGAGATGGACGCACCGAGATGGCGCTTTTCTGCAGCGGAGCGTGGCACTTCTACCGTGCAAACGGCACGTATCTCAAGGGGATCTGGACCGGAGGATCGGGCGATATCCCGGTTCCCGCCGACTATAACGGTGACGGCAGAGATGACGTAGTTGTCTACCGCAGAGGAGCATGGATCGCATTCGACTACGCGACGGGAGCCAGCTCCTGGTCCGTGTGGACGGGACCATCTACCGCAAGTGCGATTCCTCTGCCGATGGACCACAACGGCGATGGCCGCGCGGACCTCAGCGTCTACGTCGGAGGTGCATGGCACTTCTTCAACGCCAACGGCTCCTACCTGAAAGGCATCTGGACGGGTGCATCGTCAGCCAATACTCCGGTTCCGGGCGACTATGACGGAAACGGGACAGAGGAAGTCGTGGTGTTCCGAACTGGCGCCTGGCTGTTCTTCGACTTCAACACGGGCGCGAATGTGCGTGGCGTATGGACTGGTGGTCAACCGCACAATGGAGCGCCCGTTCAACCTGCACCGCTGGATTACGATGGAGACGGCTCGGTGGATTTCTCGGTGTTCACAGGAGGCCCCTGGCACTTCTTCAATGACAACGGCAGCTATCGCAACGGAGTCTGGGTGGGGGCGGTCGCAGCTGACCGTGCAATATCCCGCCGCCTTCGTACCACACCGTAGTCTTTACGATCGATCGCGGTGGTCAGCTCTTTCGAGAGCTGGCCACCTTCATCACACCGAGGCATCTGAGATGCCGGTATGCCCACAAAGTTCGACATAGAATACGCCGCAGGACTTGCTGGATGGGAGACTGCGATGAAACTCAAATTTAGTCTGATAGCTTTCGTTTTGATCGGCGCATTAATCAGCGAAGGCGTTGATGCCGCCGACGGCTTTCCTCCTCTGCGCCCGAGATTGGTCGTCTCAGGGCTTTCTTCGCCGATCGGAGTGGTGAATGCCGGGGATGGCTCAGGACGGCTCTTCATCGTCGAAAGGGGTGGAAGGATCCGCATATGGGATGGATCGCAGCTTCTATCCACGGACTTTCTCAACGTCTCCACCTTGATCAGCTGCTGTGGAGAGCAGGGTCTGCTCGGCCTTGTTTTCCATCCGTCTTACCAGAGCAATGGTCTCTTTTTCATCAACTATACGGAGACGGGGACGGGCGACACCGTCGTTGCGCGTTACTCGGTTTCCGCGAACCCAAACGTTGCAAACACTTCCCGCACCGAGATTCTCAGGATCG
>JBGSYJ010000248.1:0-59881 GCA_041750915.1 Thermoanaerobaculia bacterium | reverse complement strand
GAACGTGTCATCCCGAGCGTCGAGCGAGGGATCCTGGCGGTGGTCCATGGGACGAAAATGCACGCAGATCGATGTGTCCCGAGCAAAAGGCCCCCACCCAGATCCCTCGCTCGACGCTCGGGATGACACTTCGGCAGTTTTTCACACAGTTTCGCGCTCAGGATGACACTTGCGCCTGAGAGGCCTTGAGGGAAAAATCATTCCGGGCGAAAATGGAAAGAAGCAAGCGATCCTCATTCGCGGTCTCCATTTTGCAGTGTGAAGTCGACTCTGAAATTCATCCCATGAACGTGTCGATTCGAAAGATCCTCTGGACCGCCTTCGGCGCGCTGTTCCTTCTGGTTGTAGGGGGAGTTGCGCTCAACCTCTGGGTGCTGCAGCTCGAGAAGAAGCAGCAGGACCGGATCGACAAAGTCTACGCACCCCTGCTCGAGCGGATGATGTCGATGGACCGGGACATTGCCGCGATGCTCGCTGCGTCTCGCGGATATACCCTGACGAGACGGCCGGATTTCGTCGCGCAGTATGACGAGGCAGTTCGGAGTTTCGAGAAGACCGCGGCAGCATCGCTCGGACTCGCTCGCGAGCCCCGTGACGAGCGGATGGTTCAGGGGATGGTCTCCCATTTCGAGGAGATGAAGAAAATGTCGGACGAGCAGATCGTCCTGACGGAAGACGGACTGACGGACGCCGCGATCGGCAAGGTGCTCGAGGCCGCAAAGAGTCGGAGATCGGCTTACGACTTCGCCGGTGTATTTGCCGAGCAGGAAATGGTCAAGCGCAAGGAGTCGATCGAACAGCTCGATGGTCTGCGCTATGCGCTGACGGTGCTGCTCGTCGTCGTGGGGCTCGGAACGATCTTCTTCGGTGGATTCGCAGTCATGCGGATCGAGAGGCGCCTCGAGGCTTCCGTTGCGCGGCAGGTGCGGAGGACCGAGGCGATGATCGGGGGGATGGCCGACGGAGTGATGCTCGTCGATGCGGACGCCAAGGTCGAGTTCATCAACCCGGCGGGCGTGAGCCTGCTCGGCACTTCTGCCACCGACGTTGCGATCGAACAGCAGGCCGGCGTCTTCGGATTTCGCAACCCCGACGGCAGCACGATGGATCCGCATGAGATCCCCGCCGCCCAGGCACTCGGAACCGGGCGCCCTGTGAAGGATGTTTCCGTGGCCATCGATCGTGATGGGACACGGGTCGACCTGTCGATGAGTGCCGTGCCGATCAAAGAGGACGACGCAGTCACCGGCGTCATCGTGTCGTTTCGCGACGTTACGGAGCGTCGACGGCTCGAAGACGAAATGCAGGCTCAGGCGGAGCGCGCGCAGATTCTCGCCGACGCAGGCGCTTTCTTCGCGAGCAACATCGATCCGGTCTGGGTCACGCAGGCCATTGTGGAGAGGGTTGCAGAGGTGCTCGGAGACTGGGCGGCCGTCATTCTCAGGACCCCCGAGTCGAAAGAGCTCGAAGTCGCCTCGATCTATCACACCGACATGGCTTCCCTCGGACTCGCGTGGTCGTACATCTATCGCCAGCCTCTGGTGGTCGGCGAGGGAAACATTGGTCAGGTGATCAGCAGCGGCTATCCGTCCCTGACGTCGAACCTCGATGTCTCCGCACCGAAAGAGGCGACTACCTACCATGCGGTGCAGATGAAGATGGCGTCACTGCTCGTTCTGCCTCTCCGCACACGGCGGGAGATCATCGGAGCGCTGGTGATCGCCGCGAACAATCCCGAACGGCAGATGACGGACCAGAAGCTTCCGCTGGCGGAAGTGCTGGCCGAGCGCGCCGCCCTGGCGATCGAGAATGCGCGACTCTACACCGAGCAGGTCGAGGCGCGCCGCAAGGTGGAGGATCTGTCGAGACTGAAGGACGAGTTTCTATCGATCGCTTCACACGAGCTCCGAACTCCGGTTACGTCCATCAAGGGCTACACGCAGCTCGCGCGGACACTGATTCGCGAGAACGACCTGAAAACTTCCGAGGAGTATCTCGAGGTGGCGCTGGATCAGATCGACAGGATGTCGCGATTGATCCTAGAACTGCTGGATGTCTCACGAATCGAGACGGGGCGTCTGGAGATACGGCGGGAGGAGATGCGCTGGTCCGACTTCGTTCGCGACGTAGTCCAGCATCATCACACTGCGTCGAAAAATCGTCGGTTCTATCTCAATGTTCCCGCCGCCAGCAAGACCGTCCACGGCGATCGTGATCGGCTCGAGCAGGTCCTCGGCAACCTTCTCGAGAACGCCGTCAAGTACTCACCGGACGGCAGCGAGATATACGTCGATGTGCGCGAGGAGTCTGACAAGGTAGTCACTGCGATTCGCGACAAGGGCATCGGCATTCCTGCGGACGAGTTGGGACAGGTGTTCGAACGGTTCCACCGCGGACGTCAGGTATCGTCGACGAACTACGGCGGTCTGGGACTCGGCCTCTATATTTCCAAGCAGATCGTCGAGCGGCACAACGGTTCGATCTGGGTGGAAAGCCGCGAGGGCTCCGGAACCACGTTTTATTTCTCGCTGCCCGTCCACAGCCACTCACCCGCCGAGCTTTCTGCGTCTGCGGTTGGTTAGGATCTGAAGGACTTGTCATCCTGAGCGAAGCGAAGGATCATCTTGCGACGCTCAACAATCGCGCGGCAATCTTCAGGACTTGTCATCCCGAGCGAGCGCGGGTGGTGGAGGCCGATAGGCAACTATGTACCATCGCCCGAGGTCCCTCGCCCCTCCCACCCGCACGACCAGGCTCGGGATGACAAGCTCGTTCATTTCTCGCCACAAATGACTTGTGAGCCATTTTCGGGCTCAGAACAGACTCTCCTGACGGACACGAATATTCACGACTCCCCGTGAACCTTTTTCCGTAACGCGCGACTATACCTGTGTGATGCGGAAGACGATCGATGAGTGAACCGACAAACGACTCGGCCCTCCGGCTCGAGCTGCTGGCGATCCGTTGCCAGCTCGGGGAACGAGGCGCGATCGATGAACTCGTCGAGCGCTGGCATCCATCCCTCTGGCGCTACGTCCGTCGACTTCTCGGCGATGACTCGATTGCCGAGGAAGTCCATCAGGATGTCTGGCTCCGGATACTGCGAAGTATCGACCGCCTCCGCGACCCATCGCGGCTGACTCCCTGGCTGTTCGGTATCGCGCGTCGCGCCGTGGTCGACAGGCTGAGACAACGTTACGGAGATTCCGTTCTGGTTTCTCTGGACGACGAGCCTCTGGCCGCGAGCGAAAACGACGAGATCGCATTCGATGAGAACGAAACTCTGCATGAGACTCTCGAGGATCTTCCGTGGGCGGAGCGCGAGGCGCTGACGCTGTTCTATCTGCGGGAGCTGGACCTCAACGAAGTGGCGGCGGTACTGGAAGTTCCGGTAGGAACAGTGAAATCGCGCCTTCACCGCGCGAGGCGCATTATGCGCGAACGGCTGAATGCAAAAGGAGTGACGAGATGAGCAGTGAGATGATCGTAGAGCCTCGCCCGACAGCCCGGCAGATTCGCAGGTCGCTCGAGACTGAGTTGACTACACGCTCGCGCGCTGCGTTCACCATGCTTCTATTATTCGATCTCGCGATGGGAGCGGTCGTCGCATCACTGCTGATCACGGAGAGGGGCCTACCGCTCCGCACACAGATCGCATTCGGAGTGCTACTCGTGATCGCGATCGCATGGGCGATCTTCTTTGCGCGAACGCTTTCCCGAACGAAACTCTTTCTTGCCGGGCATCGAGTAGTCGCAGCGCGGCTGGCGATGATCTTCACCGCCGTTTTCACCCTCGGAGCCTGCATCCTCGGGTTCGCAGCTGCTGATGTGCGGTCCACTGCATATGCTGCGGCGGGGTTGGGCGCCGTGATGCTTGCAGTCGCCGTCGTTCTGTTCGTACGGGCCAATCGCCGGTTGCACGCTCTCGTGAGCAGAAAAGAAATCCTGGAGCGACGGATTGGCGCCCGTCCCGATGTGCTACGGATCTGGCCTGTCGTGATCGTGCTCGCAATGCTTCTTCCGGCGGGCGGATCAGCGTCTGCTCAGATGGTTTCCGCAACCCCATTCGAGGCAGTCGTCCCGATGGCGCCGGTGCCGGTTCGTGCGCTCGGCCGCGAGCATCTCGTCTACGAGCTTCATGTGACGAACTTCGCTCAGAAAGAGACTCTTCTGCTTTCGCTCGAGGTCTCTGATGGAAGTGGCGCACGGCTCGAGATGTGGGATGAGGGCGAACTCGCGAAGCGAGCGGTCACGATTGGTCTCCCGGTTGCGACGCGGCGCGACGGCCTCGCCCTCGGGCCCGGGGAGAGGATCGTCTTCTATCTATGGCTGACACTTCCATCCGGAGCGGAGCGACCGGGTACTCTCGAACATCGTCTCGTCACCGCAGGGGAAGACGGGGCGAGCCCGGATGCGCTGGCAATCCCGAGCGTGAAAGTCAGCGGGTCTGCGTTGTCGCTCCAGGCTGCGCCGGTACCTCCGGGTAACTGGGTCTCGATCCGAGGACCGTCGAATTCATCAGGGCATCGCCGGTCGCTCGTTCCGCTCGATGGACGGGTCCGCGTGCCGCAGAGATTCGCGGTCGACTGGGCAAAGCTTGGAACTGACGGAAGGCTTTTTCGAAATGATGGCCGCGACAACTCGGACTGGTATGGCTACGACGTTCCTGCGCTTGCGGCATTACCGGGACGCGTCGTGAGTGTCATCGATGGCGTGGAAGAGAATTCTCCCTTCGCGGCGCCTTCGGAAGAGCTGGTGACTCGCGAAAGCGCTCCCGGAAATGCCGTCATCATCGATGCAGGCGACGGCAGGTACGCCGTCTATGCTCACCTTCGTCCCGGATCGATCAGGGTCAAGCCCGGCGAGATGGTTGCGGTCTCAGACGAGCTGGGTCGGATCGGCAACTCGGGTCACAGTCTGGCGCCTCACCTCCACTTTCACATAGGCGACGCGCCGGATGTGCTGGCCAGCGAAGGGGTGCCGTTCGTCATGCCGAGTTTTCGCCTCATCGGCCGGCTCGACTCTCTCGCAGGCGTTCTCGGTGGAGATGCCTGGGAAGCCCGCGAGGATCGGCCGGCAAGGCAGGTGAGCGGAGAGATTCCGCTCGAGAATATGGTCATCGATATAGAGTAGCGCATGGCCGTCGGTGGCGTGAGCTCAGCCACGAATTGTCATCCTGAGCGAAGCGAAGGATCCCCTGAAGACTTGCCGTGACGCCTCGAGGAAGGGGATCCTTCGCTTCGCTCAGGATGACACTTCGTTCATCCCTCGCGACAATGACCGTCCGTCATTCGCCGGCTCAGGATGACACCTCTCCGTTAGTTTTCAAGGCCATTGGCCTGACGCGTCAGACGGCAGCTGGATTTCCTGCGAGCTCGCTGATGGCCGCGATGGCGAGATCCACCTGGTCGAGCCGCTTCTGCTCCTTCTTTCGCTTCTTCGGTTCCAGCCTGTCTTCGATCAGGGCCCACGTCACGTTCGACGGCTGATAACGATCCGGTGATGACTCGGCGACGTGCCGGCCGAGCGCGCCGATCGCAGTGTGATACGGCAGCGCCTCGGGGGTGCGGCCCTCGGAGAGAGCGTCGATGTAACGGGCGACGAGCAGACCCGTCGCTGCGGATTCGACATAGCCTTCGACCCCGGTGATCTGTCCCGCGAAGAAGATGGCAGGGTCCTGGCGGAGTTGGAATGTCGCATTCAGATGTCTCGGCCCATTAATGAACGTATTTCGATGCATAGAGCCCCAACGCGCCACTTCGCAGTTCTCGAGGCCGGGGATCATTCGCAGAAGCCGTTTCTGCTCAGGGATCTTCATCTTCGTCTGAAATCCGACCAGGTTGAAGAACTCATCCGAGAGATCTTCCTTGCGAAGCTGCACGACGGCGTGGGGACGCTCACCCGTGATCGGGTGCTCGAGCCCGACCGGCTTCATCGGCCCGAAGCGCAGCGTCTCGATTCCCCGCGATGCGATCTCTTCGACGGGAAGGCACCCTTCGAAATGCGCTGCCTTCTCGAAGTCGTGAAGCGGATAGAGCTCAGCGCCCAGAAGCGCTTCGATGAACGATTCGTACTCGTCGCGGTTCATCGCGGCGTTCAGGTAGTCGCTGGCGTCGCCCTTTCCGTAACGGGACTTCCAGTAGAGCTTCGACATGTCGAGCGAGTCAGCTGCAACGATCGGTGCGATCGCATCGTAGAAATAGAGTCCGTCGCTTCCGAGCCGCGCGCTGATTGCGTCGAAAAGGGTTCCGCTCGTCAACGGGCCCGTCGCGATCACGAGAAAATCGTAGCCGTCTCTGTCGAGAGTTGCGGCTTCACCGCGAACGACATCGATAGCCTCCTCCGATTCAATGATATTCGTCATGAGTGCAGCGAAGCGCTCGCGATCGACGGCGAAGGCATCACCCGCAGGTACCCGGGCTTCCGTCGCGCAGCGGATCGTGAGCGAATCGAGAAGCTGCATCTCCCGCTTCAGGAGCCCAACTGCATTTGTGACGGAGCTCGAGCGGAAGGAGTTCGAGCAGACGAGTTCCGCGAGGTTTCCAGTCTGGTGTGCGGCCGTCATCCGGACGGGCCGCATCTCGACGAGCGTTACGCGGTGGCCACGCCTGGCAAGCCCGTACGCGCACTCCGAGCCGGCGAGCCCACCTCCAATGATCCTGACGCGCGCCATCGGTCCCCGATCAGTTCGATTCTTCGGAGGCCGGGGAGGAGAATGGCAACGCGACGTCCCCACGGATCTCCCCGAACTTCTGCTCGAACATCGAGACGTTCTGGGCGAGGGCATGGAGCAGCTGCTTGACGTGCAGCGGGGTCATGATCACCCGGCTGTAGACTTTGACTTCCGCTCTTCCCGGCATGATCCGTCCCAGATCGATCACGAATTCGCTGGGCGAATGAATGATGTTTGCGAAATTGACGAACTCGCCCTGGGCGGTCTTCTCGTCAAGAACGATATTGATGGTCTGTTGAGGTGCGTTTTCCACGGGATGCTCCTTTGGAGATGGCCGTCCGGTAATCAGGCGAAGCAGGGTGGGGAGAATGGCGTCTGGCGGAACATCGGGGGATGTAATTGGTCGGGCAGGGGGGATTTGAACCCCCGACCACCTGAACCCCATTCAGGTACGCTACCAGGCTGCGCTACTGCCCGACGAAGTTACTGCAAGGGCTGACGATCCTACCATAAAGGCCAGCGGCCGGAGTTGGAGCCTTTCGTGCACGCCGTATGGGGAACGTTTCGGCCAGAACGCTTCTTCTGCTGTATCAAACGCGGGGTCCATTCGGACTGAGTATCGGAGTGCCATCCATGCCCGAACAGCCCCAGCCTCCTGAACAACGGATGAGAACGAGAATTCTCGTCGTTGAGGACGACCATTTGGTCGCGAAGGTCTACCGGCTTCGTCTCGGCAGAATCGGGATCGAGATGGATCATGCGGGCACTGCCGACGAAGCGCTGGCGCTCGTGGATGCGAACCGGTACGACCTGATGGTCCTCGACCTGGGACTCCCGGGTGGGCTCGACGGTGCCCAGCTGCTGGGACTTCTGGAGGAACGAGGGAAAGCCCTTCCGACGGTGATCATCACGGCGAGCAAGGAGCTGCAGTCGGCTACTAAGCTGATGCCGTTTCGGATCACCTCGTATCACGTGAAGGGTCCGGCGACGAGCGAGGCCTTCGAGCGCATCATCACCGATGCTCTGGAGATCGAGGAGCTCAGGGCGCGGCTCCGCGTCGCCGAGCGTGACGCCCAGACTGCACAGTCGCGCATAGCCTTCGTCCTCGCTCATCTGGATCTGGCCATCCTGTTCACCTCCCCCGAGGGTCTCGTGCTCGAGTGGAACCGCGGGGCGGAGGAAGCGTTCGGAATCCCATCCTCCGAGATCATCGGGAAACCGCTCTGGTCGCTTTTCGGGGCGAATGACGCGGAGCTCATGCAGCAGTCGTGGACGGAGCTCCTCGAAAATCCCGACGCGTGGAGTTCGAGAATTCATCCCCACAGAGCTCCCTCAGGCGACTTCGCGGCTGAATGGGATCACAGCGTGATCCGCGATGGCGAGAAGATCCTGGGGGTTGCATCGGTTGCGAGGGTGATTACGCCACGCCGAGAAGCGGAGCTGCGCGCCCGGGTGCTGTTCGAACAGTCACCGGCCGGGATCTTAATGATCGATTTCGAGACGGGCGTCGTGATCGAGGCCAACGGAGTGGGCGCGTCCTATTTCGGACTGGAACCTGGCGCGCTGGAAGGGCGGCAGTTCGAGCAGTGCTTCACGGAAGCTGACCGGCCGGTGATACGAGGCAAGATTGCCCGTGCAGGAATCGGCTCGGAACCGTCCATCGGCATGTCTCACGGCCTCCGGCCGGACGGTTCGATCTTCAGCTTCGGCTATACCGCCACGGCCATCGCGATGGCTGGTCGCTCGGCGGTTCTCGTGACGGGCAGGGACCTGAGCGAGGTCGAAGCGGCCGAAGTGCGGTATCGCGATTTCTTCCAGAATGCGATCGAAGCGGTGATGATCTCCGATCAGACGACACAGCGGATTCTCGACTGCAATCCGGCGCTCGAGCGTCTCCTCGGCACCGGGCGTGAGGATCTCACACAGCGAACTACTCTAGAGCTGGCGGGCGAGCACGAGCGCGAAGATTTCGAGCGGGCGCTTAAGCAACTCGGGAGCCTCGCGGCGGGAGCGCATCTGGACTTCGAGACCTGTCTCCATCGGCCGGATGGCAGGGGTGTCAGTGTCGAAATCCGCTCCGGGCCGTTTCTTCTCAGCGGCCGTCCGGTTCTCGTCTCGTTCATCCGCGATCTGACAGCTGAACGTGCGGCGGAGGAACGCCACCGCCAGATTTTTCTCAAAGGTTTCGATCCGATCGCGATCTTCGCGAGGGACTTGGGTCTGCTGGTCGACGCGAATCCCGTTTTTGAAACGCTCTCGGGATTCACGCTCGAAGAGCTGCGGGTCATGCCGATCGATTCGCTCATCGTGAACGAGCGTGGAGAGGGTCTCGGTTACGGCTCATCTACGGAGCTGCCCGAGGTTGGCGCTGAGTCGCAGCTTTTTCTCGTCTCCAGGAATGGCGAAAGTATTCCTTCGTCTGCCCGTGTTTCGGAGCTGATCCTCGGGGAGAGGTCACTGGTCATGCTCACGCTGCGGGATCTGCGGCCCGAATTGCGGGCGGCCGATCTCGAGCGCTCACTCACGCATGCGCAGAAGATGCAGTCGCTGGGGCAGATGGCCTCCGGTATCGCGCATGATTTCAACAACACCCTGATGGCCGCACTGCCGTGGGCTGATCTGCTGCGAAGAAAGTATCCGAACGACGAGGCGATCCAGCGATCGGCGGAACACATCAAAAAGGCCGTGCATCGCGCGAAGGACGTGACCAGGCAACTGCTCGAGTTCGCGCAGCCGCGCAAGCCTTCGATGATCGAAATCTCTCCTGCGAATCTGCTGGAAGAACAGATGCGCATCATCCGGCCTGCACTTCCGCCGGAGATCGTCATCGCGACGGGTCAGATCGATGAGTCGATCCGTGTCAGCGCCGACCCGTCACACCTGAGTCAGATGCTGATGAATCTGACTCTGAATGCCCGCGACGCGATGATGGCAGGAGGAACGCTCCAGTTCGACATCCGAGCGCTTTCCCTGCGCGAAGTCGAGCGCCTGCGACTTGGGAGCGGCCGTTGGGCGGCGATCATCGTGAAGGACACGGGAGTCGGAATTCAACAGGGACTGCTCGAGAAGATCTTCGAGCCGTTCTTCACTTCCAAAGAGGTGGGGAGCGGCCCGGGCCTTGGGTTGTCGGTTGTGCACCGGCTCATCCGCGAGCATGGCGGCGTGGTGTTCGTTGAATCGGAGGAAGGAAGAGGCTCGAGCTTCTATCTGGTTCTGCCGCAACTCGGAGCCGCCCCTGCGGACGAGCTCCTTCCCGAAGCTGGCAAAAGGATGAATGGGAAAACGGTACTGATCATCGATGACGAGCCGATCGTCGCAGAAGGGATCGAAAACCTCCTTGAGACCGAGGGCGCCCGTACATCTGTGGCAGGCACGGGACTCGCGGCGCTGGAGCGTCTCAGGTCGGGACTTCGGCCGGACTTCATCATTCTCGACCTGGGACTTCCGGAGATGCCGGGAGAGATCGTTTTCGAAGAGATCCGGCGATTGCTTCCTGAGGCGCCAGTCCTCATCTCGTCGGGGTATGCCGAGAAAGAACGAGTCCTTCCGCTTCTCTCTGATCCACTCAGCAGGTTCATACAGAAGCCTTACGATCTCGAGGATCTGCTCCGGGAGTTCGCATCCCTGACGGCGTCCCATTTCAGTCTCGAGGCGTGACAGAATCCTCCGGCACCACCGGAAAAGCGTGTCATCCTGATCGTGACACGTTGACGGATCCGGGTGCCGGCGCTGAAACCGGAACTCTCATGGACAAACGCATCCTCATCATCGATGACGACCGGGATGTACTCGAGGGTCTGAAGGCCCTGCTCGAGCACGCCGGATGGGATGTCACGAGCGCCTTGTCGGGAGCAGAAGGTTTCCGGCAGTTCGATGCCGCCCAGCCCGATGTCGTGCTTCTGGATGTGAATCTGCCGGACCATTCGGGTCTCGATGTTCTGGAGCACATCAAGTCGCGATCCGAGTCTACGGCAGTCGTGATGATGTCGGGAGTGGGGACGATCGATGTGGCGGTCGAAGCGATGCGGCGGGGTGCGGAAACGTTCGTGTCGAAACCCTACGATTTCGAGACGCTCGAGATCGTTCTCGATCGTGTCGGTTCGCAGATCGCGACGAAGCGTGAGCTCGAAGCGCTGAGACGAGGTCAGACGCGGCAACAGAAGACATTTCCGGGCGTTTCGGCAGCGGCGATCGAGCTGAATGAAGTGATCACGCGGGTTGCATCCGCTCCGTCACCGGTTCTCCTCGAGGGAGAATCCGGAAGCGGGAAGGGGATTGTCGCGCGGATGCTTCATGACACGTCGATCCGCGCGAAGGCGCCGTTTGTCGATCTGAACTGCGCCGGATTCTCGAGTCAGCTGCTCGAGTCGGAGCTCTTCGGACACGAGAAAGGCTCGTTCACCGACGCATCGGCAGCGAAGCCCGGGCTGTTCGAGATTGCCGCCAAGGGGACTGTCTTTCTCGATGAGATCGGTGAGCTCGAGATCTCGATCCAGGCACGCCTCCTCAAGGCGCTCGAAGAGAAGCGCTTCAGACGCGTGGGAGGAGTTCGCGACATCACCGTGGACATCCGCCTGATCGCCGCAACGAATCGAGACATCGCCGCCGAGGTTGCGGCGGGCAGGTTCCGCAAGGATCTTTTCTACCGGCTGAACGTCGTAAGGATCAGGATTCCCCCGCTTCGGGAGCGACTCGAAGATCTGCCGGTTCTTGCCGAGACGATGCTCGCCTCACTGAGCGACGAACTAGGCCTCAAGCGCACCCGCCTTTCCGAGCGAGCCCTATCGAGACTCACGAACTACGACTGGCCCGGAAACGTACGCGAGCTCCGCAATGTGCTCGAGCGGGCGCTGCTCATGAATCGTGAAGGGGAGATCAGAGTCGAGGATCTGCTGCTCGATGCATCCGCTGGCGACGCGCTGGTCAATGCTGACGGATTCGAGATCCAGCCGCTCGATGCGCACGTGACTGAATACGTGAAGCGTTGCGTGGATGCGTTCGGAGGCAACATTCGTGAGGCAGCGCGGCGGCTCGAAGTGAGTCCCTCGACGATCTACGCAAAGCTCAAGAAGTGAAGTGCTGTACTGCGCTCACGCAACAAGGTCAACTCTGGGGAGGAGCGGGTGTCATCCTGAGCGCAGCGAAGGATCCCCTTACTACTGGCTGTATCGCAGGGCTTGGGGGGATCCTTCGCTTCGCTCAGGATGACACCTGGTGCTAAGTGCACGCTAGCGGGTGCCGCGCAGTTCAGTTGTTGGTAGCCTCGAGGAGTTTGCGCATTTTCGCTTTCGCCCGGATGTAGAGCGGCCCGATCGAGCCGAGAGGAAGGTCGAGCTTCTCGCTGACTTCGTCGTACGACCATCCTTCCATCCCGATCAGAACGCACAGCTGGCGGCCGCGCTCGTCGAGCTGCTCGAGTGCCTGGCGAATCATCAGAGTCTTTTCGTAGGAGGCGCCATGCACGCCGGCGATCTCAACGGTCTCCGAGCTCATCTGGCGCGTCGTCTCGCGACGTCGCGTCAGCGTATGAATCTGTTGCTTGCACAGATTCACCACCGTCCCCGCGAGCCACGGTTTCGCCATCTGAATCGTTTCCTGCTTCTGCATGAACAGACACCATGCTTCCTGCACCAGTTCTGCGGACTCTTCAGCTGAGAACCCGAAGCGTTTCTGCGGTATCGAATAGAGGACTCTTGCCACGTCCTTGTACAGTGCTGCGGTGTCGAGCGGCTGGCCTGTTCGTGCCTGCTGGGCTTCAGCCTCGCGCTCGATTTCGGAGAGCATCTCCTCGACGATTGCGATGATCTCGTCGAATTCCATCGGCTTGCGGAGCACCATCAGGGAACCCCGACTCTTCAACTCCGCCTCGACTTCCGGCGTCGCGAAGGCCGTGAGGCTGGCTACGCGTGAGCGGGGGCTGATCCTTCGGATCGAATCGAGGAGCTTGAGGCCGTCTTCTTCGGTACGCAGCCTCAGGTCGGCGAGGATGACAGGGTAGAAATCCGACTCGATGAGCGCTTCCGCACTCTCCCGATTACTCGCTCCCGTCGCATCGATATGTTCGAGTTCGAACAGGGCCAGAAGGCCTTCTGTGATCGCGGTTTCGTCGTCAACTACCAGTACCTGTTTCATCGTGCTCTCCTTGTTTGGCTGAGCTCAATGAGTCCAAGATGCCTGCCAGTTGATACAAAACGTTAACCGATTTATTAATAAGCACTTAACCGCACAGCTCGGTCAATTAACTCTTCGAAATGTGGACGCATGTCCGGAATCTGGACACTTCAGAAACGCAGGATCGGAGTGGCGGGCCACAACGGCGTCAACCTGAGGCCTGCGTCAGGAGCAAGTGTCATCCTGAGCGTAGCGAAGGATCCCCCTGCTATTGGCTTACCGCAAGGCTGGAGGGGATCCTTCGCTGCGCTCAGGATGACACGATGCCATTGCGCGTCGGGCCGGGCGGGCTACTGACTACTGACTCCTGTCTACTGACTACTCCCCCGACTTCGCCGCCCTTCGCCCCGCGCCCTCTGTCCTGCGCGACTGCCCCGACTCGAACCCCGCCGCCCAGACGATCACGTACCGCCGGATCTCGATGTTCCGGCGCGATGGGGTCAGCGTGATCTCTTCGATCCGCCGAGCCTTCTCGTTGATGCTGTCCCGGAGGGCTTCGAGCTCACGGTCCCACGATTTCTTGAGTGCGGAGATTCCTTCGAAGTAGTCGCCTTCACGAGGCGAGCTCGGGGCGTCGGAATGGGCGCGCCTGCCGCTGGTGATGTTGTAGAGAGTCTGTCCCCAGGCGATGTTCACTTCCGTAGCGCTGTGCTGCATACGCTCGGACGAATCATCGATGGCCCTCTGTTCGCGCTCCTGCTTCTGCTTCATCTGGTCGATGCGCCGGCGAAAGGTGCTTTCGAGCCGGTCGGTCTCGGGCTCGAGACCGCGCTTTCCGGCTTCCAGGCAGCGGCGAAGAAACTCGTCGCGGGATTCGGAGGGTTCGGAGTAAAGCGAAAGCTCCGGATTGTGGAAGATGGTCAGCTTCTCGGTTTCCTCGAGATAGAGGCGGAAGGATTCATCGCCGTCGGTCGTGATCGCCGTGAGTTTCTCGTCATTCGGGCGGATGGCGAAGATGCGATCTGGCTCGGGAACCGCGGTCAGACGAAGGTGATCCGGCTCGATCGCGACGGCGCGGCTCCAGTCGATCTGTTCATCGGCGGTGCTCACAGGAGCCATCAGCGATCTGGAGATCGTGAGATGTGTGCCGCGCCTCGCGTCGTCGAACGTCACCGCTCCCTCGATCATCACGAACGGCCGGTACGGGCCGTCGCCTCCAGCGGAGAGGTAGAGTTGATCGACAGCTTCCAGAGGGGGACGTGAGGGCCGGTCGACGAAGGCGAACGACTTGCTGTCGGGTTTCTGTTCGACAGTGAGGCCATACGGAACCGGCATGGCGTCAAGGGTGCGGCCGGGAACCTTGCGGAGCGCTCTGAGCACTTTGTCGCGCTTCTCCGGAGGCGCGAGAAAGACGATGCAACCCCCGCCTCCGGCGCCGCACACTTTGCCGGCCCAGGCGCCCGCTTTCGTCGCTGCAGTAATTGCCTGGTCGATCTCGGGAGTCGAGATGCCTTCGATCAGCGACTTCCGAACGCGCCATTCTTCGCCCAGAGCGCGTCCTGCGGCTGCCAGGTCGTGCGCCTCGAGCGAGCGTTCCATCTCCGCGGAGATTGCGGCTATCTCGCTCAGAGCCGAACGGACTTCGGGATCTTCATCGATGTGACGCTTGTAGATCTCCCAGTTGTTGGTGCCCGAGAAGTGGGAGATCTCGCTGTAGTGAACAATGAAGTGCTGCGCGAGATCACCCAGCGGAAGCCGGATGGATTGTCGAACGATTGCGCCGGGATTGAGATGCAGCGACGAAAGGCCGCCATAGACCGGCGGGTAGTAATCCTGAACTCCGGCGGGCACATGAAGCAGCCGTGTCTCGAGGTCGCGGACCAGAGCGATCAGACTGTCGCCTTCGACCGGGAGATCCGTGAACTCGGAAAGAGCGCGGACGACAGCAACCGTCAGAGCCGATGAACCTCCGAGACCTGATCCGCGCGGCACTTCCGTGCGTGTGAGTATCCGGATGCCGGAGAGTTTGAAATGTTCGACCGCGCGGGCGATCAGCGCCACGTTCTCGTCGCGAAGCATCTCGGCGATCGATTCGAAGCTCGCCTTGTAGCCCGAGTCTCCGAGCTCGACTTCGATGCGGCCGTGTGCGATCGCCTGCACCTCGCATTCCGCGTGAAACGAGATTGCGACGTTGACAGTCCTCGAGCCGGGATGGAACAGATAGAGCGGCCAGAGATCGAGGGTTCCGCCTGCAAGATCTGCTCTTGCAGGCACCCGAACAGTGATGGTTTTCATGGCGCCCCGAGGGTTAGAAGAGTGCCCGGCGGATCTCCTGATTCGATGCGACCTGCATCAGGCCGCTCTCGAGCTTCACGGCATTGCGCTCGACCGATGCGAGAAACTTCTGCATGGAAGCGCCGCGAAGCGGGTCCGGAGTGATCGACTTCAGATGAAGTGGGTTGATCCATTCGCCGTTGTCTCGTACACGATAGTCGAGATGTGGTGCCGTGGACAGTCCTGTCGACCCCACGTACCCAATGATATCTCCCTGTTCGACTCTCGTCCCCTTTTTCAGGCCCCTGGCGAATCCCGACAGGTGGAGATAGGCGGTCTCGATCTTCGAGTTATGACGGATGCGGACGAAGTTGCCCTCGCCACGACCCCTTCCGGCGAAAGTGACCACTCCGTCGGCTGTCGTCATGACGGGAGTTCCAGTCGGGGCTCCGTAGTCGACGCCAAGGTGGGGGCGATGGACCTTCAGCACGGGATGAAAGCGTTTCCTGGTGAATCCGGAAGTCACGCGCGAGAACTTCAGCGGCGCCTTCAGGAACTGCTTTCTCACCGGGGTTCCTTCGCTCGAGTAGTAGCCGGCGCGACCATCGGGCTGAACGAATCGGAACGCTTCGTACATTTTGCCGCCATGAACGAACCTTGCGGCGAGGATCGGACCATAACCAGCGGGATCAGACCCCGAAAACTTCTTCTCCACGAGAAGACTGAATGAGTCGCCCTTCTTCAGTGCAAAAAAATCGACGTCCCACTGGAACACGTCAACGAGACTCTGCACCAGTTGTGGTCCTTCTCCCGCCTGTCGGAGGGACTCGTAGAGGGATGACTCGATGCTCGCGCTCACGACAGTTTCGTTCGACGACACCGGAGCTTCCGTAGCGACGACCTCGAATCCCTCGCCGTTCCGGAGAGCGTTCACTTCGCCCCATCCGGTGACTTTCATCGACACTGCCTGCACCGCGTTCTGCTCAGCGTAATGGAAGCGGACCAGATCGCCGAGTTTGAGCCGGCGAGGATCGACCGTCTTGCTGAACTCCGAAACGAGGGCATAAGCCTCCGAGCCGCTGAGGCCACCACGACGGAAGATCGAATCGAGTGTATCGCCGCTGCGAACGGCAATGTTGACCTCGGTTTCTGCAACAGGAGGAGCCAACACTTCAGGAGCGGGCTCAGGAGGAAGCGCTGCTACGGGGGGTGGGGTCAGCGATCGCCGAGGAGGCGATACGACCGGTCGGGTGGTGTCCAAGGTAGCGAACAGAAGTGGGACTGCCAGAGGAACAGCCGCGAAGTACAGCCGCGGAGCCCGCACCATCCCACCCAATCGTTCGCCCCAGGCGAGCAGCTTCTTCATTCGTTCTATGGCTACTACTTTCGGAAATCAGGATCTCGGCGGATCTTAACAGTACAGCTGATCCATACGCAACCGCACATTGAGCAGCGTGTCATCCTGAGCGAAGCGAAGGATCCCCTACCTCGATGCACTGACGCCGGTCTTCAGGGGATCCTTCGCTTCGCTCAGGATGACACGTGTTGCGCTCTGGCCCGACGAGCTCGTTCATCGCTCGCCACAACCGTGAGATGCCACGTTGTCGGCTCAGTTACCCGGTTCCATCGACAGAGTCTCGACAGCGTGTTCCTGGACCCCGGACTTGATCTCCTGAACTCTGGTGAATCCTGAGGGAACCTCGAAGTAGGACTGCTCGATGTCGCGCGCCTGGATCGAGGTCACGATCATCTCGGAGATGTGCCGCCGCCTTCCGTTCATCTTCAGCTGTGACGTCGTCCGGACGTTCGCCGGAGTGGTCGTGATCGTAACGACCTGACGCAGTGGCAATCCGCTGACCTTCGAGGTTTCAGCCTCGATCAGCCGGTCGATCTCCTCGTTTCCGGTGCGGAGAGGTCCCTCCGTCAATGCGCTCTGCCCGGCGTCGCCGAAAGCCTCGGTTGTCCACTTCTCGACGACCGTCTGGATGTTCTGGGTCAGAGCAAGCTCCCCGAACTGGACCGTCATCTCGTAGCTCGCTTCGAGCCGGTGGTGATCGGTCGGAAGTCCCGCGACGATCGGTCTGCCATCCATCTTCGTGAGCTTTGTCTTGAGATTCTGAATCCGGATGCCTCGATTGCCGATGGATGTCGCTACAGCGGTCAGGTCGGTCACCGAGTACGTCTTGTCTTTGGGATTGACGATCAGGAGTTTTCCCTGATCTCTCCGGGCAATCAGGTAGGTGCCCGCCTCGAAGGAAGATCCGCTCAGGTAATCGACGCGGGTGTTCTCTCCATCGAGAACCGCCCGCCCGGTCACGGGCACCGATGGAACGGTGGCCTGATCCGATCGGGTGGTCTGGCGGAACTGATACTCGACCGCGGCGAAGGAAGGAGAGGCGAGAAGAAGTGCAAATCCGATCGAGACGAGAATGCGCATGTTTATCCTCATGAGTTTGATGGAAATTATACATGTTTATTGTGATTTAGGGCGCTGCCGGCTTCACGGGCGAAATATTCACCGAGCGAGAGGCTGTTGCCGGAGCCATGCTCACGAGACGATTCCTGCTTCCCCTTTCCGCGATTCTGCTCTCCACATCCATGACCGTCGAGGCGGCTCCCGCGGCTCCCGTGACGCTGGAAAGTGTGGTGAAGAAGGTCTCCGCTCAACAGAAAGCGACTCGCTCACTCACGGCTGATTTCAAACAGGAGAAGACTCACGGTCTTCTGGCGGGATCGGAGACCTCTTCCGGAACGTTCCTGTTCAGCGCACCGAACAAGGTGCTGTGGGTGTATGAAAAGCCGCGCCCTGTGACGATGCTGATCGCAGACGGCTGGCTGACGACTTACTATCCGTCCCTGGCGAAAGCGGAGAAGATGGAGGTCAAGCGGTTCGAAGACCGGATCTTCAAGTACCTCGGAGCGGCTGGTGCGATCGACGAGCTGGGCAAGTATTTCAACTTCCGCTTCGTCAATCCGAAGAACGAGCCCTTCTACAGGCTGGAGCTTCAGCCAAAGACAAAAACGCTCGCTCGCCAGGTGCGCCAGATCCGCATCTGGATAGACAAGAGCTCGTATCTCACTTCGCAATTCGAGTACGTGGAAGGCAACGGCAACTCGACGCGATACGAGTTCTCGAACATCAAGGTCAACGCCCCCGTGCCGGCGTCGCGATTCGTGCTGAAGCTTCCCGCGAACGTCAAAGTCGAGCAGATGAAGCTCAACTGAACTAACGAGTTCTGAGTTGTGAGTTCTGAGTTCTGAGTGGGACGGACGAAGTTGTGAGTTCTGAGTTGTGAGTGGGACGGGCGGCAACCACGTCAGAAGTCAGAAACCACAACTCAGAACTCACATGGGACGGGTCCACTCACAACTCACAACTCACAACTCAGAACTCGACAAATGGATCGCATCCAATTCAAAGTGACCGCCCGTGAAGGCGAGGCCAGGCGCGGGGAGCTCACGACCGCGCGAGGGACGATTCAGACTCCCGTGTTCATGCCCGTCGGAACGGTCGCGGCTGTTAAAGGTCTCACCGTCGAGCAGCTGAATCAGCTCGGCCCGGAGATCATTCTCTGCAACACCTATCACCTGATGCTCCGCCCGGGAATCGAGCTGCTCGAGCAGCTGGGCGGCGTTCACCGTTTCATGTCGTGGGACCGGCCGATCCTGTCCGATTCGGGAGGGTTTCAGGTCTTCTCTCTGTCGTCGATCAGGAAGATCCGTGAAGAGGGAGTCGAGTTTCAGAGCCATATCGACGGAACGAAGTATTTTCTCTCCCCGGAGGAATCGATCTCGATCCAGTGCCGGATGGGAGTCGACATCGCGATGGCCTTCGATGAATGTCCGGCGGCGGGACTGGGAGAGTCTGAGGTCGAGAAGTCCATGGAGATGACCCATCGGTGGGCGCGCCGTTCCCTCGAAGGCCGCCGTGGACCGACCGCTCTGTTCGGTATCGTGCAGGGCGGCATCTTTCCGCGGCTGCGGCAAAGGAGCGTGGAAGAGATCGCTTCGATGCCCTTCGACGGAGTTGCAATCGGCGGACTCAGTGTTGGAGAGGAAAAGGAGCAGATGCTCGACACGGTCCGGATGACGGCCGCCCTCCTACCGTCCGACCGTCCACGTTATCTCATGGGCGTGGGAACGCCGGAGGACCTGGTGGAGGGTGTGGCGGCAGGCGTCGACATGTTCGATTGCGTGATGCCGACTCGAAATGCCCGGAACGGCTCTCTCTTTACGAGTCGAGGGAAAATCTCGATCAGGAACGCCCGCTACCGTGCCGATGAGTCGCCCCTGGACCCGGAATGTGGCTGTCCCACCTGTGCGAGCGTGTCGCGGGCCTACCTGCGGCACCTCCACATGACCGGCGAGATTGCCGCCGCGGTCTACAACACGATCCATAACCTCTGGTATTACCTTGACTTGATGCGGAGAATTCGACATTCTGTCGCGTCCAATTCGTTCGGAACGTTCCGCGACCAATTCCTCGCGCGGAGCAATGACAGCGGAACCGATCTGTCATAGGGCAGATCAGTCCGTCCACGAAGAGGAATCCCGGAGCGGGCGGTCACCGCCATCCTCGATTCACTTCGAAACGAGCCCGGAAAATTCACGGAACTGTACAAACGCGGTTACTTCTCTGACTCGGACACCGGAATGTTTCCGGAAAGGAATGACCTATGACGACAACGATAGCTCTTCTGCAGGCCGGGGGAGTCGAGGGGCTGATCTTCAACTTCCTGCCGATCATTGCCATCGTCGGAATCTTCTATTTCATGGTGATCGCGCCTGCAAACAAGCAGCGACGCAAGACCCAGGAGATGCTTGCGGCGCTCAAGAAGGGGGACCGGGTGGTGACCTCAGGCGGAATCTACGGGACCATTCAGGGGGTTGAGAGCGATATCGTTCACCTCAAGATCGCCGAGAACGTGAAGGTCAGGGTGCTTCGCTCAGCGATCGTGAACACAATCAGTGGTGATTCATCGGCGGACTGACACCCGCTACGGAGGACTCTTTTGCGTAAGAACATGTGGTGGAAGCTGGCGTTGATTCTGGCGGTGATCATCGTCTTCACGGTGGCGATCGTTCCGACTGAGTCGAATCCCGAGAGGATTCCGCTAGGGCTCGATCTCAAAGGCGGCACGCACCTGGTCATGCGGGTGAACACGGTCGATGCTCTCAGGGCCGAAGTCGATCAGGCTATGGAAACGCTCAAGGTCCAGGCGGCCCGCGAGCAGCAGCCGGTCCCGGAAGTCAGGCGCGTTACGGACAGTTCTTTCGTGCTGACCCCCCCGGCGGGTGTCAACACGACTGTCTACGAGGGCATCGGTGCCAACTGGCTCCCGATGTTCGAAACCTCCTCAACTCCCGGCGGTCTGACGTACACGCTCGCGACCGCAGCGATGACTCAGATCGAAGAACAGACCGTCCTGCAGGCCATCGAGACGATCCGGAACCGCGTTGACGCACTCGGCGTGACCGAGCCGATCATCACTCGTGGCGGCGGCAGAGACCGCATCGTGATCCAGCTGCCGGGAGTCGATGACCCGGTGCGCGTCAAGGAGATCATCCGCACGACGGCACAGCTCCAGTTCCGGCTCGTCGAGGGCGGCAGCTCGATGACTCAGGAAGGCGTCACGCTTCCTGCCGGCGTGACCGCAGCGGACGTCGACATTCTTCCGGGCAAACAGCTCGACACCTTCGGGCGCACGACGGGCGTGCAGTACTACGCAGTCCGCAAGAACATCCCGATGACCGGGCGCGACCTCAAGTCCGCCCGCGTGCAGAAGGGAGAGATGGGCGGCTCGACGATCGGCTTTTCAATGACGGCCGAAGGCACCTCGAAGTTCGGCGAACTGACGGGCGGCAATATCGGACGGCAGCTGGCGATCGTGCTGGATAACCGTATCCAGTCGGCTCCGGTGATCAACAGCCGCATCGATGGCGAAGGTGTCATCGAGGGGAACTTCACGCCTCAGGAGGCCGCCGATCTCGCGCTGGTTCTCCGTAGCGGATCGCTTCCAGCATCGCTTACGACTCTCGAGGAGCGGACAGTCGGACCTTCCCTCGGGATGGATTCGATTCGCGCCGGCGTGACTGCATCAATCATCGGATTCATGCTGATGGTCGTTGCCGTGCTCCTCTATTACAGAGGAGCGGGCATCAATGCGATCATCGCGCTCCTGCTGAACCTGCTCATCCTTCTCGGAATGATGTCGTACTTTCAGGCCACTCTGACGCTGCCTGGAATCGCGGGCATCATCCTGACGCTCGGCATGGCGATCGATTCGAACGTCCTGGTGTTCGAGAGGATCCGCGAAGAGCTTCGGTCCGGGAAGGGCGTTCGCGCTTCGATCGAGGCGGGGTTCTCTCTGGCCCTCGGAACGGTCATCGATACACATTTGACTACGATGATCGCAGCGTTGTTTCTGTTTCAGTTCGGTACCGGCCCCGTTAAGGGCTTTGCCGTTACGCTGCTGATCGGACTTGCCGCGTCGATGTTCACCGCGTTCTTCGTATCGCGGGTGATCTTCGAGCTGGTTTACAACCGCAACAATCGCCCCGTGGCGAGAATGAGCATCTGAGGGCGAGGAAAAGACTATGGAAATTTTCACTAATACAAATTTTGATTTTCTGAAGTGGCGTTACCACGTTCTCGCCTTCACTCTGCTTTTCACGCTCGTCGGCCTCGGCCTGTTTGCGGTGAAGGGGCTGAACCTCGGGATTGATTTCTCGGGCGGCGCCAACGTGGTCCTGCGTTTCAAGGACACCGTGCCGATCGACCAGCTTCGCGCGGCTGTACCTTCAGCGAGCATCCAGCGGTACGGTGCTGCCGAGGACAATTCGGTCCTGATCCGGCTTCCGCAGCTGCAGCAGGAAGGTGACTACGCGGGCCAGGTCGTACAGTCGCTGAATACGACACTGAATCCGGAGGCGAGCCAGAAACTCGATCTCAATTTTCAGGGCAGAGCGGCGATTGCCGAAATGCTCAAGGCCCAGGATCCGGACAAGCGGGGAACGGCGGCCGCAGCGCACGACCATTACCATGGCGTCGCTCAGGCGATCATTTCAAAGCGGTCCGAGCTCGGGCTATTTCGGACTTATCAGGAAGTGACCTCGACACCGGGAGTCACGGCAGCAACCTCGCAGGTGCTCGCCGCCGAAACGATTCTCGGTCAGTTCAATCTTCTAAGCCAGGAGACAGTCGGGCCGCAGGTCGGACGCGAGCTTCAGAATAAGGCGATCTGGGCGATCGCGCTGTCGACTCTCGCGATGGGCATCTACATCGCCGTCCGCTTCGATCTCCGCTTTGGTGTCGCCGCAATCATTGCGCTGATTCACGACGTAGCCATGGCATTCGCGTTCCTCGTCATGGTGGGCGGCGAGTTCTCGCTGATCACCGTTGCCGCGTTCCTGATGATCATCGGTTATTCGATCAATGACACGGTCGTCATTTACGACCGCGTCCGCGAAAACGTGAAGAAGTCGAGAGTGCGTGAGAGTTTCGAATCACTGGTGAATCGTTCGCTCAATCAGACGCTGTCGAGAACTGTGCTGACCGGTGGATCAGTACTTCTGATTCTGCTTTCGCTGATTCTGTTTGGCGGCGAAGTGATTCATGACTTCGCGCTGCTTCTTTTTGCCGGAGTGATCATCGGGACTCTCTCGACGCTCTGGATCGTGCCGGCAGTCGTTCTTGCCTGGAACCGCTGGTTTGCAAAGTCCCGTGGCGAAGCAGGCCGCCGTGTCGAGCCTTCGCCCGTCCTCGATGCAAAGACGCCGAGGAGCGCGAAGGGATAGCCGGTTTCGTTTCGAGCTGTAGGACACAAGGCCGCGCCCGCAAGGCGCGGCCTTTCTGTATTCGGACGGGACGTGCCGAAGTGATTGCAAGAAACCACCACCCGTAGCGCGGTGTCATCCTGAGCGAAGCGAAGGATCCCCTGAAGACTTGCGGTATCGTCTCGAGGAAGGGGATCCTTCGCTGCGCTCAGGATGACACCCGCTCGCCGCCGTGACATGACCGTCCCAAATGGCATGATAAGCTTTGCGACTCGTACGCGGGCGGCGGTTGTCCACCCGCTCCACTCTCCCCCACGGAGTCCTCGCGATGACAAGAATCACACGCGATGAAGCCCTCGAATACCACGAGGGCTCACGTCCCGGTAAGACTGAAGTTGTTCCAACAAAACCGACCGCGACCCAGCGCGATCTCGCGCTCGCTTACACGCCGGGCGTCGCCAAGCCCTGTCTCGAGATCGCGAACAACCCTTCGGACATCTACCGCTACACGAACAAAGGCAATCTCGTCGCCGTCATCTCGAACGGCACGGCCGTCCTCGGACTCGGAGCTATCGGCGCTGCTGCCGGCAAGCCGGTCATGGAAGGCAAGGCCGTTCTGTTCAAACGCTTCGCCGATCTCGACGTGTTCGACCTCGAGCTCGACACACGCGACACCGAGGCCTTCATCAATGCCGTGAAGATCATGGAGCCGACGTTCGGCGGAATCAATCTCGAGGACATCGCGGCTCCCGAGTGCTTCGAGATCGAAAGACGACTCCAGGAGTCGATGAACATACCGGTCTTTCACGACGACCAGCATGGCACCGCGATCATTTCTTCTGCCGCGTTGCTGAATGCGATCGAAATCGCGGGCAAGCGCATCGAAGAGGTGAAGATCGTTCTGTCGGGCGCCGGCGCCGCGGCCATGGGTTGCCTTCGCCTCTACCTGAAGATGGGTCTGCGAAAAGAGAACGTGCTTCTGGTCGACAGCAAGGGCGTGATCTACCGCGGGCGAACCGTCGATATGACGGAGTACAAGGAAGAGTTCGCAGCCGACACAGAGAAGCGCACTCTCGCTGATGCGCTCGATGGGGCGGACGTGTTTATCGGTCTCTCAGTCGCCGGCATCGTGACGAAAGAGATGGTGCGTTCCATGGCGGCGAAACCGATCGTGTTTGCGCTCGCCAATCCTGATCCAGAGATCTCCTACGAGGACGCCCGCGCCTGTCGAGACGACATCATCATGGCCACCGGACGCTCAGATTATCCGAACCAGGTGAACAACGTCCTCGGGTTTCCTTTCATCTTTCGTGGTGCGCTCGATTGCGGAGCGACTCAGATCAACGATGAGATGAAGATCGCTGCAGCAAGGGCCCTGGCCGAGCTTGCCCGGGAAGAAGTGCCCGATTCCGTGCTGCGCGCGTACTCCGAGGGAGCGATCACCTTCGGGCCGGACTATCTCATTCCCAAGCCATTCGATCACCGCGTGCTGCTCTGGGTTCCCGTTGCAGTTGCACGCGCCGCGGCGGAGACAGGTGTTGCGCTGCATCCGATCCAGGACTACGACGCATACAAGCGGAAGCTCGAGAAGCTGCTCGGATACTCGCGCGCGCTGATGCACACCGTGTACGACAAGGCGAAGCGCAGACCGAAGCGGATCGTCTTTCCCGAGGGCGATCACGAGAAGATCATTCGAGCCGCGCGAATTCTCGCCGACGAGGGCATCGCGCATCCGATCCTGCTCGGCAAGCGTGACGAGCTGGAACGGAAGCTCTCGGATCTCGACGTCGCGGAGGGAGCGATCACGATTATCGATCCGGAGCAGTCGCCTGATCTCGAACGCTACATTCAGCGCTTTCACGAGATCCGGCGCAGATCCGGCGTAACGCTCTCAGATGCCACCACCCGCCTGGCGAGCAGAAATTACTTCGCGATGCTGATGATGGATGCGGGCGATGCTGATGGCGCCATCTCGGGCCTTCGAACGTACTATCCCGCGACGATCAGGCCGGCCCTTCAGGTCATCAGCACTCGGCCGACAGTTCGTCGTGTTTCCGGGGCCTACATCCTCGTGTTCAAGAGCCGTCTCGTCATCCTGGCCGATACGACCGTGAACATCGACCCTTCGGCCGAAGATCTCGCGGAGATTGCAATCCTGACCGCTGAAACTGCGAAGAGGTTCGAGCTCGAGCCGCGAATTGCGATGCTGTCTTTCTCGAACTTCGGCTCGACGAAACATCCGTTGCAGGACAAGGTGCGGCGAGCGGTGGAAATTGTCAGGACCACGCATCCCGAGCTCGCGATCGAAGGTGAGATGCAGGCCGACATTGCCGTCATGCCGGACATCGCGAAGAGCGATTACCCATGGAGTACGATTCAGGGCGATGCGAACGTTCTCATCTGCCCTGATCTCCAGTCGGCGAATATCGCGTACAAACTGCTCTGGAGGCTGGGCGGCGCCGAGGCGATCGGCCCGATCCTTCAGGGACTGTCGAAGCCGGTTCACGTGCTGCAGAGAGGCGTTGATGTCTCGGACATCGTGAATATGGCGGCGATCGCGGTGATCGACGCGCAGGAGATCGAGGACCGGGCGGAGGGTTGAGCCGAAATCTGTAAATTTGTCATCCCGAGCCTGGTTGTGCGGGTGGGAGGGGCGAGGGACCTCCGGCGATAGTACATAGTCAGTTCGTCACGGGACAGTGAGGAGTACGAACCTCTCCTCGAGGCAACTATGTACCATCGCGTGAGGTCCCTCGCCCCTCCCACACTCCCACACTTGCTCGGGATGACACCTGGTTCATCCTTCGCACGGCGCGTCCCGGAATTTCGACGCGGCTCAGATTCTTTGCTTCTGCGGATGAAAGTTGCCGTAGCCATGTCGGGCGGGGTCGATTCTTCGACTGCCGCGCTGATCCTCAAGTCGCAGGGCCACGACGTGATCGGGTTGTCGATGCAGATGTACGACAACCTCACGAACGCCGACACGACGTATGGCGGATGCTGCACCATCGACGACCTGACGGATGCCCGCCGCGTCGCATGGAAGCTCGAGATCCCGCATTTCATTCTCAATCTGGAGTCCGAGTTCCGCGAGATGGTGGTCAAGCCGTTCGTCAAAGACTACCTTCACGGAAACACACCGAGCCCCTGCGTGCTCTGCAATACGCACGTGAAGTTCGCACTCCTTCATGAGAAGGCCTTCTCGGTCGGCGCGGAGAAAGTAGCGACCGGACACTACGCGCGAATCGTGCGCGGAGCCGACGGGAAGCTTGAGTTGCGGAAGGCGGTCGACCGCGAGAAGGATCAGTCGTACTTTCTGTTCGAGCTCACGCAGGAGCAGCTAGCGGATGCAGTCTTTCCCCTCGGTGAGATGACCAAGCGTGAGGTGCGCGATGTAGCCGCTCGCGGTGAGCTCTCGGTCGCCGAGAAGAGCGAATCGTTCGAGATCTGCTTCGTACCGAAGAAGGATGGCTACGCCAAAGTCGTCGAGTCGGAGGCGCGCAAGCTCGTCGCCGCCGGAGCGGCGGATGATGATCCGCTGATTCTCGCAGCCTCGGAGGAGAGAGCGGGCGGAGAGATCGTCGACGTCACGGGCGAAGTGGTCGGCCACCACACGGGCTATTACAATTTCACCGTCGGCCAGCGGCGCGGGCTCCAGGCGGGAGGATTTCCGGAACGGACGTACGTTCTGGAAGTGAATCCGCTGACGCGCAGAGTTACGGTTGGCCCCGGCGAGCTTCTCGAAAAGACCGAGCTCTCAGCGCAGCGCGTTCACTGGATCTCCGGCGAAGCGCCCGCGGAACCGATCGAGGTCGCTGCGCGCGTTCGTTCGCGGCAGACTGAGGTTGCGGCGCTCGTTACGCCCACGGGAAACGATACCGCGACGGTCGTGTTCCGCGCACCATTGCGCGCGGTCGCTCCGGGACAGGCCGTGGTGTTCTACCAGGACGACCTGTGCCTCGGCGGAGGCTGGATCGTACGGGAGTGAGCAGACGGGTTTCTGATCACCCAGACTTGGCACCCCGGCCCCAGTGTCATCCTGAGCGAAGCGAAGGATCCCCTGAAGACTTGCGGTATCGCCTCGAGGAAGGGGATCCTTCGCTGCGCTCAGGATGACACGCGGCGCGCTTGCCCCTACTCGACTGTGACGCTTTTGGCGAGATTCCTTGGCTGATCGACGTCGCATCCTCGCCTCAGCGCGATGTAGTACGCAAGCAGCTGCATCGGAATCACCGACAGGATCGGCTGCAGCGCTTCGACCGCCCACGGAATCTCGATGACCTCGTCTGCAAAGTCGCGCATTTGTTCATCGCCTTCGTCGCAGATGACGATCAGCTTGCCGTCGCGCGCCTTCACTTCCTGAAGATTCGAGACGACCTTGTCGTACACGCGATTGTGGGTGACGACACCGACGACGGGAAGGTTCTCATCGATCAGAGCGATGGGACCGTGCTTCATCTCGCCGGCGGGATAGCCCTCGGCGTGAATGTAGGAGACTTCTTTGAGCTTGAGCGCTCCCTCGAGAGCGATCGGGTAATGGACGCCGCGCCCCAGAAAGAGGAAGTCCTGCGCCTTCGCGTAACGGTGCGCGAGCTCCTCGATCTGCTTTTCCTTCTTGAGGATCGTCTCGATCTTGTGCGGGATCGTCGTCAGCTCATGCATCGCGAAACGGAGGTCATCCTTGTTCTCGCCGCGGAGCTGCCGCACGTAGAGTGAAAGAAGGTAGAACGCGGTGAGCTGTGTCGTGAAAGCCTTGGTCGATGCGACGCCGATCTCGGGGCCGGCGTTCGTATAGATGATGCCGTCCGACATTCGCGTTGCGGCTGATCCGATCACGTTGCAGATCGTGATGATTCTGGCGCCCTTCTTCTTCGCTTCCTGCATCCCTGCGATCGTATCCGCGGTCTCTCCTGACTGTGTGACACCGATGACAAGCGTCGTATCGTCGACGATCGGGTCCCGATAGCGATACTCCGAGCCGTAGTCGACGTCGACAGAAATGCCGCTCGCACTTTCGAGAAGGAACTTTCCGACGAGGCCGGAGTGCCACGAAGTTCCGCACGCGACGATGTGGATTCTCGTGAACTTCTGCCACTCTTCCGGCGTGAACTGGAGGTCGTTGAAGAAGATCTCTCCCGACTCCTCGAACATCCTGCCGTTGAATGTCTCGCGCACGGCACGCGGCTGCTCGTGAATCTCCTTGAGCATGTAGTGCTTGTAGCCTTCCTTCTCGGCCATGACGGCATCCCACAGGATCCGCTTCGGCTCACGGTGCACCACTGCGTCAGCGCTGTCGAAGATCTCGACCTTGTTCTCGTCGACGATCGCGTACTCACCGTCTTCGAGGTAGAGAATGTCCCGCGTGTACGCGAGCAGCGGCGTGACGTCGGATGCGACGATGTTCTCGCCTTCCCCTACGCCCACCACGAGAGGCGGGCCCTCACGGGCCGCGATGATCGTGCCTGGCTCCTGCGATGAGACGATCACCAGGGCGTAGTGTCCGTCGAGCTCTTTGAGTGTCGCGGGAACAGCCTGCCGGAACGACTGCCCCGCGCTCATCTTCGACTCGATCATGTGGGCGACGACTTCGGTATCCGTCTCCGTCTTGAACTCGTGGCCCTCTTTCTGAAGCTGCTGCTTGAGCGTGAGGAAATTCTCGATGATTCCGTTGTGAATCACGACGATGTTTCCGCTGCAGTCGCGGTGAGGATGCGCGTTATTCTCGTTGGGTTTCCCGTGGGTGGCCCAACGTGTATGCCCCATTCCAAAGTGTCCCGAGAGTTTGTCGGTTTCGAGTTTCGTCTCGAGATTCGTCAGCTTACCCTCAGCTCGGACGATCCGCACGCCCTCACCGTTGATCACCGCGATTCCGGCGCTGTCATATCCCCGATACTCGAGCTTCTTGAGTCCGTCCATGATCACCGGGACGACATCTCGCGTCCCGACATATCCGATGATTCCGCACATGTAGTAGTTTCCCTTTCGAGCGAATGTGGCCGATCTTCGAAAGATCGCCTAGAATTGCGCCTCGCGCGAGCCTCGCGCCTTCGAATGAAGACGACAACCGCGATCCTTCTCGTTCTCTTTCTGGTCGGGTGTGGGAAGAAGGGCAACCCTTCTCCCCCGGTTCCAATCATACCGAGAACCACGACCGACCTTTCTGTAGCACAGCTAGGGCCAACCGTGGTCCTCAGATTCAGCTATCCCTCGATGACGGCGGCGGGCGGCAGACTGCCGTCGATCGAGAGCATCTCGATCCGTCGCTACGCCGAGCCGCTCCCTCCGACTTTGATGGGGAAGAGTCCCGAAGAGGTAACTCCTGGAGAGGTCCGGCCCGGTCAGCCGCCCGAGGTTGCTCTGTTCAGAAATGTTCCGCTGCTTCCGCCGCGGCCGTTCTCCACACTCAGTACGGAGATCGATTCCATCGATGCGTCTGAGCTTCCCGCGGTGACGGTCGGCGCCGAGGTGATTTTCACCGATACTCCTCCGATACGGGGCGAGGGCGGCGCGCCGCTGCGGCATACCTACGGAGTCGTCGTGCGCGGGCCCGGCGGGCCCAGTGAGCTGTCCAATCTCGTCTCGATCGTTCCCGTCGCAGTCGCGCTATCGCCGACCGGCGTGACGGCCGAAGCGCGAGAGGCGGACGTTCTGCTCGAGTGGGATGAGCCCGCGGCGTCCATTGTCGAAGGAGTCCCTCCCTCTCTCGTCGGATACAACATCTACCGCTTTCCCGAGCAGGGACCGATCGCCGAGCTCGGCAACCCGCTCAATGCATCACCCGTGGTGGAAACATCCTTCAGCGATGCCCCTGCGTACGGCCTGCATCGCTACATCGTTACCGCCGTGAGCTCGGTAGGACCTCCGCTGATTCAGAGCGATCCGACGAGCTCTGTCCTGGTAGAGTTTCGAGACCGCGTCGCACCTCCCCCGCCGCCCGAGGTCATCACCCTCGGGGAGGAGGGTGCTGTGAGGCTTCTGTGGGATGCGGTCGAAGCCTCTGACCTCGCGGGGTATCTCGTCTACCGACTGAGCGAGACGAGGGTGAAAGTTCTGCTGACACCGAAGCCGATCACCGATACAAACTTCCGCGATGCCGACCCTCCGCGGGGAATCACGTACACCTACTGGGTGAGCAGCGTCGATCGTCAGGGTAACGAGGGCGCTGCGACTGAGAGCGCGCCTGTTCTCGTCCCGCGGTAGGGGTATCGTAGCGGCGCATTCCGATGCGCCGTTCCTCCGCGGTGTGAAAGGCTCGCGGGTGCTGGCGCCACGACGCGTAAGATGGAGGCACACCGGCTCGTGGCGGCGCATTCTATTGGCCGACTCTTGATGTGTAATGCAATGGCCCTGGCGCCACAACGCGTCAGATGAACGATGACGAGAGCGGGGAGATCGGAATCTCCCGCTACGTGTCCTGAACGGCTACTCGCCCGGCCCCGTACCCGGATGAGGACTGATCGTGGTGATCTGCTGCGTGACGTTGTTCGTAGCGCTCGCAAACGACCAGATCCTCATTCCCTCGATATCCGGAATGATCTCGAGCATGACCTGTCGCCATGGCGCGAATGCATTCAGGTCGAGGTCGAGTTGCAGGTAATCAGGCACCCACTCGCGGATGCTGGACGGAGGAACCTGGAGCTCGTACCTCTGTTCACTCAGGAGCTGGGGGAGAGGCGAGTTCGGTGGCGGCAACAGAGTGTCGTTGGACAGCCCGTACACGCGCACGATCACGGCGGGAGCGACGACCGGATCCAGACTGTATGCCCGCAGCGTCGTGCGGTATCCCGGCCGGACCGGCAGATCCAGAAGAACGATCCTGTCGGACCTGAATTCGTCCTCCGAAACGACCGGCAGCTCCGTGCCGAATCCCCTCTCTTCATCTCTGAGATCGCGAACCCGCAGCTGAAGGCTCACCTGGTCCACGAAACCCTTCTCGACCTGAAGGAACGTGCCCTGAATGTTGCCTCTATCGCCCCAGATGACCGCCTGCGGCTGGAATGTGGCACCGGGAGCTGTTGGCCGGGTCACGCAACCCGGAACGGGTCCTATCGATACTCTGGAGAACACTCGGGGCGCCAGAAATCAGATTGTAGCGAGATCGACGTGGGACGTGCGACGTCAACGATCTACTGCTTCAGCCTTTTCTCCACGGCTCCCCAATCAACATTCGAAAAGAACGCTTCGATGTACTTCGGCCGGTCGGCTGGTTTGTAGTCGAGAAGGAAGGCGTGTTCCCACACGTCCATGACGAGGATCGGGGTGAAGCCTGCGACATTCCCGTCCTCATGCATCGAGATCCAGTGGTTCGACAACGCCCCGTTCGCGGGATTCTGATAGCAGATTGCCCAGCCGACGCCCCGCATTTTTCCGATGTTGAAAAAGTCGGCCTTCCATGTCTCGTAGTCGCCGAACCTCGCCTCGGTTCCCTGAAAGAACTTCGAGCTCTTCTCCGGATCGTCTCCGCCGCCCTTTTTCATGTTCTCGAAGTAGTACTCATGGAGCACCATTCCGTTGTATTCGAAGCCCAATCTTCGGGTGAGCTCCGAGTAGGCCGGCATCTCCTCCTGATCGACCTTCTTGTCTTCGAAAATCTTCGCGATCTTCTCGGTCAGGGTATTTGTGTTGGTGACGTAGCCCTCATAGAGCTTGAAGTGCATCTCGAGCGTCTCATCCGAGATTCCGTTGAGCCCGCTGAGATCGAACTGGCGCGGCTTGTAAGACTGGATGTTTCCCATGTGTCGCTTCCTTTCGTGAGTCGAATTGGACTGTTCCGGGGACTAGCGGCTCTCGTGCCCGCGCGAGGGTGGCGCGGAAAGTCCCTCAGTTCACGCAGCGGAACTTGGCGTATACGTATGGATAATTCGGGCGGAACCAGTTGCGGAGCGAGCGGCGTATCAAGGGGAGCGCCGTTGCAGGCGACGCGCCCTTCAGGACGAAATGCTTGCCGTCGAAGAAGTCGGCGGAATACTGCGGATAGGAAGCCATCGGCTCGAAACCGGCGAAGGGAGAGAATACGGTCGAGGTCCACTCCCAGCCGTTCCCGACGAGGTCATGCACTCCCCACGCGCTCCTTCCCTCCGGAAACGATCCCACCGGGCAGGGGTCGTAGTGCCGGAATCCGAAGTTTCCATGCCGCGGTTCGGGAGGATCGTCGCCCCACGGGAACGGCCTCTCACCCGATGGCGAACCGTAGGCGGCGCGATGGAATTCAGCCTCCGTCATCAGCCGCCTGCCTTTCCACCTCGCGTAGGCGGCCGCCTCGAAATGGCTGACGTAGACGGGCCACGATTCCTGCAGCGGAAGCCACTCGAACATGCCGCGCCACACCCACTGATTGCCATCCCGTCCCCAGAAGCGCGGGTAGTGGATCCTGTTTCCAGTGATCCACTGCCATCCCTCATCCGGCCACCACTGCTGCTGCGAGTAGCCTCCCGACTCGACGAAGCGGAGGTACTCGCCGTTCGTCACGTTCACTTTGTCGCAATCGAACGAATTGACTTCGACTTGGTGACTGAGGAACTCGTTGTCCCAGCCGAAGGTGATCTCGTCGGGTTGTGCTCCGAGGGTCGCAGTGCCGGCGGGAATGCGCACGGTTCCCCGCTCACGCCTCGAAACCTCCGGAGCCGGGTGGCGATCCGGCGGAGGGTGTTTGGCCTCATGAGGCAGCTGGTGAAGCATGTAGAGAAGCGTCTCCTGATGCATCGCCTCGTGCTCGAGAATGGTAAAGGCTGAGAGCGCGCGCTGGCGCCTCGGATCGTCCGGGTTGTCGATCTCGGAAGATTCGAGCGCGTTGCGGACGCTCTCGTCCGCTGCGTGGACGTAACGCAGCACTTCGCTGCGGGATGGCCAGAGGGACGCCTGGCTCTGGTCCGCCGCCTGGACGGTCTCGGGGTCGATTCCTCTCGCGAAGAGCACTTCGAGCTCCTGATCGATTCCCGGCTTTCCCAGAGCACCCTTGAGCAGTGTATTGACGCTGAATGCAGGGATGTGTCCTTCGTAGAACACGACTGGATTTCGCAGTTGGATCGGCCGCTCGTAATACGCCGACTTGTCGACGAGCGCGAAGATTTCCTGCGTGCGCTTTCGATTGCGGTCGAACCACTCGAGCAGGGGTGCGCGGTCAAGAGTCATGGAAATTGATTGAGTCATGGGGCGACGTAAACCTAAGTGGCGCGCAGGGCACGCCTGATAGAAACGGCTGGCGACGCGGCTAGCGACTGCGCGGAGGCGCCGGCTTTCGAGATTGTGCGTAACGTTCTGTTGCCGAACCGCTCCTGCGATCCTGCTGCATCGAGCGACGCTCGTCGGCTCCGACCCGTTCCACGAAAGGATCGTGTCCCAGATCACGCCGTGTGATGCTTCGCCGGTCCTGAGCCGCGGAAACGCGAAGGATGCCTGTCGAAGGACGTTGAGTAGTTGAGCCACTCGGACGTCGCAGTCCCGTCCAGCTTCTCTCGAAAGGCTCATTCGCGACGCCGGCGCCGCTTGCGAACCATTCGTCATTGCCGTGCACTCCGCCGCTCAGTTTCGAAAGCTCTTCTTCCGAGTAACGGCGCCTGTCGTAACTGGCATCCGCTTCAGGCGGAGTGGCCGGACCGGCCGGTGCACTGTCGTCGTATTTGGGATCGGTTCGATCCGTGGGTCCGGCCGAATCGTCACCGTAATACTTTGGCGCTGGCAGGTAGTCTTCTTCGTAATCAGACTCGGCCTGCGTCTTCGGGCGGTCCTCGTCGTTGTCTGCCATGGTGCCTCCTCGTTCTTACTGCGTCAGGCGATCGATGGAGCCGCGGCTGGAACTTCAAACATTCTAACGCCGATACCCTCCGGATCGAGCCGTTTGAGCAGCGGATAGCAGACATTGAATACAGGAATGTCGCTTTTTGTCCGGCCCTCAGGGCTGCCGTGGTGTGCGTGACCGTGGAAAACCGCTGTCGCCCGGTACCGGATCAGAGGTTCTTCCAGCCGGCTCGACCCGAGAAAGGGCATGATCTCCGGCGGTTCACCAACGCACGTCGCGGCTATGGGTGCGTAGTGGAGAACGGCGATCTTTTCCGGCGTTCGAAGTCTGGCGAGAGCGGCTTCCAGTTTGAGCGACTCGTCGAGCGCCTCCTGGACGAACGCCTTGATGACCTTCTCTCCCCACGGGCCAAGCGCCCTCCGGCCGAAGCCACCTCCAAAGCCCTTGACTCCGGCGAACCCGATGCCATGGACCTCGGTTGAGTCTCCGTCGAGAACAGTCACGCCGGCGTCGGTGAGGATATGGACGACTTCGTCCTGCTTGTCGGACTCGAAGTCGTGATTTCCGAGCACGGCGATGATGGGGACGCGGATCGACGCCAGATCTCTGGCCAGGATGCGCGCTTCCTCGGGGAAACCATAATCGGTCAGATCACCACAGAGAAGAAAGATGTCGGCGTTCTCCGAAACGTGGTGGAAAAGCGGCAGCAGCGCGCCCTGAGAAGTCTTGCCATAGTGGATGTCGCCGACGGCGGCGATTCGTACCATGTCATTCGGTTTCAGCATGCGCGATGTTTTATCTCCAATTCGTCAGTTTTCGGACGGGAGTCCAGAGGTTATTGGAATGCATCATCTATGCCGCGACGGGCCACTTCGGCCAATGAAATCAGATCGTTACCAAGTGAGGAATGCGAGGTTGTGTCATGACTTTAGACCTGTCATCCCGAGCGTCGAGCGAGGGATCTGGGCGGGGGCTTCCTGGACAAGAAGGCACGGCAAAAGCGATGATTCTCGAGCAAAAGGCCACCGCCCAGATCCCTCGCTCGACGCTCGGGATGACACTTGCGATTTATTCACAATCTCTCAGGATGACACTCTCTCGGTCGTCGCCTTTTCTACGTTGATACAATCCGGCGCGCACGCTTTACACGGAGGTATACATGCGGCAGTCTCTTCGATTCATCGTTCCCCTGCTGATTGCGGCGTCCGCCACGTTCGCCGATCAGACGAAGACTTTCGACCCCAGCCGTTCCGATCCGAAGGCGGTCGAGCTCTCCCGCTCCGTGATGAAAGCGATGGGGGGAGAGAAAGCCTGGAACGACCTGCGGTTCCTCCGCTTCGATTTTGCGTCGGTCCGTGACGGCGCGACGAACGTGATCCGTTCGCACTGGTGGGACAAGTACACGGGACGTCACCGCGTCGAAGGAAAGACCCGCGAAGGCGAGCCCTTCGTCATCCTCAGCAACATCAACACGCGCGAGGGCGACGCATGGAAGGGTGGAGTGAAGCTCGAAGGGGAAGAAGAACGCACCTTCCTCGAAAATGCCTACGCATACTGGGTCAACGATACCTACTGGCTGCTCATGCCGTACAAGATGAACGACCCGGGAGTGATCCTTGCTTATGAGGGCGAGGAAGAGCTCGACGGCCAGATCTACGACAAGGTGATGCTGACGTTCGACAACGTCGGCCTCACGCCCAACGACAAGTACTGGGCATGGATCAACCGCAGAACGCACCTGATGGATCAGTGGGGCTTCGTGCTCAAGGGAGGCGACGGTCC
The DNA here is from genome assembly GCA_041750915.1 of Thermoanaerobaculia bacterium. Lineage (GTDB taxonomy): Bacteria > Acidobacteriota > Thermoanaerobaculia > Gp7-AA8 > Gp7-AA8 > JBGSYJ01. Next base: position 24,527 of record JBGSYJ010000248.1, on the reverse strand, counting down.
CCCGACAAAACTGAGATGGAACAACTGGCAGAAGTACGGGGGAGTGCTGCTTTCGCCCGAGCGCGCATCGGTCGATTCGGAAAACAAGCTCGTCTTTCCGAGCCTCGAAGCGCCGGCGTCGATGGCGGACTCGATCTTCGAATCGCCGGAGCCGGTGAAGTAGATTTGCGGAATTCGCGAAGGGTCGCCAGGAATGAACCGATTGTCATCCCGAGCAAGCGTGGGTGTGCGGGAGGGGCGAGGGACCTCCAGCGATGGTGCATAGTTCCCTCGAGGAGCGGTCCGGCTGAGGCTTTCCCCTGACCAATAGACTATGTACTACCGCCGGAGCTCCCTCGCCCCTCCCGCCCTCACAACCAGGCTCGGGATGACAAGTCCGCCCGATCTCCGTTTGGAATAGGCTCATCAGAACCCTCACCATGAATGACTTCTTCAAGAATCCCGAGCTCGAACGCCTCGTCGAGGAGCTGAATCGGGACCGCGACGCCCAAACGAATCTCGACGAGTCGGACGAAGGCAGCGATAGCGAGCGCCGTCGCGCCGAGCGTCCCCTGCAGACGGAGCCCGGCCTCGGGAGCCCGCTGGAGAGAGTTCTCCGGGAGATGGCCCGGCGTGGTGCGAGCGATCTGCTTCTGATCACCGGGGCTCCGCCTGTCCTCCGGTTGTCTGGTCAGCTCACTTCTCTGGACCAGGGGCCGCTCGATTCCGAGGATGTTCAGACGATGTTTGCTCCGTTTCTGAATCGGAAGACGACGGAGAGACTGGAGAAAGAAGGCTCAACCGATTTCTCGCTTCGTCTTGGTCCCGGGACCACGGAGGGAGACGCGAATCTCGCTGGAGCTTGGCGATTCCGGATCAATCTGCATCGACAGAGGGGTCAACTCGCCGCAGCTATCAGAGCCCTCCCGATGCAGGTTCCGACGCTTGCTGATCTGAATCTTCCGCCTGTGTTCAGCGAGCTCGTGCGCCCTACCCGCGGACTCGTTCTCGTTTGTGGACCCACCGGCTCGGGCAAGTCTTCCACGCTGGCGGCTCTTGTCGGAGAGCTGAACAAGTCCCGTCCGATCCACATCGTGACGATCGAAGATCCGATCGAATACGAGCACCGCAACGTCCGCGCAATCATCGAGCAGGTCGAGGTCGGTCGTGATACGCCAACATTCTCTGCCGCGCTTCGCGCCGCACTCCGACAGGATCCCGACGTCATCCTCGTCGGCGAGATGCGCGATCTCGACACCGTGGCAACTGCACTGACAGCGGCTGAAACCGGACATCTCATCCTGTCGACGCTTCATACGAGTGATGCATCTCAGGCGATTCACCGGATGGTAGACGTCTTTCCGCCAGCGCAGCAGGGCCAGGTCCGTCACCAGCTAGCCCTCAGCCTGCATGCGATCGCCTGCCAGCAACTCGTGCCCCGCGCGGAAGGTCGCGGCCGGGTGCCCGCCGTGGAAGTGATGTTTGCAAATACGGCGATCCGCAATCACATTCGCAACGAGCGCCTTCAGAATCTCAGGCAGGAGCTCACTCTCGGCAAGCGCCAGGGAATGATCACGTTCGAGGAATCGCTCGCCCAGCTCGTCCGCGTCGGCGCAATCAGCGAAGAAGAAGCGAGAATCCGCGCACGGTCGGAAGAAGAGTTCGGAAGTCAGTTGAGAGGGCTCTAAGAGCGCGGCAGAGCAACGAGCGGTGTCATCCTGAGCGCCAGCGAAGGATCCCCTCCCCGGAGGAGATGCCGCGAGTCTTCAGGGGATCCTTCGCTTCGCTCAGGATGACACATGCTTGACTCTCTTTTTGACTCCGCACCAAATAAGGACTAGATTTGTTCTTACTATTTAAGTACTCATTATTCAACGAGGCCCGGATCCAATGGCGGTGTGCGGTTTCCTGAAGACGATGCCGGTCCCGGAGCTGTTCCAGTGGATCAGCCAGAGCGGCAAAACCGGGACGCTGCGCATCTCTCTTCCTGAGAGCGAGCATACGATGTCGTTCGACGGCGGAAAGCTCATGTTCTGTGCGTCAACCAACCTCGATCAGAGCCTCGGACGTCTGCTGATTTCCGAGGGTCATCTGACCGAAGAGATGCATCGGGAAGCGTTTCGAGTGCGTGATGAATCGCAGATCTCGCTCGGGATGATTCTGACCGAGCTCAATATGGTCCGTGAGCTCGATATCCGACAGGCGCTCAGCCGTAAGGTCGAAGAGCAACTGCTCGATCTGTTCGTTTCGTCTGATGGAGCTTTCCGATTCAACTCGGAGATCCCTACAGTCACCATGGTGCCGATTCAGATCGATCTCACGAAGGTCATACTCGAAGTGACGCATCGGATTGACCAGGCGGGGGCGGTGCATTGAAGTGAGTAGACAGTACACAGTAGACAGGAGACAGTAGCCCCCGCCCCGCGCGGTGTGGATACTGACTACTGGTTACTGACTGCTCTCTATCGATTACCAACTAGTGACTCGACTCCGTGGGTGGGGCGGTGGCCCCCTACTGTCTTCTGTCTACTGTGTACTGTCTACTTTCCTCCCATGCTCCTCCGCACAATCGACATCCGCGAAATCCGCCTCCGTCTGCGATTCCCGTTCGTCACGAGTCTGGGACGAACGGAAGAGCGCCGCATCATTCTCGTACGCGTCGAGGACGAGAATGGGGTGGAGGGATGGGGTGAGTGCACCACTGACGAGAATCCGTTCTACAGCGAAGAGTGGGTAGATGGATCGTGGCTGATTCTGCAGGACTACCTCCTTCCGCTGGCGCTCGGAAAGACGATCGAGCATCCATCCGAGGTAGCCGGCCTTTTTGCGGGCGTACGGGGCCATCGGATGGCGAAGGCGGCCGTGGAGAGTGCGTGCTGGCACCTCGAGGCGGAGCGGCGCGGAGTTCCTCTCTGGCAACTGCTCGGTGGCAGACGGGAAACGATTGCCGCGGGAGTCTCGATCGGGTTACAGCCCGGAGTCGATGAGCTTCTCGTGAAGATCGAGAACGAAGTCGGAGCGGGCTATCGGCGGGTGAAGATCAAGATCAAGCCGGGAAGCGACCGTGAACTGATCGAGCGAGTGAGAGCACACTTTCCCGATCTCTCCCTGATGGTTGACGCGAACTCCGCCTACACCCTCGCCGACATGCCACTGTTCGAGGAACTGGATCAGTTCGGGCTCATGATGATCGAACAGCCGCTCGCGTATGACGATCTGTTCGACCACGCGACGTTGCAGCGCGGGATCACGACGCCGGTATGCCTTGACGAGTCGATCGTCAAACCTGCAGACGCGGTGCATGCGATCGCGCTCTCCTCGTGCCGGATCATCAACGTGAAGCTGGGTCGGGTCGGTGGCTACACCTCAGCTCTCCAGATCGAGCGCATCTGCCGTGAGGCCGGCGTGCCCGTCTGGTGCGGTGGGATGCTCGAATCGGGCGTGGGTCGCGCGCACAACATCGCGCTCTCCACGCTCGAGGGCTTTTCGCTCCCCGGCGACGTGTCGGCCTCCGCTCGTTACTGGGAAGAGGACATCATCGATCCTCCGGTGACCGTCTCCGGCGAAGGCCTGATTTCTGTGCCCACGGGATCGGGTCTGGGAGTCGCCGTCGATCGCGATCGCATTGAACATCTGACGGCGCGTCTTGAAAGTGGCATCTGTAGATGAACATCGAGCTGCGATCGATTGAATCGATGCAGGAGCTGCGAGAGATCGAAGTCGTGCAACGGGAAGTCTGGGGGCTCAGCGATCTCGACATTGTTCCCGCCCTTGTGCTCAAGGCGACCATCGCTGCGGGCGGATCGCTCATCGCGGCTTTCCACGGCCGCGAGATCGCCGGATTCGTTTACGGCTTTGTCGGACTCGACGAGGGCGAAACGATTCTGCACTCCGACATGCTGGCCGTTCGTACTCGATATCGCGGGACGGGACTCGGCCTCAGGCTGAAGCTGGCGCAGCGCGAGAGGGCGATGTCGCAGGGTATCCGCCGCATCACGTGGACCTTTGATCCCCTTCAGTCGGAGAATGCTCATCTGAACTTCCGAAAACTCGGCGTGACGTCGTCGCGGTATATCGAGGATTTCTACGGCGAGACGAGCAGTCCACTCCATCAGGCGACGGCGACCGATCGGCTGTGGGTCTCATGGGATCTCGATTCGCAACGTGTGCGTGAGCGGATCGGTGGTTTGACCTCGACGTTATCCGACCCGGAGACATTCATTGAGATTCCGTCCGACTTTCGGCAGCTCGTGCTTGTCGATCGCGCTCTTGCGCGGGAGTGGCGTGAAGTGAGCCGGAACGCGTTTCAGGATCTCTTCGCTCGTGGATACTCGGTCTTTGATTTCGTTCGGGGTGAGAAGACGGGAACCTATCTGCTGAGACGGGAAGCGGCGACCGACTGAGCGACAATGGGTTGAGTCCATGTGGCAGGGCCTTCCCAGGCCCTGCCTTCTCAGGATCGCGAAGACGTACGACATCTGGAGCCATCGCCGTTCTGGTGCACGCGCCAGGTGTCGTACATCGCTACTGCTCGAAGAGGCAGGGCCTCGGAGGGCCCTGCCACAACAGTTTTCTACGCTGCAGGCTTCTCGAACAGCTTTGCATCGACCGGCGGATTGATGACGATCTCCTCAGTCGTGGATTGGCCGCTCTCTTCTCCATTTACCGAGATGACCCTTTGAAACGGCAGCGACATCCCGTCGACCATTCGCCAGTCGCTGTAAGTCGTCACCTGCATACCCGGACCCGTCGGTGTCATCGCTCTGCTCGACGATTTTAGAATGCGTCCCGAGGCTGGATCGACATACCAGCGGACCTCGGCGCCTTTCGAGTTCACGTCGACGATCTGCGCGTCGATGTCGCCGACCTTCTCGGTGCCCGCCGAAGTGAACGTCACGTCGGCATCTCCTGCGTGCTGGAGAACGAAGAACGGATCGCGGTGGATCTCCTTCATCTGCTCTTCCTTCTGCGAGGCGGGCAGATCCCGTGAGCCCATCGCGCCGGACATGAAGCTGGCCGATGGCGAAGCGACCATCACCATTTCACCCATCGGCGTCCCCATCTTCTGGTATGCGCGGTCGGGATAGACGTAGATGGCCTCGAGGGTGATGGGGATATCCCCCTGCGGGGTCTTCATCGTGACTTTCGCCTTCTGCATGACGCTCTTCACAGAGGCGATTTTGTTCTGGCCGCCATAAGCTTCCGCGACCTTCTGCGCAAGCTGACGGCCCTTCTCATCACCGGTTGATGCAGCTGCGGGAGTCGCGCCTGCTTCACCTGGAGGTGCTTCGGGAATGCTGATATCGAGCGTGGTCACCTGACCGAACGATGAGAGCGGCCGATCGAAATCAGCGGCCTTGCCGACGACCAGGATGGCCATCTTGTCGCCCTTGACGTACTTCTTTGCCACCTGGGCGATGTCCGCCGGCGTGACCTTCTCGACAGCGTCACGGTAGCGGGAGTAGAAGTCGGAAGGATAGCCATAGTAGGCCAGGGCAATCTGCTCGTTCAAGAGCTTCTCCTTCGAATCGAAGCGGAAGATGAACGAGTTGAGAATCGACTCCTTTGCCCGGTCGAGCTCGAGCTGATTCGGAGGATTGCTGACGATGTTCGTCAGCTCTTCCTTCAGCGCGTCGATGGCCGCCGCGGTGGTCTCGCTCTTGGTGCCCATCGAAAGCATGAAGATGCCGGGATGGTCGAACTGCGTGCCGACGCCGCCTCCTACCGAATACGCCAGTCCCTTCTTCGAGCGGATGTTCGAGAAGAGCCTCGACGCGAAGCCTCCGGAGAGAACTTCGTTGAGCACCTGAAGTGCGTAGTAATCAGGATTGTTGCGAGTCGTGCCGAGCGCAATCATGCGGATCGAGCTCTGATTGATGTCATCCTTCGGAACGAAGTAGACGTCTGCCTTCGGCTCCTGAAACTTGATCTCCGCAGTGGTAACGGCGGGACCCTTTGCCCACGACCCGAACGCTTTCCGGATTCGCTGTTCCACCTTCTTTGAATCGAAGTCGCCAGTGATTCCGAGGATGATGTTGTTCGGATGGACGTGCCGCTTGTGCCACTGCACGAGGTCCTCGCGAGTGACGGCATCGACCGTGTAGTACTCCGGAACGCGAGCGTAGGGTGAGTCGAGGCCATAGGCGATCCTGACGGCCTCACGACCCGCGATCTGCGAGGGATCGTCGTTGCGCCGGGCGATGCCTGTGCGAAGCTGGTTCTTGGCAATCACGATCTTGTCTTCACGAAATTCGGGATTCCGCATCAGATCGATGAAGATGTCGAATACCGGATCGAAATCTTCCTTCAGCACGTTGAAGGAGATCGAGGTTGAGTCGATGTCGCCTCCGGTTTCAATCTGGGCTGCGCGGCTCTCGAGCAGATCATCGAGCTGGTCGCCGGTCTGCTTCGTCGTTCCACCCGTTCTCCAGACTTCACCGTAGATGTTCAACAAGCCGGTTTTTGCGGCGGGGACATCCCTCGATCCGCCGCGGACGGCCGCGTAACCGCTCACGAGGGGCAGTTCGTGATTCTCCTGCAGCATGACGATCATGCCGTTCGGCAGAGTGATCTTCGTCGGTTGCTGGATGGTAAATTTGTTCAGCGCCGGAACTTTGATCTCCTTCCAATCGCTCACCTGCGCGAAGGACGAAGGGGCCAGCAGAAGAAGCAGTGCTCCGAGTGCGACTGCGGATCTGTTTATCGGTTTCATCGGTTACTCTCCCTTCGCCGGTGCAACGGCGGCAGCGTCGGCCGGTCTCGTTTCGATCAATCCGACAGTGCGGTTCGATGGAACGAACGCTTTACTCGCGACGCGCAGAATGTCCTCTTTGGTTACCTTGTCAATGCGCTCGACATTGCGGAAGACCTCTCTCCAGTCTCCGTAGCGTGCCTGCGCAGTGCCCATCTGGAGAGCCAGGCCCTGATTGCTGTCGAGACTTCGCAGCAGAGTCGCCTTCGCGCGCCGTTTGACCATGAGCAACTCTTCGTCAGTCACAGGCTCCGTGCGGATCCGCTCGATCTCGGCACGGATCGCGTCTCTCACTTCATCGGTGGTATGGCCCGGTGTCGGAACGCCGAAGAAGGCGAAGAGGTTCGCGTACTTGTCACCGGGAAAATTGTTGAATCCTGCAGCCGCCGCCGCAATCTTCTTGTCGCGGACCAGCGAGCGGTAGAGTCGTGATGTGCGACCGTTCGACATCAGATCACTGATGACTTCGTAAACCACGTCATCGGCGTGGATGGCGTTCTCTTTGTGGTAACCCTCGATGTAGAACGGCTGCGACGTCTCGCGGAGAATGACAATCCGCTCTGCCGTCTGCTCGGGCTCTACGGTTCGGAGGGGCTGAGGATCCGGTCGCGCCGGCAGTCTACCGAAGTACTTCTCCGCCAGCGGGAGGACCTGTGCGGGCTTCACATCGCCCACGATTGCGACAACCATATTCGCCGGTACGTAGTAGGTTTCGAAGAAGGCCACAGCGTCCGTCGCCGTGATGGTGTCCAGGTCGGAGGGCCAGCCGATACCGGCCTGTCCGTAGGGATGAGCCGTGAACGCTGTCGCGAGGAACTGTTCGACCAGTTTGCCGATCGGATTGCTGTCAGTCCGCATACGGCGCTCTTCCTTGACGACGTCACGCTCTTTGTAGAACTCGCGCATGACCGGCTCGAGGAAGCGCTCCGATTCCAGATACGCCCAGAGCTCCAGGCGATTGGAGGGCAGAGAGTAGAAGTATCCGGTCTCGTCGCTGCTGGTGAAGGCGTTCAAGCCGACACCGCCGTTCCGATCGATGATCTCGCCGAACTCGTTGAGCACGACATACTCGTCGGCGGCGGTCTTCGCCTTTTCCCACTCGCTTCGCAGCTGCTCGACCTTCTGCTCGTCCCGGCCGGTTTGTTTTCGTCGCTCGCGATCGTACGCTTCGTAAGTCTGCTCTACGCGGACGAGCGCGGCTTCCTCCGCCGCATAATCCTTCGTTCCGATCGTCTTCGTTCCCTTGAACGCCATGTGCTCGAACATGTGAGCAAGACCCGTGATCCCCGGCACTTCCTGCGTTGAGCCGGCGTCGACGTGAGTGAAGAAAGAGAACACCGGTGCTTCCGGCCGCTCCACGACCAGAATGGTCAGGCCGTTGGGCAGTACTTTGCTTGTAACCCGCTTCTCGAAGGAAGCGAGGTCCTGGGCACCCACCGCTCCGGCGCTGAGCAACCAGAAAGTGAGGAGCGCTCCCGCTGCTTTTCTCATGCATTTCTCCTTGATTGAATTGAGACCGGCCTTTCTTACATCGCGGAGGCCGCGTTGAGCAAGAAAACCCTATGCGCCCCGGCTGGCGAGGCTGTGGATGGTAATGGAACCTGGACTCTGCATCACTGAACCTTCTTTCAGGTCGAGATTATTCACATTCGATTTAAACGGAGACGTGTAAATCCTGTCATCCCGAGCCTGGTCGTGCGGGTGGGAGGGGCGAGGGATCTCCGGCGATAGTACACAGTGAATTCGTCACGGGAAAGCTCGAGCGGACCTCCCAAGGCCACTATGTACCATCGCGCGTGGTCCCTCGTACCTTCCTCGAACCCACGCTTGCTTCATATGGACCGGCCCAGATCTGACGGACGTGTCATCCTGAGCGAAGCGAAGGATCCCCTGAAGACTGGCATTAGCGCATCGAGGAAGGGGATCCTTCGCTCCGCTCAGGATGACACCTCCGACCTCTGCTCTATACTGAACCCATCACCGAAAATCACGGAGCGTTCATCCCGATGAGTATCGCGGAGAAGCTGGAGAGGCTCGCCAGGGTTCTTCCCGGCGTAGCGGGGTATCAGGATCAGGAGTCGTCGCGTGACACCGACAAGCTCGTCCGCGACCGGCTTGCCGGGGACCTCACGCGCGTCTCCCGTGGCCTCGACGAGGACAAGCGCGTCCTGGCCGGGCGCCATCATTTCGCCCCCCTTCCCGAGCTCGAACGGCTCGGATCGAAGATCTCCGCTCTTGCGAACACCATCACGTACGCGAGTCGCGGGTATCGGGCATTCCTCGACCTTCACAAGATCACGCAGGAGAAGCTCGACCGGCTCTATGCCTTCGACCTCGAGCTTTTCGATGACGTCGAGACGATCGCGGCTGGGGCGGCGGTGGTAAGGGAATCACTCGAGTCGCCCGTGCGTCTGCGCGAAGCGATGGAGAATCTGAGCACGGCAATCGACGCGCTCGACTCCCATTTCAGCAAGCGGCAGCACATTCTGACTGAGTCATAGGAGAAAAAACTTGTCCGAATTCAGATCGGTGATCGAGTGGTTTGACGACACAGGCGAAGCGATCGTTCATCGTTATCCCGAGCAGGGATCGGCCGACATCAAGTTCGGCTCGCAGCTCATCGTGCGGGAGAACCAGGCTGCCATTTTTGTCCGCGATGGAAAAGGGCTCGATGTCCTCGGGCCGGGCAGACATGTGTTGACCACGCAGAATCTGCCGATCATCACGAAAGTGCTCTCGCTTCCGTACGGATTCAAGAGCCCGTTCCGCGCCGAGGTCTATTTCGTAAATCTGAAAGTGTTTCTCAATATGCGATGGGGAACGAAGGACCCCGTCGCGTTCAGGGACAGCGAGCTCGGATTGATCAGGCTCCGGGCGTTCGGAACCTTCACCATGCAGGTGACCCAGCCGCTGCTCTTCCTCAACACGGTCGTCGGAACGCAGGGAAAGTTCGGGACTGCAGACATCGAAGATTACCTCCGTGAGGTGATCGTTTCGCGCTTGAACGATTTCATGGGGGAGACGGTCCAGACGATTCTCGAGCTTCCTCGCTACTACGAAGAGATGGCCGTTGCGGTGAAGACGCGTCTGACGGACGACTTTCGCAAGTATGGACTCGAGCTGGTCGACTTCTTCATCAATCGCATCACTCCTCCGGAGGAAGTGCAGAAGATGATGGATGAGAGATCCGGAATGTCGGCTGTGGGCGATCTCGACAAGTTTTTGCAGTTCAAAGCCGCGAAGGCGTTGGGCGACGCGGCCGGTGGCGGCTCCATCGAGGGGGGCGCCTCGCCGATGATGGGAGCGGGTGTGGGCGCCGGACTTGCGATGCTGCTCCCCGGAATGCTCGTCAAGTCGCTGGAAGGGCGCAAGGCATCGGTCGAAGCAGTCGCTTCATGCCCCGCCTGCCACGGCGAAGTGATGGCTGACAGCCGGTTCTGCGCGCATTGCGGACATCAGCTGGTGGTGATCCAGAAGTGTCCCGGTTGTTCCGAAAATCTCGCTGAGAACGCGCGGTTCTGCTCGGCCTGTGGGATGGGCATTCAGACCGAGCTTCACTGCCGTGGTTGTAACGCCCGGGTGCCGCAGGGCTCGCGCTTCTGCGTGAGCTGTGGAGATCCCATCGCCGCGCTGCTGAAGTCCTGAGGACTCTCGTGCCATGAAGCGTGCTTCGACGCGATCGACCGGCTCCGGAGCGGGCCGCCGCCTTGCTGTCTCGACGGATTGTCCGACCTGTGGCGCGCCGCTCGATTTCTCGGAAGGCAGCAATGCCATTCGATGCATGCACTGCCGGTCCAATCTTCTGGTCACCGGCCGCCGGCAGATTCTCAGCTATGCCATAGCACCGCGAGCCTCGGAACAGAAAGCGCGGGTGGCGGTGCAACGGCTGGCGGCGGATCGCGGAGCGAGCATTTCGGCTCCAGCCCTCTTTTTTGTGCCCTTCTACAGGGTTACCGGCCATGAGTTCAGCTGGCGCCGTCCCGCTCCGAAGCTCAAGATGATCCGTCCTCTCTCGGAATCGACGGGCGATACGTCGCGGGAGCTCGAGTGGGGCGGGTGGGGCCGCTCACCGGGGACGACGCTGGGAGAGTTGCTCCTCGACGCTGGACTGGCGCTCTTCGAGCGACTAACGCGCGTGAAGGAACGCCGAGGTGACAGGGAGATCGAACGGGCGCGCTCTGCTCCGCTGCCGATTCAGCAGCGGCCCGACCTGACTCCCGCCGGCCCCGAGCCGCTCGAGTTCGGACATCGCCACATCGAGAAGAACTTCGCTGCCGGGGATGGCGAGGGACTGGGCGTCTACTCGCTGGGGGTCCGTTCCGCGGTGCTCAAACTGGAGCTGTTCGACGCGGGGAAGCTTGCGAAAAGCGGCACGCTGATCCCGGTTGGTCTCGATGCTGGCACTGCGCTCGAGCGGGGACTGCTCGGCGGCGACGAGCTGGTGGTCAGCAGCCAGACCGCGGGAGTCGTCGTGTCGCTGATCTACTTCCCGTTCTGGATCGGACGCATCGAAGAGAAGGGTCGCACCAGGAGCGTTGCGATCGATGGTGTGACGGGCGGCGTCGCCGCACCGAACGTTACGGGCTCGCTGTTCGACAATCCGGCGCCGACAGCTTCCACCCAGATCGCCACGGTCGCCGGATTCCGGCCGCTCGTCTGTCCGAACTGCGGCTGGGACCTTCCCGTAAATGCCGACGACGTGATCTTCTTCTGCGGCTCCTGCTTCCGCGCGTGGGAGATCGACGGGAAGGAGCTGCGTGCGATCGCGCACCAGATTGCGTCCGTGAAGGATCGGCCGGATGTGGCGCCTGAGGATCTCTATCTTCCCTTCTGGATCGTGGAGTCCGTATTGGGTGAAGATCGTCGCAGAGTCTTCGTCCCGGCGTTTCGCTACCGGCAGCTGAGGCATCTGCAGATGCTGGGATCACGACTGTCCCACATGCAGCCCGAGCTCGGGTCGATCCGGGAGCCGCTCAGCACCGTGCATGGCGCCCACTATGACGAGGCCGACGGTCTTGCGATTGCGCGCTTTCTGCACGCGGGTCTGGTCCGATCGAAGGGTCAGACCGCGGCGTCCGAGGTGTCGAACCCGCGGCTGGTGTGGATCCCATTCGCGCGACGCGGCAATTTTCTGTTCGATCCATTTCTCGGAAGCAACTTGTTCGCGAACCTGCTGCACTGACGGAGATTGGAGGTAGGTGTCATCCTGACGCGCGAGACTGCGTGAAAACCACCGAGCGGGTCATCCATCGCTCGACGCTGCTGGCGAGATATATGCACGCGCTGTACGAGTTGAGGTCGCGTTGCCCGGCAGACAGTGATCCGTGCAATCGCGGACAGAGCGTGCATCGTTTTTTCGACCGGCACTGACGTCCTGTCGCCGTCAGTCCTGACGCAACGGAGGGTTGAGATGGCAGCGAGATCGAAGAGCAGCAGCAAGGGTGGCGCGAAGAAGGCGGCATCGAAGAAATCCGGATCCAGGAAGTCGTCGAAGAAGTCAGCACCTAAGAAGTCAGCACCCAAGAAGTCAGCACCCAAGAAGTCGGCATCGAAGAAGTCTCCAGCCAGGTCTTCTGCAAGGAAGGCCTCAACGGCGAAGAAGAGTTCCTCCAGGAAGGCGCCAGCTAGAAAGACTGCAGCAAGATCGTCCCCGCCGTCCCGTGCTGCCGCAAGCCGCGGTGGCAAGAATTCGCCTCCGCCGTCCCGTGCTGCAGCAAGCCGTGGCGGGAAGAAATCGTCCCCGCCTTCGGCCGCCAGAAAATCGAGCTCGAAGAAAAGCTCACCGTCAACTAGGACCCCGCAGTCTTCTCCAGACTCGCCGCAGGCAAAGGCGGCCCGAACCCGAACTCGCCGAGCGAGAGCGAAGCGCGTAGCTGGCGCGATTCTCGGCGTCGCAGCGGCCGCCGGTTCCGCTGCAGCCATCACGGCTGCAGTGCGGAAGAGCCGTAAGACTCACCGCATGACGGACCACGATCAGATTCGAGAGTGGATCGAGAAACGGGGAGGAAGTCCCGCCACTGCAGGCGCTCCGGGCAGTGGTGAGTCCAGCCTTCTGGTTGTGCACTATCCGGACACCAGTGAGACGGACGTGCAGCAGGTCTCCTGGGATGATTTCTTCCGCCACTTCGAGAGCCAGAATCTTGTGCTCGTCTGTGCGCGGGATACCGAGGGCATCGAAGAACCGAACAGGGACTTCGAGTTCGTCCCCCGATAGTCTCGTCCAGTATCATGCGAGGGGGCCGGCGCCCCCTCGCCGCGGCGCCACGAATCACGAGGATTGCTTGGGAACACGCAGTTCAGGAGGTAGTGGTGTCAGGAAAACTCGAGAGCCTGCTGCTGGCGGGAATCCTTACATTCGTCGGGTGTGCGAGCGGTTCGACAGATCAGGAGATCGCCGCCCCGATCATCACGCATCCCGAGCTGAGGGCCGAGTTGCGGGGTCTCTTCCGGCGGGATCAGCGCGCCCGCAAGGACATGATCGCGGCGATCAACAGAGCGCCGGCACCGCCGGACGGACAGCCGTACGCGGAGGAGGCGATGCCTGCGGTCAGAAGGGTCCGTGAGATCGACATCGAGAGTGCCGACTTTCTCGAGAAGGTGATCGAAGAGCACGGCTGGCCGACGATTTCGATGGTCGGTCAGGATGGGGCCGACGCAGCGTGGCTGATCGCTCAGCATGCAGACGCGCGGCCGGAGCTCCAGCAGCGAGCCCTCCAGCTGATGGAGGTGGCGGTCGCAAATGGGGAGGCGAACCCCGCGAAACTGGCGTATCTGACCGACCGCGTGCTGGTGAGTCAGAAAAAACCGCAGCGGTACGGTACGCAATTCGGTGTCGACAGCGACGGAGTCCATCGCCCATACAGAATCGAGCCGGGTGAGGCAATCGATCTTCGCAGAGCCAAAGTCGGCCTGCCGCCACTTGCGTTTGCGGCGCGGGAATGGGGGAAGGCCCTGGGTGTCGAAGCGCGGCCGGACCCGCTCGATTGAGCTCCGTGACGCGGGCTTGCGCCACGCGCAGCGCTCTGTTTGAGAGCCCTTCGACTGAGGGCAGCGAAGGATCTCTCTGTGCCACGCGGGGTGGACAGGAGATCCTTCACAGCCTCGAGCCAGGGGTCTGACTGCCCGCGACTATTCTCGGTCGCGAAGCTCGCTGGCTTCCGTGGTGCTGGCGAATCGGCTTCGCGACTGGTCGCCAACGGCCGGACCCTGCTCGTCGCCGTTGCTGCGCTCACGCGACTTTCCGCGGCTCTGGCCACCCTCACGACCGATGGCCGCCATGTGCTCGCGATTGCGGCTCACAGCCTGGCCTCCCTTGCGGCCGGCTTCCCGCGCTTCCTCGGAAGTAAACTGATGTGCGGTTCCTTTGGCGTGCGCAGCTCGGCCACCCTTGCTCGCGATCTCGCGCTGGCGATCCGCGTCCATCGATGCAAAACCTCTATTGCTGGTATTCCCCACGGTGTGCCTCCTTGTGTGATTGCGTGGGCCGATCTGCACCCGATCGGATGAGCCTCCGGTGCGGTGATCCGCCTGTCGTGCCCATTGAACCCGAGCACAATGTGTGCCCGGTTGGGGAAGGAGTCGGGAGGCGGAAGGAAGTAGACAGTACACAGTAGACAGAAGACAGTAGCCGCCCGCCCGTGCGCGGCCCTGAGTCAGTCGTGATGCAGAACCATGAGGCTCCCGGGCGGGGGGCTACTGTCTACTGTCTACTGTCTACTGTCTACTGTGTACTGTCTACCCCCCATGCATGCTTCTTGCTCCCCCGCGTTCCATGAACGAGTCTCTCTGGATTGCCACCACTCCCACGAGCAGCTTCCCAGCACTGGACCGCGACTTATCGATCGATGTCGCGATCGTGGGAGGAGGCATCTCAGGTCTGACTGCCGCTTATCTGCTCAAGCGTTCCGGCCTGTCGGTCGCCGTTGTCGATGCGCACAGAATTGCGGAGGGCGAGACGGGGCACACAACGGCACATCTCACCGAGGCGATCGATGCGCGGTATCACTCGCTCGAGCGCGACTTCGGGCGCGACGGTGCGCGACTGGCCGCCGAGGCAAGCCGCGCTGCGATTCATCAGATCGAACAGATCGCACTGGAGCTCGGAATCTCCTGTGGCCTCCGGCAGCTGCCGGGGTTTCTCTACAGCGAGACCGGTGACGACCTGGATAAACTTCGTGAAGAAGCAGAGGCCGCGCGGCGTGCCGGTGTCGTCGCCGAGTACATCACGGATGTTCCGTTGCCGTTCGCAACTGGTGGTGTTCGATTCGAAAAACAGTCGGAGTTTCATCCTCGCCGCTATCTGCTCCCGATTGCTGAATCGATTCCAGGAAACGGGTCGTTCATCTTCGAGAACACGAATGTGCTCGCCGTGCATGATGGTGAACCGTGTCGTGTCGAGACAGAAGATTTCGTGATCACGGCGAAGGCCGTATTCGTCGCCGCGAACGTGCCGGTGAACAATCGCTTCTTTCTTCAGACAAAGATTCCCGCGTACCGTTCGTACGCGATGGCTGCGGAGGTAAGCGCCGATTCTGATCTGGAAGGGCTCTTCTGGGACACCGCCGATCCGTACCACTACACCAGGTGGCAGCGCACGGACGAGGGTCTCTACATCATCGTCGGTGGGAAGGATCACAAGACGGGAGATGGTACGGATACCGAAAGCTGCTATCAGGCGCTGGAAGACTACATCCGCTCGCATTTCATCGTTCATGAGATCAGCCACCGGTGGTCAGGCCAGATCATCGAGCCTCTCGATGGGCTTCCATACATCGGACGGAACTCATTCTCGAAAAACGTCTATGTTGCAACGGGGTTTGCAGGTCAGGGAATGACGTTCGGCACGTTCTCGGGAATGCTCGTTTCGGATTTGATCCGCGCGATCGACAATCCATGGAAGGAACTCTTCGACCCCACCCGTATCAAGCCGATCGCGTCCGCCGTCGACTTCGTCACTGAGAATGTTGACTTCCCGAAGCATCTCGTTGGGGACCGTCTCACGTCGGTGGACGTGGAGGGGAAGTCGCTGGACGACGTTCTCCCCGGTGAGGGAAAACTGCTGAAAATCGACGGCCGGAAGATGGCTGTCTCTCGCAGCGACTCTGGGGAACTAACGGCATTGTCCCCGGTATGTACGCATATGGGCTGCGATGTCCACTGGAACAACGCGGAGCGGAGCTGGGACTGCCCCTGTCACGGCTCACGGTTCTCGGCCGGCGGCGAAGTTCTGAACGGCCCGGCAGTCAAACCGCTCGAGCGAATCGACCTCGATAAGTTATAGAATCCGTTCTTCGATTCACTGCGTAATTCCGAGTACTTATGACCGGCTCCGCCCGACCGCTGCTGCTCGCCGTCTATCTGACGGGGACGGTGCTCACACCCGCCCTCCATCTGTTTTTCCACGACGTCGATCATGACCACGCCGGGGGCGGGATCAGGCTCCATTCGCATGGAGAGACCTCACATGAACACCCGCACGCACATCCGCACGAGCCATCCGGGCATGGAGCGGAAGACGGTCACAACGGCGAAGACAACTCCCACACGCCTGAACACGGCGCCAACAGCACTGCGCATTTCGACGCATACATCAGCGACGGCGTCGGTTATGTTGACCCGCTGAGCATTCCCGACCGCGTTCTTCTGCAGAACGCGCAGCATCGTCACTCCCGACCGGAAGTTCTCGACTGTTCACGTGTGAGGGACCGCAGCCCGCCCCACGACCAGAATCGCCTCACCTGACATCCGAAGAGTCTCCAGCCTCCTCCACTGACGGCGCTGACATGACCGACGCTCGCTCGATCTTCAGTTGCCTTCGGTCCGGTTGCGTGTGCAGTGAGACTTCATGAAGTGGTTCTGGAGGCTCTGTGATTCACAGAACGCATCTCGTGTTTCGCCGTGGGATGCCACGGCTCGTACGAGCAATACTGCTCGCCGCATTGATCTCGGCCCCTGCGGGAATCGCCATGGCTCACGGCAGCATTGGCGGCGTGGTCCTCGACTCGACAGGCGCCCCGCTTCCTGGTGTCACGGTGGAGGTCACGCCGGTCAGCGGTGGGGCCTCAGAGGTGTCCGTCACGGACTCCTCTGGTAAGTACTGGTTACCTCTGGGACCGGGCCGTTACGACATCGCATTTCGTCTTATCAACTTCGCAACTTCGCTCATGAAATCAGTCACGATCGGGGACGGAGTGGTCGAGCTGAACACGACGATGTTTCTGTCGTCGAGCGCGGAAGTCGTCGTGACCGGACGGCAGACGTTCAGAAATCTCGCCGAGCTCGATGAGCCCGTCGATGATCTCCTCGGCTTCGCCGATTCCGGTACGGTTGGCGTCGTGTCCGCCGCGAAGATCGCACGACAACCGTATCAGCGTCCCGGTGAAGTTCTCGAGACAGTTCCCGGACTGATCATCAGCCAGCACAGCGGCGAGGGCAAAGCGAACCAGTACTACCTCCGCGGATTCAATCTCGATCACGGAACCGATCTCGCAATCAATGTCGCCGGTCTTCCGGTGAACATGCCCACGCACGGTCATGGACAGGGTTACGCCGACAGCAACTTTCTGATTCCGGAGCTGATCAGCGGGGTTCAGTACAAGAAGGGTCCTTATTTCGCCGACGAAGGCGACTTCGCCACTGCGGGCGCCGTCAACGTGAACTATCTGAACTTTCTGGATCAGCCCTTCGTCATGATCCAGGGCGGACGGTTCGACTACGGCAGGGTACTGGCCGCCGCTTCGCCGAAAGTGGGAAGCGGTTTTCTACTGGCAGCGGTCGAGCTCGCGCAGAACGACGGCCCATGGGTCCGGCCCGATGGGTATGAAAAGATCAATGCCGTGATGCGCTACAGCGACGGAGATCAGTTGGGAGGATTCAGCGTCACCGTCATGGCGTACGACGCGAAGTGGAGCTCGACCGATCAGATTCCGCGCCGCGCAGTCGCAGATGGACGGATCTCGCGATTCGGTCTGGTCGACGATTCCGACGGCGGAGACACACACCGGTACTCCCTTTCGGCCGACTGGCAGAGGAACCATGAGAGCCGGCTGACCCAGTGGAATGCGTACGTCATCGATTACGACATGAATCTCTTTTCGAACTTCACCTATTTTCTCGACGATCCCGAGAATGGAGATCAGTTCGAGCAACTCGATGACCGGCTCGTTACGGGATTGAGTGGATCGCACCGCTGGCTGTCCAGCTGGAACGGAAGGCCCGTCGAGAATGTAGGTGGAGTTCAACTTCGCCACGACGACATCGGCAGAGTTGGTCTCTATCGGACAGAACGCCGGGAGCGTCTCACTACCGTGCGCGAGGATGCAGTCGATCAGACGTGCGCGGCACTTTTCTTTCAGAACACGACGCACTGGTCTCCTCTCGTTCGGACGGTTCTCGGAGTCCGTGCAGATGCGTACCGTTTCGATGTCACATCCGACATCGAGGCTAACTCCGGGAAGAGCGACGACTCCCTCGTCAGCCCCAAAGCAGGTCTCATCCTCGGACCGTGGCGCAATACGGAGCTGTACATCAATGGGGGCTTGGGCTTTCACAGCAACGACGGGCGAGGCTCGACGCAGACGTTCGATCCCAACACCGGCGAACCGGCCGAGCGCGTCGATGCGCTCGTGCGCACGAGAGGCGCCGAGCTCGGATTCCGCTCTACACCTACTCCCCGTTTTCACATCTCCGGCGGTCTATGGAGCCTGGATATCGACTCTGAACTGCTTTTCATAGGAGACGCCGGCACGACGGAAGCGAGCCGCCCGAGCAGGCGCAGGGGTATCGAGCTCTCGAGCCATTACAGCATCCGGCGCTGGTTGATGCTGGAGGTCGACGCCGCCTGGGCGCGCGCCCGTTTCAACGACGATGATCCGTCCGGCCAGAGGATTCCGGGAGCAATCGAAGGCGTTGCGACCGTCGGGCTTTCTTTCATGCAGGGAGACAGGTACTCAGGTTCGATCCGCTATCGCTATCTCGGCCCTCGTCCGCTGATCGAAGACAACTCTGTCCGCTCTGAGGATTCAGGGCTTGTCAGTCTGCGGGCCGGCTATTCGCTCACCCCCCGCTACCGTCTGGAGGTCGATGTATTCAACCTGTTCGACGATGACGCAAGTGACATCGACTATTTCTACGCGTCGCGTCTGCCGGGGGAACCTGTCGGGGGCATCGAGGACATCCATACCCATCCGGTGGAACCGCGGTCGCTACGGGTAGCGGTGGCGGCGAAGTTCTGATGGGGTACAAAGTGGCGGAGAGAGAGGGATTCGAACCCTCGGTACCAGTTTCCCAGTACGGCGGTTTAGCAAACCGCTGGATTAAGCCACTCTCCCATCTCTCCGGGTGCGTGTGCAGGACTGGTAAGCGTGGTAGGGGGAAGACAATTCCCCCGGCCGCACTTGCCGGTGTTCGGGCAGCATACTACAGGGGAATTGAGAATTCAGAATTCAGAATTCAGAATGCAGAAGAGGGGATGGGCGGGCTTTCTGAATTCTGAATTCTCAATTCTTAATTTCGCCGAAGGCGACACTGGCGGAGGAGGTGGGATTCGAACCCACGGTACCGTTACCGGTACGGCGGTTTTCAAGACCGCTGCCTTAAACCACTCGACCACTCCTCCGGGTGTCGACCGAAACAGTATGGCGCGATCGTTAAATTTCTGAGGGCGGCGCAAGTAGCGGCGGATTCCGATCCGCCGCATTTCAGTCGAGGATGTTCACGTCGAGCGTGATCCGGACTTTCAACTTGCGCTGGCCCTCGAGCTCCTCACGGGAGAGGTTGAGGGGGAGAGTGATCTCCTTGACGAGTTCCGCGTGTGGGGGCGGCGCAACTGTGACGGGGTTCTCCCACGGCTGGTCGAGCTCGAACTCCCGCTCCTGACCGGTCGTCTCGATTTCGAGCGATCCAAGAGGAACGACAGTCGGCGATTCGCGGTCAGTGTCGGCCGGATGTTCAAATCCGCTGATGAGCTCGTCGAAAGCGGCGTGATTCGGAGTCACAACTGGCGGAGGGACGAGCTCCGACGCTTCGGGCCATGGCTGCTCGGTCGGTTTGCTCTCGGCTGGCGAGGTTTCGCTGCGAATCTCAGCGGGGGTGGAGCCTTGTTCCTCGTCGACGGCTACGGACGAAGGCTCGTCTTCCCAGACACTCTCGGCCTCCGGCTGTGGCCTGTCGTCGATGGGATGCAGTACCTGGATCTCGTTCTCGAGATCTTCCGGTCCTTCGAGGCCGTACTTTTTCGCGAGGTGCGCGAGGACGATCTGCGCGATGCCGTTGAGCGTCGCTTCAACGCCCATGCCGGTGGTCGCGGTCGACTCGAATGACCGGACGCCGAGTTTGTTGAGTTTCTCTTCGAGTTCGGCGACCGGCATGGCGTTCGGCAGGTCGCGCTTGTTGTACTGGATCACGAGTGGCACCTCTGTGATCCGGATGCCCTGGCGCTTGAGGTTGTCCGCCAGGTTCTGAAGGCTCTCGAGATTCGCGTCGACTGCGGCATCCTGACTGTCCGCAACGAAGACGACCCCGTCGGCACCCTTGAGCACGAGCTGACGCGTCGAGTTGTAGTAGACCTGTCCGGGAACCGTGTAGAGCTGCAGGCGGGTGCGCATGCCGCGGATCTTCCCGAGATCGATCGGAAGAAAGTCGAAGAAAAGCGTTCGATCCGTTTGCGTCGCGAGCGAGAGCATCTTGCTGCGGTTCGACGAGGGGAGCGAATCGTAGATGAAGTGGAGGTTTGTCGTCTTGCCGCAGAGTCCCGGCCCGTAGTAGACGACCTTTGCCGTGATCTCTTTTGTCGCGTAATTGAACAGAACCATCTGGTTTCGAGGTTAACGCCGGGGTGTGGCGAAGTCAACGAAGAGAGAAGGGTGAGTAGACAGTACACAGTAGACAGTACACAGAAGACAGTAGCCCGCCGCCCTGATCCGCCTGATCTCTGCTGTCGCGCCGTCAACTCGAAGCGGTTCATCCTGGACATGGCGGAGGATGACACCCGGTCCTGATCGAAGGGGCAGGGCGGGCTACTGTCTTCTGTGTACTGTCTACTGTCTACTGTGTACTGTCTACTGTCTCCTGTGTACTGTCTCCTGTGTACTGTCTCCTGTGTACTGTCTCCTGTGTACTGTCTACTCGCCCTTCACTCGTCGTTGACTTCCCAAACATTAGGAATACAATTCGGCCAGTTCTTTCACAACCGATTCGAGATGGTGCGGAGCGCGGCGAGTTGCCGTAGCTCCAGGGAAGCCGGTGTGATACCGGCGCGGCCCCCGCCACTGTAACCGACGACGACTCACGCGAGGTCGTGTCCGACCCCCACTGCGACAAGCGGGAAGGGTGCGTGACGAGGATGACTCGGAAGCCAGGAGACCGACCATTTCGAAACAGCCATTGCAGTTCCTCCGGGGCGTGAGGAGCGTCTCGACGACTTCTCACGCATCGATCCGCTTCGGAGGGAAGCGAGGAGTCGTCATGAAGTCGTTTGCAGTCGTACTCATCCTGAGCTTTGCTGTCCCCGTTTTTCCGCAGTCGGCAGTTCCCCTCGCGACGCCGGAGCCACCGGATTCTTTTTCTGATCAGGTGGTAGTCACCGCCGCGTCCGTTCCTGAAACCGTCGAAACAACGCCCGCTTCCGTCACTGTGATCACGCGCGAGCAGATCGAGCGGCGTGAATCACGCGACATCGCCGAAGCTCTGCGCGAAGTTCCCGGAGTCATTGTTTCGCGAACCGGCTCGCAGGGGAAAGTCACTTCGCTGCTCACGAGGGGAGGCAATTCGACGCATACTCTCGTTCTCTGGAACGGGATCGAGATCAACAACCCCTACTTTTCCGGTTACGACTGGGGGCGGTTCTCGACGGCCGGCGTCGAGCGGATCGAAGTGGTTCGCGGACCATTCTCTGCACTCTACGGTTCCGACGCTGTCACCGGCGTTGTGAACGTACTGACCACTGGCGGCCGGCTCCTGAACGTCGAGCTCGAAAGTGGCGGGAACGGGCTCCTCAACGGTTCCGTCTCTGGCGCGTTCACTTCCGGAAGCGTCAGCACGAATGCGTCCTTCGAGAGCCGCCGCGACGACGGCTTCGCACCGAACGACGACTTCGAGCAGGAGTCTGTTCTTCTCGGCACGGCGTTCGCGCCATCGGACCGTTTTTCGATCGGCGTTCAGGGGCGATACACGCAATACGACCTCGGGATTCCGCGCAACGTGAATGCCGATGGGACGGCGTTCGTTCCGAGCCCGCAGCGCAGGCTGGATGGGAATGAGCTGCAGTGGGCGGTCCCCGTGCGATTCACGACCGCAAACCTGACGTGGCGACTCAGTCTTTCGGAGAGCCGTCGTACCGACGACTTCTCCGATCCTGAGGATCCTTTCTTCTTCACCGACTCGACTACAGAATCGAAGACCGGCCGGATGAACCTATCCGTGCAGACGCCGACTGTAGCCGGCACGCTCATCGGAGGATTCGAGCTGGAAGAGGCGGAGGTGACGGATGTCTCCGTGTACGGTCCGAATCTCGTCGATGAGCAGCGTTCGAGCCGGTCGTTCTTCGTCGAGAACCGCTTCTCGAGGGCACTCGGTGCCGCGCAATTCGAGGTGACCGCTGGATTGCGCCACGATCATTACGACACGTTCGGTGGCGAGCTCTCGCCCCGCATTGCATCGGCGCTGATCTTCGGCTCAAGCAAAGTGAGGATCGGTTATGGGCACGCGTTTCGAGCCCCCTCCGTCGGCGAGCTTTACTATCCGTTCTTCGGAAACGCGGCTCTCGAGCCTGAGCGGAGCCGCAGCGCCGAGGTTGGATTCGATCGCTTCATCGGCGCGAACGGTGTGTTCTCCGCCACTCTCTTTCACAACGACTTCGATAATCTGATCGTCTACGACAATCTGACGAACGTCTTCCAGAACATCGGCGCCGCCGTAACGCAGGGAGTCGAGCTCAGTGGATCCGGCGTGCTGCGGAACGGCTGGTCTGCTGCGGCGAGTTACACCTGGCTCGATACAGAGCAGCAGGATACGGGAGAGGCGCTCCTCCGGCGGCCGGAACACTCGGGATCGCTCTCCATCGGATACGCGTACCGAGCATGGCGGACGACTGTGGTGGCCGTGCATAACGGCACTCGCGCGGACGTGACCGATCTCGCTCCCTTCGGACGCGTCACCAACGATGCCTACACAACCGCCGACGCCACAGTCCAGTACGCGGTGGCCGCATTCGTTCCCTACCTGAAGCTCGAGAATGTGACGGATGAGGAGTATCAGGAAGTCTTCGGCTATCCCTCACAGGGAAGGCGATTGGTGGCGGGACTGCGATATACCTTGAAGTGAGAAAAGTAGACAGTACACAGTAGACAGAAGACAGTAGCCCGCCCGCACCGAACTCATCCTGAGCGTCGGAGTCTCGCTAGCCAATCTCCGGCCTTGGGACCAAAGCGAGGGCGGGTGGTGGCCCCCTACTGTCTTCTGTCTACTGTGTACTGTCTACTTCTGATCGGTACAATGTCCCCGCAAAGGAGAAAGCCATGAGCGACGTTGACAAGCCAAGTAAAGCCGAGGACGAGTACTTCGCCCGGCAGGAGCTCGAGCGGAAGAAGAAGTGGGAAGAGGAACGGCTCGGCAAGATGGAAGCCGCGGAACGGGAGCAGCTCAAACAGCTTCACTACATGAAGTGTCCCAAGTGCGGGATGGACCTGCACCACATCGACTTCTCGGGGATCGAGCTCGATCGTTGTGTGTCGTGCAACGGCACGTGGTTCGACGAGGGCGAGATGGAGCAGATTCTGGAAGAGAAGAACCGCGGGATCGTCGGGAAGCTGACGTCGTTTTTCAAGTAAGAGGGATCAGAAGGAGTAGTCAGGAGTCAGGAGTCAGGAGTCAGTAGCCCGCCCGCCCGGACTGAGCGCCCTTTGTCATCCTGAGAGATTGTGAATGAATCGCGAAGTGACATTCCGAGCGTCGAGCGAGGGATCTGGGTGGCGGCTCCTGTCTAGAAGACCCCCGCCCAGATCCCTCGCTCGACGCTCGGGATGACACAATGGCTTCGATTTCTTCACAGCCACAGGACAGTGAAGGATCATCTTGCTACTACTGACTACTGACTACTCTTCGCACCGAGACGTAGCGATTTCCTGCGAGAAAAAAGCGCAGCGGCCAGGATGCAGCCTCCCCGGCGCCGTCGATGCCGATCCTTGGGGAGACGGCGATGTCATCCTCGGCAATGTCCGCCTCCCGGCCGGTGATCCAGAGCTTCCGCCCTCTGAGCGGTTCACCGTCGAGCTCGCGGTCGATCTGCATTGCCATGCAGAGCTTTCCCGGGCCGTTCATCAGATCGAACTCCCGTTTCGCCTTGGGACGGTTCGCCTTGATCTGCTCGATTCCCCCGACGGCTTGCGCCGCCCGGAGAAGGACTGCTTCGGCGATGTCCGCTTCGCCGGTCACGACATTCACGCACCAGTGCATTCCGTACGTGAAGTAAACGTACGCATGACCGCCCTCGAGATACATCGATTCATTACGCGCGCTCCGCAGGCCTCCCCGCGCATGGCTCGCAGGATCATTCGCACCGAGATACGCCTCGGTCTCCACAATCCGTGCAGCAAGAGTCGTGCGGCCAATGCGTCGGTGCAGCGTGCAGCCGAGCAGCGCCCTGGCCACGTGAACCGTGTCCTCTTGGTAGAACGTAGCGGGAAGGGCAGTCATGATGAAAAGAGTTGTGAGTTGTGAGTTGTGAGTTGTGAGTTGTGAGTTGTGAGTTGTGAGTTGTGAGTTGTGAGTTCTGAGTGGCCCGGTCCCACTCACAACTCAG